>JBPBQE010000551.1:0-10649 GCA_050954595.1 Janthinobacterium lividum | reverse complement strand
AAGGCGCGCGAAGAGCAGGCGTGGCGGTGTTCGGCAGAAAGCTTCGTGCAGGAAGCTCAAGCGGCGGCTGATGCTGCCAATTCCGGCATGGTGGTGCTGGTGAACACGTCCTCGTCTCGCGTGACGTGTGCTTCTGGCCCGGCTCCAACCGAGACGCTGCCGGCGAACGGCGGCGGGGGTGGTGGAAGCGGAGCAACCGTGACCGCAGCCGGCGGCAGCACGGCGCTGGATACGATGATGGCACAACCCTGGGGGCAAACCGCTGCCGACCGTGCGACGACGCTGGGTGTCAACCCCTCGGCGCTGGCGGCAACGTGCGTGCTCGAAAGTAACTGCAGCGCGAACGTCGGCGGCACCGGAACGATTAGCGGCGCTTTCCAAATGTCGAACGGCACTTATGCCGAGACGGTGGCGGCGGTGAAGGCGAGCAACCCGGATCTGGCGTCACAGATCGGCAGCAAGAACGATCCGGCCAGTCAGTCGATCGCAGCATCCCAATACTTGCTGCAAGGTGCGCAAAGCCTACAGGCGCGCGGGATCACTGACCCGAGCGTGCTGGACGTGAGGGGCTATTACTAGTTCGGGCCGACTGCAGGTGCTGCCGTAGCCAGCGCGTCCGATGCGGCCCTGATGTCGCAAACCGTGAACCTGTCGTCAGCCACCATGGCAGCCAATGGCCTTTCTTCCAGCACCACAGTCGGACAGTGGCGTCAGTCCGTCACCAGCAAAATCGGCAATGCCTCGTCCCAATCCGTTCTCATCGGTGGAGCAACCTAAGCATGAAAAACGCAATGGGCGCCGCGATCCTCATCGCCAGCTACTTACTGTCGGCGAAGGTCAACGCTGCAGCTGTCTATCCCGTTCGTCCGATAGAGGGTTACGCCTGCGGCAAACTCGCAATGAGCGCGAAGGAGGCGGAAGACTTCCACTTCTCCGTTCCCCTCCGGGTATCACCGTCGCCAGACGCTCCGGTTGGCACGCTGGCCGCGTCCGTTCTGCTGCTCAAGAGTCCCGCGCATGAAGTAGCCGGGTTCGTTGAGGTTCTGCAGCTGAACGGCAAGGCAGGATGGATTGAGAAAAGCCGCGTGCGGCCTTTTGACGGGCTATGCCGACCCAGCCTTCTGAGCAACGGCAGGATCGGGTTCAGCTAAGATGGTTCTAAGCCCGATCGGCACATTCGTGGTCCGTATGGACGCTGCCCTAGCCGGCAGCGTCGATAGCCTGATTTCGGTCATGACAACCAACATGGCCGGGCCGATCGTGATGGCTGCCGTTGTCTATTACGGCGTGCAAGGGCTCAAGCTGGCCAACGGCGATCCGGAGCCGCTGCAAGGTTTCTGGATGCAGCTGATCCGCGTCGGGGTGGTGATCTGGCTTTCAACCAACCTTCCGGCGTTCAACCAGTGGGTGCGCGCGATCTTCTTTGTCGGCCTGCCGAATGCGTTGGTGGCGGCGATCGGCTCGAGCACTGGCACGACGGCCACAACGGTCAATGCCACGGCTGCGATCTTTGACGGCATCTGGAATCAGGTGTGGGTCGTGGTCGGCACGTCCTGGGTCCAGGCCGGGCTTAGCGTCACCGGCATCATCGCGGGCCTGTCGGGTTTCCTGACGGCGCTGATCTGCGGCCTGGGCCTCTGCATCATGGCGCTGGTCTATGTCAGTGCTCGCATGGTGCTGGCTGTGCTGGTGTGCATGGCGCCGGTCATTATTGGCTGTGCGATGTTCCAGGCGACGCGACCCATCTTTGAACGCGCGGTCGGCAAAGTCATCTCGCTCATACTGCTGCAGGCGATGGGCCTGATCATCCTGCAAATCCTGCTGCTGGGCGATCAGTGGCTGATGGCGCAGGTGACAACGCAGATCCTCAGTTCGATTGGCGGTGCCAACGCGCTGTTCTCGGAAGCGCTGCAAGGCTTGGCGGCGCTGTGTGTGTGGTTCCTGGCGGGAGCGTTCGCGATGTGGAACCTGCCGGCAATCGCCTACTCGATCGGCGGCGGCATCGCTGGCAACGCCGGCACGTCATTGCTGACCATGGCTCTCATGCGCGGCATCGGTGGTGGCGGTGGCGGTGATCAGGGCGGTGGCTTTGGCTTCGGCAGCGGCGGTGGTGGCGCTCCGCTCAATCTCTCAGTCGCCCCGCGCGAAATTTCCGGCGGTGATGGTGGTGGTCCTGCCGCTCTGCCGCCTCCCCCGCCTCCTTCAATCTCACAGTCGACCCGGAGATAACATGCGACACGCTCTCGCCCTCGTCGTGCTCGCCGGCCTTACTGGCTGTGCGGGTGAATACTCCAAAGTGCCGGAGCCAACCGGCGAGTGGGTGCCGGCCAACCCGGTCAGCCTGACAGCTCAAGCGGTGCCGCCTCGGCCGGTGGTGCGGCAAGCAGTTTGGCGTCGCCGTTGGATCCGCCCGGCGCGACCCGCGGTGATCCCGTCCGCGCCGGCAGCGCCGGCAACTGCTCCTAGCGACAAGGTGGCGACACGATGAGCGACGATCTCGCCGTTACGGACCGCCCCACAAGCGACAAGGCAGCCGCTTCGGTGGTGCAGCCGAAGAGCGACGACGTTCCCCCGCCCGGCCTGGTGCTCCGTAACGATGCCTTGCGCGACATCACCAGCGCCGTCGCAGCAGCTCGGAGCTTTGACCGCGAGCGCCGGGTGCGCCGGGCTCTCAATGTGGGCGGTGGCTGGGTCGTCGCCGGGATGATGACGGTGGTAGCCGGGGCCTGCCTGGGCGTCATGTGGACTCGTCCAGTGCCGCAGGATCGCTATTACATGGCGGTGTTGCACGACGATGGCACCTATGACGCGCCGGTCGTGCGGGACGATCTGCCCCGCAGCCGCCGCGACATGCTCTTCAAGCATACGGTCATCAAATACGTGCAAGGGCGCGAGAATTACTCGTGGGAAGGCGTCAACGCCAATTATCGGCTGGTGTCGGCCATGAGTGCTCCGGCCGAACGGGATCGCTATCAGGCGCTCATGCTGGATCGGCGCAACGTCGAGAATCCGGCCGTGACTTACGGTGAGGGTGCCGGCGCTAGCACCGCTGATGTGACGGCTATTCAGGTGCATGCCGACCCGGCCTCGCCCAACGCGGTCGATGCGGTGTTCTTGGTCAAGATCACGGCTCCAAACCAGCCGCCTCGCACCGTGCGGAAGACGGCGCGCATGACGTGGATGCCGGCCGAAGATCGCATCCCGGCCGAAATCCAGCAGACCTATGACCCCATGGGGATTGCTTTCACGCACTACTCATCAACGCCTGATCCGGACGCCACGCGATGAACTGGAAAGCTCTGCTTCTCTCTGCCGTCGTGCTGGCGCCGCTGCCTGCGCTGGCTGTCACTGACCCGGTGCCTGGGTCAAAAGACTCTCGGATGCGCAGCACGCCCTATGACGCGCAACAGGTGGTGCGGCTGACCAGCACGGGCCTTTCGCCGCTGCAGGTGATCCTTGAGGCTGGCGAGAAGCCGGTTACGATCGCCGGAGCCTTGGTCATGACCGATCCCAAGCAAGCGAAAGACTGGCTGGCGCGGCCCTCGGGCAACGTCCTTATCCTGCTGCCCCTGCATCAAATGGAAACGTCGGTGCTGTTCGTGCGGACGGTCGCTGCGGACGGCCAAGAGCGTCATTACTCGTTCGAGCTGCACACACGGGAAGGCAACGTCGCCGACCTGGCGGACAAGGCGGCGTACATGACCGTGCAGTTTGCGTACAAGGTGCAACCGTCGCCGGAGCAAATCGCGGCTGCAGCGGCGCGGCGGGAAGCGGCGCGATCGGTTGCGGCCGAACGGGCAACAAAGGTCCGGCTCGAGCAGGTGCAGTACACGGCGTCCCGGAACTACGACTATTCCAAGCGCGACCCGGAGGGCTGCCCGTTGCTGGCTCCGGTCTATGTCTATGACGACGGCAGCCGCACGACGCTGGTGTTTGCGCCCCATGCGGTGCTGCCGGAAATCTACACGATCAATCAGGATGGCAAGGAAGCCGTCGCGACCACGATCAACGATACCACGGCGACGGGCCTGCAAGTCGTGCTGCCGACCGTACAGCGCGAGATGCGGTTGCGCCGGGGTGGGAAAGTCTGCGCTCTGCGAGACAATGCTTTCGACCCGGTTGGCGTGCAGCCTGGTGGCGGGACTGGCACGGTGTCGCCTGATGTCGTGCGCCAGGTGCGCGCACCATGAGCGATCGTCTTGCATGGGTCCGAGAAGTAACGGGCTACAACGAGAATGCTGCGGGCGCTCTTTATCCAGACAACTTCTTGTCTGACGGCAGCATAGAGACTGATGGGTTTTATTGGTCGGCCGGCGAAGAGAGCGCCGTTTTATGTGGCATGTTTACCTGGGACGAGTTGGCAGATTTTGCCGAGCATATGGAATTGGTGTCTCACGCGATTGGGGTAGGAAATGGGCCTACAGTCAAACTCCAAGTCCATCTTCCAGAACCATCCTGTAACACGATACGAAATCGAATTGGCCGTCTGTTAATGCGTGGTGCCGTAGCCGTTATGGGCGGTAAGTCAGGTTCTGACTGCTCTCGAATGCTGTGGCACCTAGAAAGATACTGGCGTTGCAGGTGGTTTGGCGGTGTTCGGCAATCGAATGTTGGCGAGGTAGCGTCATGAGCGGGCAGGTAACAGGTGGGCCGTCGCCGGTCGCGCGGGGCCGGACGCACCTATCTGGCACGACGCGGGCCGTTGGGGCGCTGGGATGCTGTGCGATCGTCATGGCCGGCGCTGCCTGGGTTGTATGGCCTCGGCAAGCGGCCGAACCGGCGCAATCTAGCGCCGGCCAAGGCTGGGATCTTGGGCGAACAATGCCGGATCATCGGCCGGTTGCTGATCCGCCGCGCGAAGAGGCAAAGGCAGCCGCCTTTGTGCCGCCGCCCGCCGCGAAGGATGAGGTTCTAGCGGTTCCGCCGCCTGCCGTCGTGCATACCCTCGGCTTTTGGGAGGATACCGCCGCTATGCAGCAAGCGGCGCAGCAGGCTACGGCAAGGGCAACCGCGGCAAGCGCAGCTGCTCGGCCCGATCCTGACGTGACGGCACCACGTCCGAACAGTGAATATGCGCAGCGCATGCAGACGACGCGCTTCGCCGACACGGCGCCGTCGCCGCCACACTTCCATGTTCAATACACGATCAAGAAAGGCACCATCTTCCCCTGCACGCCGGCCTCGCCGATCAGCAGCGCGTTGCCGGGTCCGGTTCAATGCACGGTCGGCCAGGACGTTTGGAGCATGGACGGCACCACCATCCTGCTGCCGCGTGGAACGCAGGTGAACGGCACGATCGAACGCGGCCTCAGCACAGGCGAGGAGCGTCTGTTCCTTGTCTGGACGGATGCCCTGACGCCCCGCCCCGATCTGCTCGCCATTCCGCTGGACAGCCCGGCGGCCGACGAGATGGGGCAGAGCGGCGTTCCCGGCGACGTCAACGATCACCTGTGGAAGCGCATCAAGACGGCACTGTTGCTCTCGGCCGTCGACATCGGCGGCAGCGCGATCACGGCGGCGGCGCAGAGCGGCCGCGGAAATACCAACTTCAACCTGGGCGGCGTTGGCGGCACGGCCAGCTCGCTCGGACAGATGGCATTCGGCCGCGATTTGAACATTCCGCCGACGCTATACCGCGGACCAGGGCAAGCCCTGACGGTCTACGTCAACCACTACATCGACCTGTACAAGTTCTATGAGAACCGCCCGGTGAGCTACCGGTGAGCGGCGCGAGCAACCTGCCGTGCCGGTGGTGCAGCGCGGTGGCTGCAGCCCTGGCGCTGGCCTTCCTGCTGCTGTGCGGGCCGGCGCTCGTCTGGCCTGCGGGTGCCTTCTTCCAACAAGCTGCGCCGGTCCTGGCGCAAGCACGGTGAGGGCCTGACGCATGGATATGGCACAAGCGGCCGATGTGAACCTGAGATGGCTCCTGCGCCCAATGCAGGAATACCTTGCCGACCCGGCGATGACGGACCTGCATATCAATGCGCCGGGCGTCGCCTTCGTGGACCGCGGCCGGGGGATGGAGCGGGTGGCGCTGCCCTACTCGTTCGGCGAACTTGAAGACGTGGCGATCAATGCGGCTGCTCTGACCCGGCAGGATATCGCCGAAGACGTGCCGATCGTCTCGACGCGGTTTCCTGATGGGCATCGCGTGCAGATCGTTCGGCCGCCGGCCGTCGCGGGCGGACAGTTCGCCTTCTCCATCCGGCAGCCCAAAGCGGAAAGCTGGACGCCCGATCAGTTGGCGAAAAGCGGCGTATTTGCCAGCGCGGTCGGCCGTGGGCGGGGGAAGTCCGTCAATCAGGACCAGTTGCTTGAACTCTACCGGGCTGGCGAGTGGCAAGCCTTTCTGACCCTGGCCGTGGCATCCCGACTCAATATCGTGTTCTCCGGCACGGTGGGCAGCGGGAAAACCCACAATCTCCGCGCCTTCACGCACGCTATTCCAAAGGGGTGGCGACTGGTGACGATCGAGGACATGCCGGAGCTGATCGGGCTGCCGCATGAAAACGTGGTGAGCCTGTTCTACTCCAAGGGCGGACAGTCGGTCGCCAACGTCACGCCAGAAGCGCTGGTCGAGGCGGCGTTGCGCATGGGGATGGATGGGCTGCTGAACCAAGAACTGCGCGACGAAGCCGCTTATGCCTACCTGAGCGCGCTGGAGAGCGGCCATTGGGGCATGACGACGGTTCACGCCGACAATGCCGAGCAGGCGCGCGGACGGATCTGCGGGCTGATCAAGAAACACCCCTCCGGCCGGCATTTGAACGATGCTGACGTGATGGTGTCGCTGCAGCGGACTATCAACGTGGTGGTTCATTGCGCGCGCGACGGAAACCGACGCTTCATTGAACAGGTGCTGTATGAGCCAAATGCACAACCCGCCTCCCCTGACGCCCCGCGGCATGATGTTGTTGCGCTCGCTGCGGAATAGGCCGCGCATTCCTGGCTTTCCTGTCGTGTTCGGCCTGCTGATCGTGGCACTGGCCAGCCGGGGCGATGCCGGCGGCGTCGCGTTCCCTCTGCTGATCATTTTCGGGCCGCTGCTGTTTCTGCGCTGGCTTCTGCGCCGATGAAGGGGCGCTTTGCCTGGGCCGGCGCGGCCTTCTTTGTCGGCGCGGTGCTGTGGCTGCCGGCGACGTCTGTTGCCCTCTGCTACGCGCTGGGAACCCTACCCGGCACGAAGCTGCAAGTGCTGCCGATCGCGGCTTACCTCTATTGGCGGGACCATGGCGCATCCGCTGTGGTGGCGTGGTGGCTGCCGCTCTGTGCAGCCGGCGCGGGCGTGCTTACCATGCTGCCAGCCTTCACCATCCTGTGCTGGCCGGAAAGCCGGCGGCTGCGATTGGCGCGATCAGGTGAGAATGTGCCAGCGCCGCGGCGGGCCTTCTCGGATGCGCATGGTAGTGCGGACTGGATGGGCATTCAGGAGGCGCAACGGCTGTTTCCTGGGCCGCATCCGGCCTATGGCGGCGTGGTAGTGGGCGAAGCATACCGCGTCGATCAGGATAAGACGGCGCAGGGTCGTTTTGACCCTGACGAACCGTTGACCTGGGGAAAAGGGGGATCTGCCCCGCTGCTGATCGATCCTTGCACGTCGGACGCGACGCATGGGGCCGTGTTCGCCGGCAGCGGCGGCTACAAGACAACCGCCGTCACTGTCCCGACGTTGGCCTGCTGGACGGGCTCGGCCGTGGTGCTCGATCCCTCCGGCCAGGTCGGGCCGATGACTGCCGTCATGCGCGAGGCGATGGGCCACAAGGTTGCGATGATCGGGCCGGGCCTCGACGGTTTCAACGTGCTGGACTGGATCGACCCGGCGGACCCGCTGGCGGAAACGCAGGTGCAAGCGATCATCGATCGGGTTGCGGGTGAGACACCGACTGGGCAGGACCAGAATTCGATCTTCAAGGTGCGCGGCAAGAGCTGCTGACGTGCCTGCTGGCTGATCTGCTGTGGACCGACGCGTCGGCCGAACAGAAAACGCTGCGCGAGTTCCGCAAGCGCGTTCGCACCCCCGAAAAGCGGATGAAAGGGTTGCTGGCTGACATTCAGATCAACTCGCAAAGTCCCCTCGCGCGCGACCTAGCCGGGTCGCTGGTCGACGTGTTCACCGAGACCTTCTCGGGCATCTACTCCAATGCCAACGCCGACACGCAATGGCTGTCGATCGCCGCCTATGCCGACATGCTCTCCGGTGGCTCGATGCGGTCGGCCGACCTGGCGAGCGGCAAGCTGACCGTTTTCGTGCAGATCCCCATGGATGCCATGCGCGCCACGCCGGAAGTCGCGCGGGTCGTGATCGGCTCGTTGCTGAGTGCCGTTTATCGCGCCGAAGGCAAGATCACCGGCCGGGTGCTATTCCTGCTCGATGAGGTCAATTTCCTCGGCCGGCTCAAGGTGCTCGAGGACGCGCGCGACGCCGGCCGCAAGTACGGGATCACGCTCGTGCTCATGTGGCAAAGCTTAGGCCAGCTGATCGACACCTGGCAGCAAGGCGGTAAGCGCTCGTGGTTCAACTCGTGCTCGTGGCGCATGTTCGCCGTGGTGGACGATAATGAGACGGCCGAAGAGGTGTCGAAGACTGCCGGTCGCTATACCGTGCTCGCCCGGTCGCAGGGCACTTCGTCCAGTTCGCAAAGCGGCGCCGCCGGATCGAGCTCCAAGAACACAGGTCGGAACGAAGGCGTTTCGGAACAGGCGCGCGAGCTGATCAAGACCGATGAAGTCCGTACGGGCATGCGGGCTGACGAGGCCATTATCTTCCGGCGTGGTGCCGCGCCGTTGCGATGCGGACGGGCGATCTACTTCCGCCGCGCCGACCTGAAGGCCCGCATTGCAGTTGACCGCTTTCGCCAAGCTGCTGAATGACCATTGGAGAAACAATCATGAAGCCAATTCTTGTCCTTGCCGGCGTTCTTGTTCTTACCGGCTGTGCCGACACGATGCTGTCTGATAGCCGCATCAGAGACAGCACGGCGCTTGCGTTGAACCAGCCGGCATCAGCCGTCACCATTTCCGGCCGTCGTGGCGATGGTCCCATGAACACCTACTACGTCGCCGATACGCCTAAAGGCTCCTATCGCTGCCTGATCGGCGGCGGGAGCATAAGCCAGCTTGGGATCACGGAGGCGCCGGTCTGTTCGCCGGTTGGTTCCCCGCTACCCGCTCAGCGGCACCGAAACCGTGGCTGATCACCCTCTGCCGAACAACTGCTCCGCATGCGTGTTCTTGTCTGGTCCTGAGACATGCTGTCATCGCCGCGCACCTGCGCCGGGGCGCGATGAGTTTGAATTGGTTTTCTGGCCGAAGGTGCATGCTAACGATCGCTGCGGAGAGGGTGCCGCAATAACGGATGGCACTGGTCCGGCTCTCGTTGCCTGTCAGGCTTGTGCCTACTGGCACCAGCCCGGTGGCCAGCCGGTGAAGCCTTACTTTCGCAATGGGCTGTCCGTTGAGTGGTGGGCAGAAAGTGGGTTTTGCACGAAGTCTGCGCCCACCCCCTCATCCGACGATGATCACCGTCGGACTCACTGGAAAGTCACTCACGCCGGAAATTGCTGCGGTGATGGCGAGAGCGACATTCGTTAACAGCTTGCGCGTTACTGAGCGACAAACACCTGTGAAAATTCGTCTCAAAATTAGTAAAGTCGTTGCAATTTTTAACCACTACTTAACCTTTGCCGTCCATATTTCAATCACGGAATCGTGATCAGGGGGCGCAAGTGGCCATTGGAACAGACGTCTTCTCGCAAATCTTGCAAACCGGAATGACCGTTGAGGTTGCTGAGACTGCCGACGCCATCAGGGAAGCGCAGGAGTTACGTCATCGGGTTTTCTGTCTTGAGCGGAAGGTGTTCGACACCGTGCCGAGCGCCAGTCTCGATCAAGACACGTTTGACCAGACCGCTCTGCACATTGTCGTTCGCCGCAACTCCGATCGTGAAGTGGTAGCCACGGCGCGCATCGTTCGCACCCGAATGACGCAAGATGGGATTGCGCTACCGATGCACGCATATTGCAGCCCGGCGCTGTTCGGCAGCTTGCCGATGCAGAGCGTTGGCGAGATTTCTCGCTTTGCCATCTCCAAGCAAGCGCGCGGAGCCGATGCCTCGTCTGGCCCGGCAATGCGGCTCCTGCTCCTTCGTGGCATCCTGCAAGCCAGTCAGGCAATGGGATTGACGCATTGGTGCGCGCTGATGGAGCCAAGCCTGATCCGGTTGTTGGCTGCAACCGGCCTTCAGTTTAATGCAGTTGGCCCGGTGGTTGAGGCATACGGACAGCGCCAGCCTTGCTGGGCACAGATCGAGCAAGCTGTTGCAGGTGGCCGCACGTCGCATCCGCACTTCTATCAGGCAGTCGCCGCCCAAGAACTCTCCCAAGCGGCTTAGTCGCCCCAGGGGCGCTCCAGCCTTCTGCTTGCTTCGCCGGCGACCTGAGGACCAAGCGATCCGCCGAAATCATTAATGAGTTGTTAACCTGTGCCGGCTTATTGTTGGCTCGATGGAGCTTCAGGAGGGCAGAAAAATGGCCGAGATCGTAAGTGAAGATGTCATGGAGTGGGCTCGAGACCTCGAGGCGTTGCGAGGAATGCTTGCCGGCGAACAGCCTCGGGATCTTTCAGTTAACAAGCAGGCCGTCATTCTTCA
>JBPBQE010000506.1:0-10665 GCA_050954595.1 Janthinobacterium lividum | reverse complement strand
CTGCTCGTCGTCGCCGTGCTGCTGCCGGCGGTATCCGGCCGCTACGGCGTCGATCTCGGCACGCTGATCCTCACCTACGTCATGCTCGGCTGGGGCCTCAACATCGTGGTCGGCCTCGCCGGCCTGCTCGATCTCGGATACGTCGCCTTCTACGCCGTCGGTGCGTATTCCTATGCCATCCTGTCCACCACCTTTGGCCTCGGTTTCTGGACATGCCTGCCGCTGGCCGGGTTGCTGGCCGGGCTGTGGGGCGTGTTGCTGGGCTTTCCCGTGCTGCGTCTGCGCGGCGACTACCTG
This sequence comes from Janthinobacterium lividum, assembly GCA_050954595.1. GTDB lineage: Bacteria > Pseudomonadota > Alphaproteobacteria > Acetobacterales > Acetobacteraceae > JAVVHH01. The sequence goes on along the minus strand of JBPBQE010000506.1, from coordinate 10,368 downwards.
GCCATCGTGACGCTGGCATTCGGCGAGATCATCCGGGTCGTGCTGCTCAACTGGGTCAGCCTCACCGGCGGCCCCAACGGCATCAGCGGCATCCCGCGGCCGACTTTCTTCGGGCTGACCTTCTCGGCCGCCGGCGGTCCCGGCACCTTCACCGGCTTCACCGGCTGGGACTACAGCCCGAACCAGCGCATCACCTATCTCTACTACGTCATCCTCGCCTTGGCGTTGCTGACCAACTGGGTCGCATTGCGGCTGCGCAAGGTCGCCCTCGGCCGCGCCTGGGAGGCGTTGCGGGAGGACGAGATCGCCTGCCGCTCGCTGGGCATCAACGTCACCGTTACCAAGCTCACCGCATTCGCTATCGGCGCCACCTTCGGCGGCCTGGCTGGCGCGTTCTTCGCCACCCGCGCCGCCTTTATCAGCCCGGAGAGCTTCACCTTCATCGAAAGTGCCATCGTGCTCGCCATCGTCGTGCTCGGCGGCATGGGCAGCCAGTTGGGCACCGCGCTCGCCGCGGTCGTGATGATCGGCGGGGTCGAGCTGTTCCGAGACCTGCAGGATTACCGCATGCTGATCTTCGGCCTGGCGCTGGTGTTGATGATGGTGCTGCGCCCGCGCGGCCTGGTCTCCGGCCGCACGCCGAGCGTCGCCCTCGGCGCCAAGCGCGAGATCTCCGCCGAACTTGTCGCCGAAGGTCGTGGCTGAGATGTCGCTGCTCTCCATCGAGCATCTCACGATGCGCTTCGGCGGCTTGCTTGCCGTGCGTGACCTGTCGTTTTCCGCCCGCCGCGGCGACATTACCTCCGTCATCGGCCCCAACGGTGCCGGCAAGACCACCGTGTTCAATTGCATCACCGGCTTCTACCGCCCCAGCAGCGGCGCGATCATGCTGAGCCACGCCGACGGCCAGACGTTCGCGCTACAGACCCTCCCCGGCCACCGCATCGCCCGCCGCGCCCGCGTCGCCCGCACGTTCCAGAACATTCGCCTGTTCGCCGGCATGACGGTGCTCGAAAACCTGCTGGTGGCGCAGCACAATCAGCTGATGCCGAATGTCGGCGCCGGGCTGCTGTCGGTGTTCGGCATTGGCGGGCACGATCGTGCGCAGGAAGCCGCGATCGTCCGCGCCCGCGCTTGGCTCGACCGCATCGACCTACTCCGCCGTGCCGACGACCCGGCCGGCGCGCTGCCCTACGGCGACCAGCGCCGCCTCGAGATCGCTCGCGCCATGTGCACCGACCCGGTGCTGCTCTGCCTCGACGAGCCCGCCGCCGGGCTCAACCCGCGCGAGACCGACGAGCTTTCCGCGCTGCTGAAGAGCATCCAGGCCGATGGCTGCTCCGTTCTGCTGATCGAGCACGACATGGGCCTGGTCATGCGTATCTCCGACCATATCGTCGTGCTTGATCACGGCGAGCGCATAGCCGATGGCCCGCCGAGCGCCATTCGGGAAGACCCGAAAGTGATCGCCGCCTATCTCGGCGAAGGCGACGACGATGAGGTCGCGGCATGACCGCGCTGTTGTCGCTCACCGGCGTCACGGCGTTCTATGGCGCGATCCAGGCGCTCAAGGGCGTGGACCTGGAGATAAACCCCGGCGAAATCGTCACCATGATCGGTGCCAACGGCGCCGGTAAGAGCACGCTGATGATGACCATCTGCGGCAAGCCCCAGGCCCGCTCCGGCCGGATCACGTTCGACGGCACCGACATCACGGCCATGCCGACGCACCAGATCATGCATCTCGGCCTCGCCCAGGCGCCCGAGGGTCGCCGCATCTTCGGCCGCATGTCAGTGCATGAGAACCTGCTGATGGGGGCCGAGATGGTGCGCATGCGCAACTACGAGAAAACCCGCGAATTGGTCTTCACCCTGTTTCCGCGCCTCAAGGAGCGTCTGACCCAGCGTGGCGGCACGCTGTCGGGCGGCGAGCAGCAAATGCTGGCCATCGGCCGCGCGCTGATGACCCAACCACGCCTGCTGATGCTCGACGAGCCCAGCCTCGGCCTGGCGCCGCTCGTCGTGCGGCAGATCTTCGGCGCCATCCGCCAGCTCAACGCCGAGACCGGGTTGACCGTTCTGCTTGTCGAGCAAAATGCGTTCCAGGCCCTCCGCTTGGCACATCGCGGCTACGTGCTGGTCAACGGCGCCGTCACCATGGCCGGGCCCGGTGCCGAGTTGCTGGCCCGTCCTGAAATCCGCGCGGCGTACCTCGAGGGTGCGCACGGCTGACGGATTAGAACGTGATGGTGGTCCGGGCGCCGAACACCGCGGCATCGCCGATCCGCCGGGTCGGCCGGTCCGGGTTCACGATGCCGCCGCCCGGGTTGAAGATGTATTGCGCGACCGGTTGGATGACCATCCAGGGTGTGACCTGCGCCTGATACGTTAGTTCCAGCGCCAGTTCACTCGACCTTATCGGCATGAAAATCCCGGGCGAGGCCGCCGCCGCGGCGGCATCGTTGGCGCGCGAGGTGTCGCTGATCCGTGCCCAGGCAAGCCCGAGGCCAACCGTGTCGTTCTCGCGGCCGAACACGCCCTTGTAGGTCGCCCCGGCATTGGCGAACACGTTGACCTGGTTGCGCTCGCCCGGCGCGCCGGCCACCCGCGCGAACACACCGACGCCCCCGTCCTTAGAGCCCGGCACCTTCCAGACGAGCTGGTCGGCCACGCCATACAGGCTCCAATCGTCATTGGGATTGTCGAACGTCGCCACCGCGTTTGCCGAGCCGACGGTCTGGACGAAGAACTGGTTGGTAAAGGCGCGCGAGTGATACCAGCCGCCGAGCTTGTACGTGCCGGGCAGCCCGGTCGCGGCATCGCCGCCATTGATCGCGTATTGCACCTCACCGAGCGCGAAGACGCCGTCGTCGAGGCGGAACGAGGTGCCGTGCGCGTTGCGGAGCTGCGGGTCGTTGAAGCCGGGTGGGGCCGGGCTGCCGTTGAACACGGCGAGCAACACGGTGGTGTCGTCGCGCGGACGGACGCGCAGCCGAGCGCCGAGCACTCCGAGTGGATAGGCCGGCCCGCCGCCGGGCAGGCTGACGGCGAACGAGGTGGGCCACCCGAAGCTCGCGTTCACGAACAACCCGCCATAGGAGCTGATCGCGAATTCCAGATCAGCGCTCTGCTGGCCGACCCGGATGTCCGCAGCGCCGCCGAAGAAGGTCTGCTGGTACCAGATCTCGTAAAGCCGGGTCGCGCGCGTAGCCTCGGCGCTGCTGACGACGTTGAGGTTGCTGACGTAGTTGGTCGACAGGCCGCGGCCATGGATCTGCAACGCGCTGATCCGCATCGTGCCACCGGAAAGGCCGATCGCCTTTTCCATGTCGACGTCAACGCTGAGGTTGGTTGCGCCCTCGTAGATCAGCCCGATCGCCCGGCCGCCGGTCGCGTTGCCGAGTACCTCGCTGGTCTCGAGCAGGTTCAAGGTGATCCCGTGCGCCTCCAGCACCGGGCGTACGCCGCCGAGCGAGCCGAGCAGCTTCTCGTTTTCCGGCGTTCCGGCCTCGACCGGCGCGCCAACTGGGCTCTGGACCTGGCTCGGCGCTGCTGGGACCGCTTCGGGCGAGACAGCGCTTTGATCCGGCCCGGCATTGGTCTGCGCCATTGCCATGAGCGGCAGCGCTCCGCACAAGGCGAGCGCGATGCCGGCGGTTGAACGAGCAGTCATCGGCAAAACCTTTGTGTTCGGCCGACAGCTAAATTCCGCGTGTGAAACCCGCAACCGCGGGGAGCGGCAATCGCCGTTCTGATGGTCGATTTCACTCTGCTGCAATCCAGTCTAGGCTTTCGCACCAAACCCGGAGGACGTCAGATGTTACGCACCGCCTTGCTCGCCGGAGCCGCGATTCTCGCGCTCGGCGCCACCGCCCAGGCCGACATTCATGTGGCAACTGTAGGCCCCATGACCGGCAACTATGCCGCCGTCGGCGCGCAGATGAAGGCGGGCGCCGAGAAAGCCGTCGCGGACATCAACAAGGCTGGCGGCGTGCTGGGCCAGCAGCTCGTGCTCGACGTGGGCGACGATGCCTGCGATCCGCGTCAGGCCGTGTCGGTCGCCAACCAGATGGCCAGCAAGAAGGTGGCGGTCGTCGCCGGGCATTATTGTTCCGGCAGCTCGATCCCGGCCAGCAAGGTCTACACCGAGGAAGGCATTCTCCAGATCAGCCCGGCCAGCACCAACCCGAAATACACCGACGAAGGCGCCTGGAACACCTTCCGCGTCTGCGGCCGCGACGACCAGCAGGGTGCGATTGCCGGCAAGTACCTGGTGGACCACTTCAAGGGCAAGAAGATCGCCATTCTCAACGACAACTCGGCCTATGGCAAAGGCCTGGCCGACGAGACCCAGAAGGCGCTGGAAGCCAACGGCGTCAAGCCGACGATGACCGCCGCCTACACGCCGGGCGAGCGCGACTACTCGGCGATCGTCAGCCGCATGAAGCAGGCCGGCATCGAGGTCGTCTACATCGGCGGTTACCACACCGAAACCGGATTGATCGCGCGCCAGGCCAAGGAGCAGGGCATGAACGAGACGGTGGTCGGCGGCGACGCCCTGGTCACCAACGAGTTCTGGCAGATTGCCGGCGATGCGGGGCAGGGCACGCTGATGACCTTCCCAGCCGATCCGCGCAACCGCCCGACCGCGAAGGCCGTGGTCGACGAGTTCAAGCTGTCGAACTACGATCCCGAGGGGTACACGCTCTACACTTATGCCGCGCTTCAGGTGTGGGCCGATGCCGCCAAGAAGGCCAACACGCTCGACAGCAAGAAGGTCGCCGACGTGATGCATAGCGGCCAGAAGCTGGACACCGTTCTGGGTCCGATCTCGTTCGACAAGAAAGGCGACATCACCGCCGCCGACTACGTTTTCTATATCTGGAAAGATGGTAAGTACAAGGAACTCTGAGCTGACGCGGCGCCCTTTCCAAAAGGGCGCCGCACCCGACTGATCAGGCGTCGACGACGATGCGGTGATATGCCCGGCCGAAATAGATCAGGCCGGCGCTCTCGACGCTCGACTGCAAAGCCTCGACCTCGCAGAAGAATACCGTATGGGTGCCGACCTCAGTCGATTGAGTGATGCGGCAGTCGAACGAGACGATCGCACCTTCCAATACTGGTGCGCCAGTTGCCAGCGTCGTCCACTCGGCCTGTGCGAACCGCTCGCTTTGCGTGGCGCCGGTCTGGCTGGCGAACACCGGCGATAGATGCTCCTGCGCCGCTCCCAGCGTGTTCACGCACAGGATGCCACTCGCTTTGAACGCCTCGTTCATGTCGCTGTCGCGGTTGATGCAGAGGAGCAGGGTGGGCGGATTATCCGTCACGCTACAGACTGCCGATGCCGTCAGCCCTCTTGGGCCGGTTCCATCGACGGTGGTGATGATGTTCACGGCGGCGCCTAGACGGGCCATCGCTTCGCGGTAGGTAGATTTGTCGATCAACGTCCATGCCCCAAAATGCAGCTTAGATATGGGGCAAAGCGGCCGAATTGCGGGCGTCTAATTCGACGCCCGCAGACGAATTACTTGTCGAGCGCGTCGCGGACGGTGTCCTTGGCGCCACCGACGGTGCTCTCGGTCGAACCCTTGACCTGGTCGGCCTTGCCTTCGGCCTGCAGCTTCTCGTCGCCGGTCAGCTTGCCCACGCCTTCCTTGACGTTGCCCTTGAGCTTGTCCCAGGCACCCTCAACGCGGTTCTCGTCAACCATGTTCATCTTCCTAGCGGCGACATTGCCGTCTGTTGTTAAAACGCCGAACTCTTGGGGCGGTTTCATGCGGCGGATAGCGGCGGCGCGACCGTTTCGAGGGAGCGCTTTTCCGCATCTGTACCCCACACATACGCCACGACCCCGGCGATCAGCATCAGCGCCCCGCCGAACAGGTAACCGAGCAGCAATTCATGCCGTGATCCCGTCTGGATCAGCGCGCCGAACACGCTGGGTCCGGCGACCCCGCCCACACCGGTGCCGAACGCGTAGAACAACGCAATGGCGATCGCCCGCACCTCGAGCGGAAACGTCTCGCCGACCGTCAGATAGGCCGACGACGCGGCGGCCGAAGCGAAGAAGAAGATCACGCTCCAGGCCACCGTTTGCCCTGTCGCATCCAGCCATCCCGCGGCGAACGCCCATCCGGACGCTGCCAGCAACAGCCCCGACAGCCCATACGTCGCTCCGATCATGACCCGGCGCCCCACGCTGTCGAACAACCGCCCCAACACGATCGGTCCCAGCAGATTACCCGCCGCGAACGGTAGGATGTACCAGCCGACCGACTTGCCTGGGACGTCGTAGAACTTGGTCAGCACCAGTGAATAGGTGAAGAACACGGCGTTGTAGCAAAACGCCTGCGCCGCCATCAGCACCACGCCGACCAGCGCGCGCTTGCGATACGTCGTCGCCAACACACGCAGGCTCGGCACGAACCAGTCGCCCTGGTGCCGTCGTAGCCGCAATATCTCGTCCGGCACCGGCGGCAACGGCGCGCCCGTCTCGGCTTCGACCCGGCGCTCGATCTCGCCCACGATCCGGCTCGCCTCCTCCGGGTCGCCATGTGTCATCAGCCAGCGCGGGCTTTCGGGAATCCAGCTGCGGAGAAACAGCACGCCGAGCCCGATCACGCCGCCGATGATGAAGGCCGCTCGCCAGCCCCATTCCGGGCTGACGATCGCCGGGTCGAGCACGAGGAGCGCACTGCTGGCCCCGAGGGCGGCACCGAGCCAGAAGCTACCGTTGATGCACAGATCAGTGAAGCCGCGGCGGCGGGCCGGAATTAGCTCCTGGATGGTCGCGTTCACGGCCGCATATTCGCCGCCGATGCCGGCCCCGGTGAAGAAGCGGAAGATCGCGAACGACCAGAAACTCCACGCGAACCCGGAGCCGACGGTCGCCACCAGATAGACCAGCACCGTGATGGTGAAGAGCCGCTTGCGCCCCCACCGATCGGTCAACCAGCCGAACCCGAGCGCGCCCACGACCGCGCCCGCCAGGTAGGCGGACGCCGTGAATCCGAAGCTGGCGCTGTTGAGGCCGAGGCTCGGGCTGCCGGTGATGGCGCTGGCGAGCGAGCCGACCAGCGTCACCTCGAGCCCGTCCAAGATCCAGGTGATGCCGAGCGCCACCACAACGAGCCAGTGGAACCGTGCCCAGGGCAAACGGTCCAGCCGTGCCGGAACATCGGTGGTAAAAACGTCGCCGGACGCGTGTTCGGAGCTGGATGCCATGGATCGGCAACGATGTGACGGGTGCCGGGTTGCGGTATGGCGTTTACGGCGCGGCTACAGCCGGGTTACAGCCCGGAGCGGGGGCCGATCTTGGACAAAGTCAAACTCGTCGCGCTGTTATCGATTGGCGTCGGTGCGCTGGTTCTGGCGTTGAAGGCCGGCGCCTGGTGGGTGACCGGCAGTTCGGCGTTGTATTCGGATGCGCTGGAGAGCGTGGTCAACGTGGCGGCCAGCATCGTCGCGGCGGCGGCGCTGTTCTATGCCGCGCGCCCGGCCGACAAGAATCATCCCTATGGGCACGACAAGGCCGAGTTCTTTGCCGCCGTTATCGTCGGCGTGCTGATCATCGTCGCGGCGCTGTCCATCTTCCGCAGCGGCTGGCAGAGCTGGCGGGCGCCGGAGCCGATCGTGTCCCCCTGGTCCGGGCTGGCGCTGAGCCTGGTGGCGACCGCGATCAATGGTGGCTGGGCCGTGGTGCTCGGCGCAGCGGGACGGCGCAGCCGCTCGGCGGCGCTCAAAGCGGATTCGCGCCATCTCTGGAGTGACGTCGCCACCTCCGGCGGTGTGCTGGTCGGGGTGGGTGCTGTGCTGGTGAGCGGCATCGCCTGGCTCGACGGCGCGGTCGCGATGGTCGTCGGCCTGCACGTGCTGTGGTCCGGCTGGGGCGTGATGCGCGAGAGCGTCGGCGGGCTGATGGACGAGGCGCCGAACGAGGGCATCATGGACCGGACGCGCGAGGTGCTGAACCGGAGCGCCGAGGGAGCAATCGAAGCGCATGACCTTCGCATGCGGCTGGCCGGGCGGACCACCTATCTGGAATTCCATCTGGTCGTGCCGGGCTCCATGCAGGTCGCCGAGGCCCACGCGATCTGCGACCGCGTGGAGGCGGCGCTGAAGGCCGAGACGCCGGGCCTGGTGGTCACGATCCATGTCGAGCCGGAAGCCAAGGCCAAGCACTCCGGGGTGCTGGTCCTCTGACGTGCTGACGGCCACCCGGCGCCCGCCGACTGCGACCCGGCTCCGCTCTCGCCGCGACGGCATCGCGACCGCCATCTCGTTCCTGCTGCACGTGGCCGCGCTCAGCGTGCTGTTGCTCCGACCCGGCCGCACCCTGCCGCCGCCGGAAAAACCGCTCGAGATCGAGATGGTGCAGCAACCTGCCCAGACGCGCGGCACACCGCCCCCGCCGGCTCCCGCTCCCGGGGCTCCGGACAGCAAGCCCGCTCCCGTTCAAGCTGCTAGCCGGCCCGCGCCGGCACTGCCGGAGGCCAAGTCTGCGCCGGCGCAGATTGCCGCCGCCCCGCCTCCCTCGCAGCCCGCACCGCCAGCCAAGCCGCAGCAAGCGGCGCCGACGGCGCCCACGGTCAATCTCGGCAATGCCGGCGAGGATCTCGACGCGCTCAGCGTCACCGGCGAGAACGTCGTGCCGCCGGCGCCCGATGCCCGCTACCGTAACCAACCGCCGCATTACCCGGCCAAAGCTGCGAAAATCGGCGCCGAAGGCACCGTGCAACTGGTGGTCAAGGTGGCTCCCAACGGCCAGGCCCTCGGCGTCGAGGTGCTGACCAGCAGCGGCAATGCGGACCTCGATCAGGAGGCACGGCGCGCGGTCGAACTCTGGCGCTTCCGCCCGGCCCGCGCAGGAGGGGCTGCCGTGCCCTACGATTACGTGGTCAACATCCGCTTTGCGATGGGCGACCGGTAGCACTCAAAAGAAGATCGATTTCGGCCATCGCGCCGCGCGGTATCGGAGTTGATCCTCGGTCGGCGGCGGTGTGTCGGCCACCTCGTGCTGGTGCTGCGGCACCAGGTATGGATCCGCCCAGCACGTCACTGGGCCCAACGAGCGCGTGCAGTACGGTTGCGGCGGCGGTGTGTCGACACGCGGGGCGCAGTATGTCTTGCCGCTGTCCAGCCGAACGACCGAGCAGTCCCGGCCTGTTGCCGCCGATACGCCGATATCCCCCAGGCCGCGCCCGAACACCGCGACGCTGCCGATTTCGGCGCCGATGATCGGCGCACAGCCGCCAAGCGCCACCAACAGGAGGAGAAGCAGATACCGCATGGGATGCATCACACCATCAATAGATGAAGGAGTGGTTACGGCGTTTGCCCTCCATCAGCCGCGCCAGTATGGTCCGCCCGACTTTGGGGGTGCCGGTGGCTGACATTTTCGACGAGGTGAACGAGGACCTCCGCGCCGAGCGGGCCCGTCGCCTGTTCCAGCGCTACGGGGTTCTGTTGGCCGTCGTCATCGTGCTGATCGTGGCCGGAGTCGCGGGATGGCAGGTGCTGCAGTCGCGGCAGCGCGGCGGGCGCGAGGCCGTCGCCGTCCGCTTCTTGGCTGCCATGGATCAGCAATCCGCCCCCGCCGCTTCGCCCGAGCGCGCCCAGGCGCTCAACACCTACGCGGATATCGGGACCGACGGGCCGAGCGGCTACCGCTCGCTCGCCCGGCTACGCGAGGCGGCGATGAAGGCCACCAACGGCGATCTGCCCGGCGCGCTGGCGCTGTGGAATCAGGTCTCGGCCGACGAGCAGGCTGATCGCAGCCTGCGCAGTGCCGCCGACATGCTTTGGGTGCAACATCAAGTCGATACCGGCGAGCCCGGCGTCGTGGAAGGCCGCATCCAGTCGCTCGCCGCTCCCGGCGAACCTTGGCGGCCCCTGGCGCTCGAGGCGCGTGCTTGGCTCAAGCTGCGCACCGGCGACAATGCCGGCGCCGAAACGGCACTGCGCGAGATTGTCGCCATGCCAAACGCCCCGGCCGGGGTTCGCGCCCGCGCCAATGGACTTTTGACCCGGCTCGGCGTCGCACCCGAGTCACAAGTAGCGCCGGCAAACCAGGATAAGCAGGGATGAACCTCACCCGACGCGCGGCTCTCCTCGGGCTACCGCTCACGCTGGCCGGTTGCAGCGTGTTCGACAGCATTCTCAGCGACAACAAGGCCAAGCTCAGCGGCAAGCGCGAGGCGATCCTCGGTGGTCGCGGCGGCGGTGCGTCCGCCGACACTGTCAGCACCCGAGCCGTGGTCGTGCCGCCTCCCGTTCAGGTCGCCGCCTGGACCGAAGTCGGCGGCAACGCCACCCATGCATCCGGCAACATCGCCGTCACCGGCTTGAACCCGGCCTGGACCGCCG
>JBPBQE010000483.1:0-10679 GCA_050954595.1 Janthinobacterium lividum | reverse complement strand
TGCCGCGCCTGGCGGGTTGGGTGGCCGGGTCGTGGCCGCCTGATTACTCCAGTGGGGCCGATCTCGCGCGCCGCGCCGCCGAGACGGTGGCGATTGCCACGCTCGGCACCACCTTGGCGGCGATAGGAGCACTGCTACTCACCATCCTGGCAACCCGGCCGGTCGCGCCGGTGCGGTGGCTGTATCATCCGGTGCGCGGCGTGTTGGACCTGCTGCGCGGGATCGACGGCTTCGTGTTCGCGTTGATCTTCGTCGCCGCAGTTGGGCTCGGGCCGTTCGCCGGCATGCTCGGGGTGGCGCTGCATACGGCGGGGTCGTTGGCTAAGCTGTGGTCCGAGACGCTGGAGGCAGCGGAGATGGCGCCGTTCGAGGCGGCGCTGTCGGCCGGCGCGTCGCGCGCGCAGGCAGCCAGTGTGGTGCTGATCCCCGAGACGCTGCCGCAAACGGCGTCTTCGCTGTTCTACATGTGGGAGTTCAACGTCCGGGCCTCGACGGTGCTGGGCATCGTAGGCGCGGGCGGGCTGGGGCAGGAGTTGAGGAACGGGGTCGACCTGCTGGATTTCCACCGGGTCGCGGCGATCCTGTCGATCATCGTCGCGCTGGTGCTGGCGGCCGATCGGCTGTCGGGCTGGGCACGGCGGTCGATGCTGTGAGTTTGGCGCTGTGAGCCTAGTGCTGTCCGACGTGTCTATCAATCGCGGTGGAGCGCGGGTCGTGCATGGGGTGAGCTTGCGGGTAGAGCCCGGCGAGTTGGTGGTGATCGACGGTCCGTCGGGGGCAGGCAAGACGTCGCTGATGCGGGCGGTCGCCGGGCTGCTGGCCTATGAGGGAAGCGTCGTGGCCGCGGGACGGCCGGCGATGGTGTTCCAGCACCATGCGCTGGCGGGGCGACTGTCGGCGGTGAGCAACGTGCTGGTGGGAACGCTGGGGCGGGTCGGGTTTCTGCGCTCCACCCTCGGGCTTTGGCCGGCGCCGGAGCGGGAATTGGCGGCGCGGTGCCTGGAGCAGGTCGGGCTCGCCGGCTTCGGGGAACGGCGGGCGGCGCATCTGTCGGGCGGGCAGCGGCAGCGCGTGGCCATCGCACGGGCCCTCGCGCAACGGCCATCCGTGCTGTTGGCCGACGAGCCCGTCGCCAGCCTCGACCCGGCCAATGCCGAAGCGATCCTGGGCCTGCTACAGGCCGTGGCGCGGCAGCAGCGGTTGGCGATGCTGATCAGCCTGCATCAGCCCGACCTGGCGCGGCGCTACGCCGACCGGACCCTGCATCTTTCCGCAGGCCGCCTCGTCTGAGCTAGAATGCAGCGATGATCCTGACCCCCGGCGCGGTTTCCCTCACCACCTGGCGCGACATCTACCGCGGCGCCGATGCCTCGCTCGACCCGGCTTGCTGGCCCGCCGTGGAACGCAGCGCCGCCACCGTCGCGGCGATCGTGGCGCGGGGCGACCCGGTTTATGGAATCAACACCGGCTTCGGCAAGCTCGCCAGCGTGCGCGTCGCGGCGCAGGATCTGGAGACGCTGCAGCGCAACATCGTGCTGTCGCATGCGGCGGGGATCGGCGAGGCCATGCCGGCCGCGGTGGTACGGCTGATGCTGGCCCTCAAGATCGCCAGCTTGGCACAGGGCGCGTCGGGGATCCGGCCGGCGACGCTGGCTTTCCTGGAAGCCATGCTGCGGCGCGGCGTGCTGCCGGTGATCCCGGCGCAGGGCTCCGTGGGCGCGTCGGGCGATCTGGCGCCGCTGTCGCACATGAGCGCGGCGATGCTTGGCGTCGGCGAGGCGATGTTCGACGGCCAGCGGATGCCGGCGGCGGCGGCGCTGGCGGCGGCCGGGCTGGCACCCATCGTGCTGGGGGCGAAGGAAGGGCTGGCGCTGCTGAACGGCACGCAGTTCTCGACCGCCTACGCCATCGCGGCGCTGGCCGAGGCGGAGACGTTGTTCCACGCGGCGCTGATCACCGGCGCCCTGTCGACCGATGCGGCCCGAGGCTCGGATGCGCCGTTCGACCCGCGCATCCACGCCCTGCGCCGGCATCGCGGACAGATCGACACCGCGGCGGCGCTGCGGACGCTGATGGAGGGCAGCGCCATCCGCGAGTCGCACCGCATCGGCGATGAGCGGGTGCAGGACCCGTATTGCCTGCGGTGTCAGCCGCAGGTGATGGGTGCGGCGCTGGACGTGCTGCGGCAAGCGGCGGCCACGCTGGCGACGGAAGCCAATGGCGTGACGGATAATCCGCTGATCTTCCCGGAGACCGGCGAGGCGCTGTCAGGCGGTAACTTCCATGCCGAGCCGGTAGCGTTTGCGGCCGACATGGTCGCGCTGGCGGTGTGCGAGATCGGCTCGATCTCCGAGCGCCGCATCGCCATGCTGGTCGACCCGGCGCTTTCCGGACTACCCGCGTTCCTGACCCCGACGCCCGGGCTGAACTCGGGCTTCATGATCCCGCAGGTGACGGCGGCGGCGCTGGTATCGGAGAATAAACAACGGGCGACGCCGGCCAGCGTCGACTCGATCCCGACCTCGGCGAACCAGGAAGATCACGTCTCGATGGCGGCGCACGCCGCGCGGCGGCTGTTGCCGATGATCGAAAACGCGGCGGGGATTGTCGGCATCGAATTGCTGGCCGCCGCGCAGGGAGTGGATTTCCATGCGCCGCTGGCCTCGAGCGGGCCGCTCGAGGCCGTGCGGGCGCAGCTTCGCGCCGACATCCCCGTCCTCCAGGAGGACCGCTACCTGCATCCCGACATCGTGCATGCGACGGGAATGGTGCGCGACGGAGCGCTGGCGCAGGCGGCGGGGCTGATGCTGCCGGGGGTGTTCTAGCCGCGGCGGCGAAGGCCGAGCACGCCGAGAAGGCCGCCTCCGAGGAGGGCGATGGACATCGGCTCGGGCACGGGCGTGACGGGATCGTAGGTGATCGCCAACGTCAGGCGGCCGGTGTTGACGTATGATTCGTCCCCCAGGACCTGCAGATTGCCCACCGTCTTTGGGATGTAGGTACTGCCGCTTATGGGCGCGTAACCATCAACGGCCAGGAGGATGGGGCCGGACGCCAAGGCGGCGATGTTGTCTGGGGCAACTGGAGCGTTGGCCGAGACAGTGATCGGGGACCCGATGAAGCCCATGACCACGTTGCCGTTAAAGCGGTTGGCGGGAATGGTCTGCGGCGCCCCGGCAGCGGCGGTCGTTTGGGGCGGTACATAGAAGTTGCTGTAGCCGATGCCGGCAACCGGGCCGAAGACATTATCGATTTGGGCGTAGGGCGTCAGGGTGAGGTCGGACACGGTGTTCAGCCCGAAGAGGTAGCTGCCCGGCACGACGGAGCCGACATAGGTCACCGTAAGCGCGGTGACCGTCCCGGGGACGGATAGCGGCGCGAACTGATAGATCATGCTCGCGTAATATTCGCTGCGGGCTTGGCCAATCGGGGTACCAGTGACCGTGATGATGTCGGCTTTGGCGGAGGTGGCCACGAGGACGGCGATGCTGGCGAGCAGGAGCGAGCGCATGGATGACCTAATTTTGAGACTTGTCACGTAATCGTAAGTATCTAGATCTATCCAGGGTTAACGCCGGTGCGCCGGCAGGATCAGGCCGAGCGGCAGGTTGAGGCCGACAGGGGCATGAAGGCTGCGTCGGCGGGGGTGGTGGCGAGCTTCTTGTAGAAGTCCCAGGGGTGCTTGCTCTCGGATGGCGCCTTGACCTGGTAGAGGCTCATCGGGTGGGAGACGCTGCCGTTGGCGCGGACGTCCGAGCGGCCGAAAAGCGGGTCTTCAGCGGGCAGGCGTTTCATCTCGGCGACGACGGCGCGGCCGTCCGCCTTGGCCTTGTCGGCGCCGAGCGACATCACGGCCTTCAGGTAGTGCGTAGCGGCGGAGTAGGCGCCGGCATGGAGGAAGGTGGGGTGGATGCCGCCGTAGAGCGGGGCGAAACGGTTGGCGAAGGAGCGGGTCGCGGCGTCGGTGTCCCAGTAGAAGGGCGCGGTAACGACGAGACCTTGGGCGTCTTGCAGGCCGATGGCCTTGACGTTGGTCAGCAGGCAGATCAACGCGGCCAGGCGCTGGCGGTGGCCGTTGGCGCCGGGTTCGGTGATGCGGAACTCGGCGGCTTGTTTGACGACGTTGGAGAAATTGTTGCCCGAGCAGGCCAGGCCAATCACGTCGGCGCCGGAGGCTTGGGCCTGGAGCAGGAAGCTGGCGTAGTCGGTGGTCTGCGGGAAGGGGAAGGCGGCGCTGCCGGCGACGGTGCCGCCATTGGCCTGAACGACGCGGGTGGTTTCGTCCTGCAGGCTATGGCCGAAGGCGTAGTCGGCGGTGATGAAGAACCATTTCTTGCCGCCTTCATGGACCAGGGCGCTGCCGGTGCCGTTGGCCAGGGCGTAGGTGTCGTAGGTCCATTGCAGGTGGTTGGGGCTGCACTGGGCGTTGGTCAGCGCGGTCGAGCCGGTGGCGGAGAACAGGGCTACCTTGTTGCGCTCTTTCACGACGGTGGCGATGGCGAAGGCGACGGCCGAGTTGGGCACGTCGATGACCACGTCGGCCTCGCCCTTGTCGAACCAGGCGCGGGCGATGCCGGCGCCGACATCGGGCTTGTCGAGCATGTCGCCGGCGAGGACGTCGATCTTGAAAGGTGGCGTGTGCTCGCGGACGAAGTCTTCGACGGCGAGCTTGACGGCGATGACGGAGCCGGGGCCGGCGGCGTCGATATACTCGCCGCTGAGGGCGGTGATGATGCCGAGCTTGACGGTGGGCTGCGCTTGGGCGCGGGCGGGAAGGCTGGCGCCGGCGAGGGTGGCGAGGGTCAGGGCGCGCCGTGTGATGGGCATGGAAGAGTCCCTCCGCGATTTTTTCCGGAGGATGGGGGTTACGGAGCGAGGGTGTCCAGAGGTGGCGCCCCTGGCGGCAATTGGGGATGCGTCGATAGATCCTTCAAGGCGATGCCGGTGGTCTGCAGGCGGCGCATCTCGGTGAGTAGGAAAAGCAGGGTGCGGGCAGCGGCGGCGTAGGGCAGGCCGGCCGGGTGGATGTTGCTGACGCAGTTGCGGTCGGCGTCGGTGGTCCCGGGGCCGGGCGCCCAGGTGAGATAGGCGCCGAGGCTCTCGGGGGTGGAGAGACCCGGCCGCTCGCCGATCAGGACGAGGATCGCGCGAGCGCCGAGCGCGGCGGCCACCTGGTCGCCAAGCGCGACGCGGGCGTTCTCGGCGACGACAATCGGGGCGAGCGTCCAGGCTTCGAGGTCCGGCAGCAAGGCTTCCAGCAGGCCCGAGGCGTGGGCGCCGATCGCGGCGGGGGAGAGGCCGTCGGCGAGGACGATGGCGAGGTCGTAGGTGCCGCGATGCGGGGCGAGCGGGGCGTCATTCTCGAGGCGGCGGCCGAGGTCGGGGCGCATCAGATAAGCGCGGCGATCAGGGGCGGCGCTGCGGACCGAGACGGTGGGCGCTGTGAGCGACGGGGCGGCGAAGGCGGCATAGACGGCGTCGCGGGCGCGGCCCTGGGCGAGGCGGAAGCTGACCAAGGGCGGCGTGCTGACGGCGGGGCCGGTGCGGGGGAGGAAGATGCGGGCGGGCGTGGCCTGGCGCAAAGCAGGCACCGTGCGCGCGGTCGGGGTGATGTGCTGGAGCAGGCCGGGTCGCGCGGGCGGGCGGATGCGGCCGGCCGGGTCGAGCAGGCCTTGGGCGTCGAGCCAGGCTTCGAATTCGGGGGCGGGGCGGCGGGCGAATACCTCGCGCATGGCCAGCGCGTCGTGAAAGCTGGTGCTCTGATAGCCGAGCATGACGTCGTCGGCGCCGGGAACGCCCATGATGAAGTTGATGCCGGCGGCGGTCAGCATCGTCAGCAGGGCGTCGGAATCGTCCTCGTCGGCCTCGGCGTGATTGGTGTAGCAAACGTCGCAGCCCATCGGTAGGCCGAGCAGCTTGCCGCAGAAATGGTCCTCGAGCCCGGCGCGGGTGATCTGCTTGCCGTCGAACAGGTATTCCGGACCGATGAAGCCGACGACAGTGTTGACCAGTAGCGGGTCGTAGTGGCGGGCGACGGCGTAGGCGCGGGC
Source organism: Janthinobacterium lividum (assembly GCA_050954595.1). Lineage (GTDB taxonomy): Bacteria > Pseudomonadota > Alphaproteobacteria > Acetobacterales > Acetobacteraceae > JAVVHH01. The sequence continues at coordinate 4,629 of JBPBQE010000483.1, read as the reverse complement.
CTCCAGCGTCTGTTGGTCGACGCCGCCATGCGCGTTGGCCGAAAGGGCACTGCCCTGCCCGGTCTCGAAATACATGGCGTTCTGCCCAACGGTGCCGCGGGCCAAGCCGCGCACGGCGTCGGCGGCTTCGTCGAGGAGGGCCAGCGTGACGCCGAAGCTGGCGTTGGCGGCCTGGGTGCCGGCGATGGACTGGAACACGAGGTCCACCGGGGAGCCGCGGCGGATCAGGTCGAGCGTGGTGGTGACGTGGGCCAGCACGCAGCTCTGCATCGGGATGTCGAGGCGTTGGCGGATGTCGTCGAACAGGGAGAGCAGGTCGTGCGTGCGCTCGGGGGAGTCCGAGACCGGGTTGATACCGATGCATGCGTCGCCGGAGCCGAGCAGGAGACCGTCGAGGATGGAGGCGGCGATGCCGGCCGGGTCGTCGCTGGGGTGATTGGGCTGCAGCCGGGTGGAGAGGCGGCCGGGCAGGCCGATCGTGGTGCGGAACGCCGTGGTGACCTGGGCCTTGCGCGCGATGAGGATCAGGTCCTGCAGGCGGCAGATCTTCGAGACGGCGGCGACGATCTCGGGGGTGAGGCCGGGCCGGAGGGCGGTGAGGGTGGCGGTGTCGGTCGTGTCGGCGAGGAGGTAGTCGCGGAGGCCGCCGACGGTGAGGTGGCGAATGGGGGCAAAAGCGGCTTGGTCGTGGGTGTCGAGGATGAGGCGGGTGACGTCGTCGGTCTCGTAGGGGATGACGGGGTATTCGAGGATCGTCGTGAGCGGAAGGTCGGCGAGGACGGATTGGGCGGCGACGCGATGGGCGGCGCTGTCGGCGGCAAGGCCGGCGAGTTGGTCGCCGGAGCGGAGCGGGGTGGCGGCAGCCATGAGGGCGGCGAGGGTGGGGTAGCGGGTGCGGGTGGTGCCGTGGGTGGCGTCAAACATCGCCAACTGTAGGGACACGCCGCGACGCAAGGGAAGGGGGTCGGCCCGGCTTGACGGTCCTCAAATCGATCTGTTCAGGTCATGCCGGCGGAGGGGGCGAATGGCGAGACGATTGGGTTTGGGCGGCGCGATCCTGGCACTCGGGCTGACGGCCGGTGCTGCGTCGGGTGCGGAGCAGTGGGTGCCGGACCAGAACGTCTGTAGCCAGCAGGAGAACACGTTGGCGATCGTGCAGTGCTTGCAGGAGCGGACGGGTTTCTGGGATCGGCGGCTCAATCAGGTGTGGAAGGCGGTTAACGCTTCGCTGGCGAGCGAGCCGCAGCGCGTGGTGGCGCTGAAGGCGGCCGAGCAGGCATGGCTGAAGTTCCGGGAGGCGAATTGCGCTTTCCAATACTCGCAGGGCGGCACGATCAGGCAGATCGCCGCGGCAAGCTGCATGCTCGAGATGACGCAGAACCGGGCGATCGAATTACAAAAGGAGTTGTCGCCGTGAGCGCGCGCCGGCGCCCGGGCGTCAGCGGCCCTGGAAAGCGGGTTGTCGCTTTTCCATAAAGGCGGTGCGGCCTTCCTTGTAGTCGGCGCTGGCGAAGCAGGCGGTGACGGCGACGTCGGCCCGGGAGAGGTCGGCTTCGTGGCCGCGGAGGAGTTCGGCGACGGTCAGTTTCAGGGCGGCAAGGGTTAGAGGAGCGTTGGCGGCGATAGTGGCGAGTTCGGTGGCGACCCAGGCGTCGAACTCCTCGTCGGGGAGGACGCGGTTGGCGAAGCCCATGGTCTGAGCCTCGGCGGCAGTGAAGTGCTTGGCGGTGAAGAAGATCTCCTTGGTGTAGGCGGGGCCGACGATGTCCATGAGGGTTTTCACGCCGGGGTGGGCGTAGCCGAGGCCGAGCCGCCCGGCCGGCACCCCGAACTTCGACCCGGCGGTTGCCCAACGGAGATCGCACGTCGCTGCCACGCCGAGGCCGCCGCCGATGCAGTAGCCGCGAATGACGGCGACGGTGGGTTTGGTGGCGGCTTTGATGGCCTGGGTGGCGGCCGCGGAGACGCGGTCATAGGCGGCGGTCTGTTCCTCGTTGGAGCGCTGTTCGGCGAATTGGGAAATGTCGGCGCCGGAGATGAAAGCGCGGTCGCCGGCGCCGGTCAGCGCGATGATGCGGATGGCCGGGTCGGCCTCGAAGCGGGCGATGATGTCGGGGATGGCGGCCCACATCTCGGCGCTGACCGCGTTGCGGCGGGCCTGGTTGTCGAAGGTCATCCAGCCGACAGGGCCGTCGACGTGCGCGAGCATTTGGCGAGTCTGCACGGTGGTGGTCTCCTCAGCGCATATGGTGCCCGCTCACTTCCTCGCCGGCATCGGCCGGCATCAGCAGTGAGGCGGGGGCGGCTAGCATCATCAGGAACGCGACGACCAGGAAGGCGAAGGCGAAATCGCCGACCTGCAGCGTCGCGTGGTGGTTGAAGTGGGTCGAGATCGCCAGGGCGCTGGTGCCGATGGTGACGCCGAAGGTGAGGGAGAGCTGCTGGATGGTCGCGTAGAGGCTGGTCGCGGCACTCATCCGCTCGCGCGGGATGTCGGCGTAGGCGATGGTGTTGTAGGCGGTGAATTGCAGCGAGCGGAAGAAGCCGCTGAGGATGAGCGCACCGTAGATCGCCGGGAGCGGCCACCAGCTGCGGAACGCGGCGCAGAGCGCCACACCGAGGGCCGAGATGATCGCATTCCAGAACAGGGTGCCACGGAAACCGAAGGCGCGGAGCGCGCGCTGGGCAGCGGGCTTCATGATGATGGCACCGATCGCGCTGGCGAAGGTGACCAGGCCGCTCTGCGCCGCGCTGTCGCCGAAGCCGATCTGAAACATCAGCGGCAGCAGGAACGGGATCGCGCCGACGCCGACGCGGAACAGCGTGCCGGCCAGGACGGAGACGGCGAAAGTGGGGATCTTCAGCAGCGACAGGTCGAGCAGCGGGTCCGGCCGGCGGCGCGCGTGCCAGAAATAGGCGATGCCGGCCAGTAGCCCGGCCCCGAGGCAGAACGCCACGAGCGACGCCGCCTCCACCCCGCGGCCGAGCATTTCGGAACCGAAGGTGATGCCCGAGAGCGCGACGCCGCACAGGACAAGCCCGACAACGTCGAGCCGGCCCGGCGTGTCGGCTTTCAGCTCATCGACAAACAGCGTGACCAGGATGATGCCGATGATGCCGATCGGCACGTTGATGGTGAAGATCCAGCGCCAGTCGGCGTAGGTGACCAGGAAGCCGCCGAGCGGGGGGCCGATGACCGGGCCGATCAGCGCGGGCACGGTGAGCCAGGCCATGGCGGCGACCAGCTCGGATTTGGCCACGGAGCGGAGCAGCACGAGTCGGCCGACCGGCACCATCATGGCCCCCCCGAGGCCCTGGACGATGCGGGACGCGACCAGCATCGAGAGCGTGTTGGAGTAGCCGCACAGGATCGAGCCAAGGGTGAAGACGGCGATGGCAGCGCGGAACACGGTGCGCGAGCCATAGCGATCGGCCATCCAGCCGCTGACCGGGATAAACACGGCCAGCGAGAGCAGGTAGCTGGTCAGCGCGAGGTTCATCTCGAGCGGCTTGGCGCCGAAGCTCTGGGCCATGGCGGGCAGGGCGGTGGCGACGACAGTGCCGTCGAGGTTCTGCATCAGCAGCGCGCAGGCGACGATGGAGGCAGTCAGCCGCGTGCGGCCCGGGTTGGGCGCGGGCTGAAGGGTGGTGGCGCTCAGCTCCGGTCTCTTAGGGGATCAGTACGGTGCTGCCCGTCGTCTTGCGGGCTTCGAGGGCTTCGTGGGCGAGCCGGGCATCGGCCAGCGGGAAGGTCTGGTTAACACGGATCTTGACCGCGCCCGAGGAGACGACGTCGAACAGGTCGTGGGCGGAGGCCTGCAGGTCCGCTGTCTTGGCGGTGTAGGTGGCCAGGCTGGGCCGGGTCAGGAACAGGCTGCCCTTGGCGCCGAGCGTGCCGATCTCGACGGGCGGCACCGGGCCGGAGGCGTTGCCGTAGCTGACCATAAGGCCGAGCGGGGCCAGGCTGTCGAGGCTGGTGGTCCAGGTGTCCTTGCCGACGCTGTCGTAGACGACCGGCACCATGGCGCCGCCGGTGATGCGCTTGACCTCGGCGGGCAGGTTCTCGTGGCCGATGACGACGTGGGCGGCACCGTGCTCGCGGGCCAGCTCGGCCTTCTCGGCGGTGGAGACGACGCCGATCACGGTGGCGCCGAGATGCTTGATCCATTGACACAGGATCAGCCCGACGCCGCCGGCGGCGGCATGGACGACGACGGTCTCGCCGGGCTGCACGCGGTGGGTGCGGCGGACGAGGTATTGCGCGGTCATGCCCTGTAGCATCATGGCGGCGGCCGTCTGGTCGTCGATCGCGTCCGGCAGCTTGACCACGCGGTCAGCGGCGATGACGCGGTCGGTGGCATAGGCGCCGATGGGACCGGTGGCGTAGGCGACGCGGTCACCGACGGCCAGGCTGGTGACGTCGGCGCCGATCGCGCGGACGGTGCCGGCGCCTTCCATGCCGATGATCGCGGGCAGGGTAGGAACCTTGTAGAGGCCGGTGCGGAAATAGACGTCGATGTAGTTGAGGCCGACCGCGGTGTGGTGGACGAGGATCTCGGCGGGGCCGGGTTCCGGCGTAGGTACGGTGTCCCACTGCAGGACCTCGGGGCCGCCTTGGCTATGGATGCG
>JBPBQE010000537.1:0-10740 GCA_050954595.1 Janthinobacterium lividum | reverse complement strand
GGACCTCACGGCACTTGCGACCGTATCACTCGCCACGCAGGCCGATCTCCTCTGCGCCGACCTGTCCGAACAGGCCTGATGGACGAACGATCAACACGGCGATGAATACCGCGAACAGCACGGCATGCTTCAGCGCGGGATCGAGGTAGTAGCCGGCGAAGGATTCCGTCAGGCCGACGATGAAACCCCCCACATAGGCGCCCAATACGCTGCCCAACCCGCCCAGCACCACGACGGCGAAGGCGGGCAGGATGAAGCTGGTGCCGATCTGCGGCGAGAGCGAGTAGATCGGCGTCAGCAGGCATCCGGCCAAGCCGGCCAGCGCCGTGCCGATGCCGAACGTCAGCATGTAGATACGGTCCACGTCGATGCCGACCAGACGCGCCGCGTTACGGTCCTGCGCCACCGCCCGGATGGCCCGGCCCAGCATGCTGCGTTTGAGAAAGACGCCGAGCGCCACTGCGACCGCCGTGGCAGCGACCAGTGCCAGCAGGCGCACCAGGCCGATCTGTGCGCCCAGGATGGCGACGCTCACCTCCGCCAGGGGGCTGGGCACGCTGTAGGCCGTGCCGCGCGTCACGGCGAGCACGACGTTCTCCAGCAACATCAGCAAGCCGAAGGTGGCGAAGATCTGCATCGAGGGCTCTGTGCGCAACGGCGCCAGGATCAGGCGCTGGATGACGGCGCCCATGACGAACAGGACCGGCAACACCAGCAGAACTGCCACGTACGGATCGAGGTGCAGCAGGTTGTAGACGGCGTAGGTCCCATACATCCCCAGCATGACGAACTCGCCTTGGGCAAAGTTGACGATGCGGATCACGCCGAAGATCAGGTTGAGCCCAACGCTGACCAGGGCGTAGATGCCGCCCAGCAAGATGCCGACCGCGATGACGTTGGCGAAGTCGGTCACGGGAGGCGGCCGCTATTTGCCCGCGAGGTCCAGCAAGGTCACGCCGGGCGCCAGCGCCTCCTTGGGGAACACGGCCCGCACCTGGCCGTCCTGCCATTGCGCGATCAGCGGCAGGGCGCGGCTGTTCTGCATGGTCGCGTCGAACTTCACGCCGTAGCCGGTCTCATACGTGCCGAGTGGCTTGTCCATCTTGGCAGCGGCGGCGATGACGGCCTCGTATCCGGTCGACTTCGCGTCGGTCACGGCCTCGAGCAGAATCTTCATGCCGACATAAGCGCTCATTGCCTGCGGAGCGATCGGATCGCGGTTGTACTTGGCTTTGTAGGCAGCGAGGAAGGCTGCGGCGCCGGGACCGTAGGCCTCGCCCACGTCGGCGCGCGGGTAGGAGACCAGCAAGACGCCGTTCAGCGCTTCCTTGCCGACTGCTTCCAGCGTCTCGAACGTATCGCCGGTGCCGACCAGCATCTTCGCGGCGGGCTTGAAGCCTTGTTCGCGTATGGTGCGCAACAGCAGATTGTGGTCGGTGACGTACGCGGTGGAGAGCCAGATGTCCGGGGCCGCATTCTTGGCCCGCAGGATCGAGTCCGAAAGATCGACCGAACGCGCGCTGTGGGCGCCCATGCCGACCTGGATCCCAGCCTGCTTGAGCAACCGTTCCTGCTCCGTGGCGATGGAGGTGCCGAACGAGGAGTCCTCGTGCTCGATCCAGACCTTCACCGATTTCGGATCCTTCCCCAGCTTGGGAATGACCAGTTGCAGAACGCCTTCGACGGAGCGGCGCGCGAAGGCCGTGCTGTCCGGGCCGCTGCGGGCGAAGTTGGGGAGACCGCGGTCGGTCAGGTCCTTCGAGAGCGCGTTGGTCTCCCAATAAAGCTTGCCATTGTTGAGGGCAGCCTCGCTGGCGGCGTTCGAGATGGCGGTGACATAGGTGCCGGAGAGCAGGTCCACCTTGTCGCGCCCGGTCAGTTGCTCGACTGCGGCGATGGCTTCCTGCGCGGAAGTGGCGCTGGCGCGGACGATGGCGATCTTGCGGCCGAGTACGCCGCCTTTGGCGTTGGCTTGATCTACCGCGATGTCGTAGCCGCGGGTCATCTCGTCGCCATAAAGGGCCATGGGCCCCGAGTATGGATTGACGACGCCGATCTTGAGATCCTGAGCCGCGGCAGGGCCGGGGCTTGCCAGCAAGCCGACGAATAGACCGGCGGCAACTGCCGTGAGCCGAGCGTTCAAAGCAGGCATCCTATGTCCCCATCCCGTACGGCCGGATCTTCGCCCGGCTCGATGGATGGTTCGCCGTCAACTCCGGCGAACTCATCGGCTGAAACATGAACAACTAGCGTAAAGTCTGCAAGCGAATTAGTTCGCGGCCGTTGCACGGGCGGAGCGCCGCCGCTCCTGTGCCAGCGATGCCCGGTATTCGCGCGGGTCCAGCTCCAGGCCATAGCGGGGGCTGTCGGGATAAAGCGCCTGGATCCGCGCCTGCTCCTGCCGGATGTCGGCGCTCATGGCGGCCTCGTCGGGCAGGCCGGCGCGGCCGGTCACCAAGGCGGCCACCCACTCCGCTTGATCGTCCATCATGCGGATGTTGCCGCCGCCGGTGACGTTGAAGAAGCCAACGAAGAACAGGCCGGGCACGCCGGGCCGCACCACGCGGCGATAGAGGTCGAGCCAATGGCCCCGCACCGGCGACAGTTCCGGCGACAGGAACGGCAGGTCGACGTCGTAGCCCGTGGCGGCGATGATCGTGTCGTAGCGGGCCGACGTGCCATCCACGAAGCGGACATCCTGACCCGAGACCGCGGCAATGCCGGGCCGGGCGCGGACCCGGCCCCAGATGAACTGCGCCATCAACAGATGATGGCCGGCCGGATGCGTCCGGGTCGTCGGCGTCGTGAAGCCCCACTGCTCCATCCGGCCATGGGCGACCCGTGCGATCCACTCGCGGATACGGCGGCGGAGCGGCCAGGGCATCCATGGCTTCTCGATCCGGGCCAGGACGCGCGACGTCGGCACACCCAACACCATGCGGGGCATGAACAGAACCGGGGAGCGCGCCACCATGGTGGTCGATGCCGTGACGGTGCAGATGTCGGCGGCGATATCGCAGGCGGAGTTGCCGACGCCGATCACCAGCACGTCCTTGTCCCTGAACCGCTCGGGCGTGCGGTAGGCATGGGCATGCAGATACTCACCGGTGAACTCGGCTGCGAAGGGCGGGTGTTTCGGCACGCCCTGGTGGCCGGAGGCAACGACGACGGCGTCGAACCGTTCCGTCGTGTCGTCCGCGAGGGTGACGGTCCAGCCCGGCCGGACCGACATCACCCGGGCACCGAAACGGATCAGGCGACGGAGGTCAAACCGGTCGGCATAGGCTTGCAGGTATTGAGCGACCGCCTGGTGATCCGGGTAGAGCGGCGCCTCCTCCGGAAACGGGAAATCCTTGTAGGCGGTGACCCGGTTCTCGGAGTTGAGGTGCAGCGACGCGTAGGCCGGGCTGAGGCCGTTATCGTTCTCGTAAACCCAGAGGCCGCCGATCTGCGAGCCGAGTTCGAACACGGTGACGTCGCATCCAGCGTCGATCAGGTGCTTGGCAGCACTCAGCCCGGCGGCGCCGGCGCCAATGACTGCGACGTGCGGCATCAGGCGGGGCGGACGGCTTCGTAGCCGGCGCGGGGAATGAAGCTCATCAAGTTGCGGCTGAAGCCGCCATCGACGACGATGTCGTCACCATTGACGTAGGCAGAACGCGGCGAGGCCAGGAACAGCACCGCGTTAGCGATGTCGTCGGGGTAACCGATGCGGGCGGACGGGATAGCGGCGGCGCGGCGTTCGATAGCGCCGGGCTGCTCGTAGAACGCTGCGCTCAGCGGCGTGTGGATCAGGCCCGGGCTGACGCAGTTGCTGCGGATGCCGTGTGGCGCCCACTCCATCGCCAGTTGCCGCGACAACATCACCACCCCAGCCTTGGCGACACTGTAGGCGCCGCTGAAACCGGTGGCGTGGTCGGCTGCGATGGAGGCGATGTGAACCAGCGCCCCGCCGCGGCCGTGCATCTGGCGGCCGAACTCCTGGGCGGCGACGAAGTAGCCGGTCAGGTTCACGGCCAGCAACGCGTTCCACTCGGCGACAGGCAAGCTCTCTAGCGGACCCGGTCGCAGCATCCCGGCATTGTTGACCAGGATGTCGCAAGGGCCGAGCTCGTCCTGGCTGCGGCGCGCCGCAGCCGCGACGCTGGTGGGGTCCGAGACGTCGCACTCGAGGGAGGCGGCCCGTCCGCCCATCGCCTCGATCCCGGCGCGCGTCTCGGCCAAGGTCTCCACCGTACGGTCCATCACACCGACGCGGCATCCGGCGGTCGCCAGCGCCAGGGCGATCGCCCGGCCGATGCCGCCGCCCGCGCCGGTGACGACGGCGACCCGGCCGCTCAGGTCCAACCAGTCGGGAGTCATGCCTGGAGGCTCTGTCGCCGGGCGGCGCTGGCCTCCGGATCCAGCGTGTAGCGATGGCGGTCACCCAAGCCGGCCGCGGTTGCGACGACCACGCCATAGGTCTGTTCCGCGACGGCACGGCTCACCAGCCCGGCATCCAGATCCGCCTGCACGGCGGCGAGGTCCCGCTGTAACGGGTCGCCGTAACCGCCGCCGCCGGGAGACGACAGACAAACGCTGTCGCCGGCCTTGAGCGCGATGCGCTCGGCCTTCGATCGCATCGGCGGCACCCAGTCGCGGCCATCCAGGGTGAAGCGCACGTCGTTTGCCGCCGCCGGGCCACCGCCGCGTATACCCGGGGGCTGGTGATCGACGCGGTCGCCGAGGATGGAAACCACGCAGCCGCCCAGCGCGGTGATGCCATAGGTGGAGCCGCAGCCGCCGCGATGGAGGCCGGCACCGCCGGAATCGTCGCGGATGGCGTAATGCTGAAAACGCAGCGGGTATCGGTGCTCCGACACCTCGACCGACATGAACTTCGCCATCGAGCCCGGAGGCGTGCCGTTCACCAGCCCGTCGGACCGCAGGCTGGCACCGTAGCCGCCGGGATAGGGGTAGACGGCGACGTAGTAGCTCCCCAACGCGGCGCCGCCCGAGTCGGTGCGGCGGCCGGACACGGTGGCGACCCCCGTCGTGCCGAACGGTGCGGCGGGTACGAGATCCGGGATCGCCTGCGCCAGCGCGGCGAACACGACGTCCACCACACGCTGCACCACGTCGGTGGTGCCGCCGACCGGGGATGGATATTCGGCCGCCAAAATCGAGCGCAGCGGGATGGTAAAGCGCGCGGGGCGGAAGGCGCCGCCATTGACCGGCACGTCGGCGAAGACGTGTTTCAGCGCCACCAGGCACATGGACATGGTAGTCCCGTCCGAGATGTTCATCGGGCCGCGGGCGGTGGGTGCCGTGCCGGTGAAGTCGAAATGGAGGTCCGAGCCGGCGACGGTGATCGCCAAGCGCACCTTCAACGGCGCGTCGTCGACGCCGTCATTGTCGAACCAGTCCTCGACCGCATACGTGCCGTCCGGGATTTCGTCGATGTAGGAGCGCATCTGCCGCTCGGAGCGGTCCATCATCTCGCGGATGCAGCCGCGCAAAGTGGGCTCGCCATACTTCCCGATCAGCGCGAACAGCCCGCGGCGGCCGACGTCGAAGACGTTGATCATGGCCGCGAGGTCGCCTTTCAGCTGCTGCGGCAGGCGGACGTTGGCGGTGATCATGCGGATCAGCGCTTCGTTGGTACGGCCGCCTTCGATCAGCTTCAGCGGTGGAATGATGATCCCTTCCTGGTGGATCTCGGTGGCCGAGGGGGCCCAACCGCCGGGCACGCTGCCGCCCATGTCCATCCAGTGCCCGGTATTGGCGAACAGCGCGAACAGCCGACCCGCCACGAACACCGGCGCGACGAGCACCACGTCGTTGAGATGGGTGCCGCTCAGATAGGGGTCGTTGACGATCCAGAGATCGCCGTCGTGGAATCCGCCTTCGGCCCCGGCCACCGCGATCACGCGCTGCACCGTCCATTGCATGTTCGCCAGGAATTGCGGGAGGCCGTAGCTTCCCTGCGCGATGGTCTCGCCGGTCTCGGCGTCGTAGAGGCCGTGGGCGCAGTCATTGGTCTCGGAGATGATCGGCGACAGGGCGGCGCGAATCAGATGCAGGTCCATCTCGTCGGCGACCTGCTCGAGGGCGCCGCGGACCACGGCTAATGTAACGGGATCGGGAACAACGGGATCGAAGGTCATGCGGCCATCTCCACGAGGACGTTGCCGAACACGTCCACGCGGGCGCGCATGCCGGGCTCGATCACACTGGTGGTGTCGGCCTGTTCGAGGATGGCCGGCCCGTCGAAGGTGTGGCCGGGTCGCAGGGTGGCGCGGTCGTAGATCGCGGTGTCGATCCAACCGCCGAAATAGACGGGGCGGGTCGAAGAGGGAATTGCCGGAAGCGGCGGCGCCGGCTCGGGCACCACGGGCGCCGGAGTGGCCCGGCGACCCTGCACCGACGTCTTGAGATTGACGATCATGACGGGGATCTCGCCCAACGTGTTGCCGTACTCTGCTTGATAGACGGCCAGGAAGGCTTCGGTCATGCGGTCCAGACCCCACTCCGCCTGTACCGGCACCCGCAACGTATGAATCTGTCCGGCATAGGACATCTGGGCGACGTGCTCGACCGTGATCTCGTCGAGCGGCGTTTCGCTGGCGCGGAATTCGCGCTCCCCCTCGGCGCGCTGCTCGGCGAACACGGTCCGCATGTCGGCGGCGGACAGGTCGGCCACCCGCCGCTCGACCGTGCGCGAGAAATCGTAACGCAGGTCGGCGATGGCGCAGCCAAGAGCGCACAACACGCCGGGATGCGGCGGGATCAGCATTGTGCGAACCCCGACCTCGCGCATGATCGCCGCCCCGTGCAATGGCCCGGCGCCGCCAAAGGCCACCAGCACGAAATCGCGGGGGTCGTGCCCCTGCTCGACCGAAAGCAGCCGGGTGCGCCCGGCCATGCGCTGATTGACGATGGTCAGGATCGCTTCCGCCGTCGCCTCGACGCCGAGGCCGATCGCCTCGCCGAGCTTGCCGATGGCCGCGCGCGCGCCGGCGATATCGAGGGAGCGGAGGTGCTTGAGGCCGATCGGATTGTCGGCGTTGATGCGCGACAGCACGGCGTTGACGTCCGTCACAGTCGGCTCCGTGCCGCCGCGGCCGAAACATACCGGGCCGGGGACGGCGCCAGCACTGCGCGGCCCCACCTGCAGAATGCCGCCCCGGTCGAGATAGGCGATCGAGCCGCCGCCGGCGCCGATGGTGTGCACGTCGATCATCGGCAGGCGGACGGCGATGCGGAAATCGAGCTCGGTTTCCTCGGCCACCCGCGGCTTGCCGCCGACCACGACCGCCACGTCATAGGACGTGCCGCCCATGTCGCCGGTGATGACGTTGTCGAACCCGGCCTCGGCCGCGAGCCGGGCGGCGGCCATCACGCCGGCTGCCGGACCGGAGCGCACGATGTTGGCCGCGCGACCCGCGAGCTGCTTCAGCGGCACCAGGCCACCATTGGATTGCATGACCAGCGTCTGCGTCGCGAAGCCTTGCGTGGCGAGCCGTTCCTGCAGGTTGGCGGCGTAGCGGGAGACCAGCGGCTGCAGGTAAGCCTGCACCGCGGCCGTCGAGGTGCGTTCGAATTCGTAATATTCACGCACGACAGAGGAGGAGGTCACCACCTGCCAGCCGGCGTTGCTTTGCAGCAGGATGTCGCGAACCTGGTCCTCGTGCGCCGGGTTGGCGTAGCTGTGCAGCAAGGCGACGACCACGGCCTCAACCTCCTGCTCCATCAGGGTGCGGGCCAGGGCGCGCACGGCGTCGTGGTCCAGCGCCGTTAGGACCGCGCCGGTATGGTCCAGCCGCTCGTCGACTTCCCAGCGCAGGGCGCGGGGGATTAGCGGGTTCTGCGTGCCGGTCAGGCCATACATGCGCTGCCGGTCGCGTCGGCCTAGCTCGAGGATGTCACGGAAACCTTTGGTGGTGATGAGGGCGCAGCGGGCGCCCTTGCGCTCGATCACCGCGTTAGTGGCGATGGTGGTGCCGTGCACGATCAGGCCGATGTCGGCGGGCACTACGGCGGCCGCGCCGAGGGCATCGACCAGGCCGCGGGACGGATCATCGGGCGTGGACGGCACCTTAAGCACGCGGTCGACGCTGATGCCGTCGCGGGAGAAGAACAGGTCGGTGAACGTGCCACCGACGTCAATGCCGACGATGCCCTGTCCGAGCGAGGCGTTCACGAGACCACCTTGTCGCGACGCAGGGCCGCGATCTCGTCCGCGTCCCGCCCGGCATGGTCGGTCAATACGCGGTCGGAATCGGCGCCGAGCGTGTGGCTTGGTTCGAGCGGTCGCAGCTCGCTACCGTGATAGCGCATGGCAGAATGCTGCACCACGATGCGGCCTAACTCGGGATGGTCCTGCCACTGCAGCGAGCCGCGCGCGTGCATGTGTGGATCGTTGACCACTTCGGCGAGCTCGCGGACGGGGGCGCAGGGCACGCGATGCTGCTGCAACAGGGCGAATAGGGCCTGCTTGGCGAACCCGGCGGTCCAGTCGCCGACGACGCGGTCGATCTCGTCGACATGCGACACGCGGTCCTTAAGGGTGGCAAAGCGCGGGTCGTCTGCCAGGTCGTCCCGTCCCATGGCGGTCAGCAGGGATCGCCAGTGCACGTCGCCGACGCAGATGATAGCGATGTAGCCGTCCGACGTCGGGTAGACGTTGTAGGGCGCCTCGGCCAGGCCGCCATGGCGGTTCCCGGTGCGGGACGGCACGTCCCCGCCGGCGCCATGATAGAGCCCGAGGCTGGACGAGAGCGACGGATAGACCGCGTCCAGCATCGCGACCTCGACCTGGCGGCCGATCCCGGTCTTCTCGCGCTCGTAGAGTGCGGTGACGATGGCGCCGTAGAGATGGGTGCCGGCAAAGAAATCGCACAGGGCCGGGCCGGCCTTGACCGGCGGGCGATCGGGGAAGCCGGTGATGCTCATCACGCCGGCCATCGCCTGCACCGTCAGATCCATGGCGGGATAGTCGCGATAGGGGCCCGAGGAGCCGAAGCCGGAGCTTTGAGCATAGATGAGGCGCGGGTTGATCGCCTGCAGAGCCTCGCAGCCGAGGCCGAGCCGGTCCATCACGCCCGGGGCAAAGTTTTCCACCACGATGTCTGCACCGCGCACGAGATCGCGCACCACCTCCTTGCCTGCTTCGGTCTTGAGGTCGATCGCGAGGCTCTGCTTGCAGCCGTTCAGCATCGCGAACGGCAAGGCGGCACCGCCCACCACGCCGCGTCGGCGCAGGGACTCCCCGCCGGGCGGCTCGATTTTGATCACGGTCGCGCCGGCCGTCGCCAGCAGGAAGGTGGCATAGGGGCCGTTATAGATCTGGCTGAGGTCGATGACGGTGACGCCGTCCAGCGGCAAAGCACGGCCACTCATGCCGCCGCATCCGCGCCGCCGGCCCGGCGCATCGCCGCCCAGTCATGGATCGGCCACATGTCCTGATCCTCGCCGTGCCCGACATGGCCGTTGATGCTCCACTCGATCAGGCCGTTGCTGTCGATGAAGCTGTGCCGGTTGATGATGATGCCGGACAGGCGGGTGCCGATGGCCTCGAGTGTCCGGCCGTGCTCGTCTTCACCCTCGATGACAATGCGGGTGACCCAGCCTTGTGCCGGGTCGCGCTCGACGCGGCGGGTGCCGGAAACCAGGTCCGCGGTCTCGCCGTCACGGATCATGAAGCCGTAGGCGATCCCCTCGACGTCGCCGTGCCACTTCGTCACCGCCAGGAAGCCTTCCTGAGGGGTGGCCATCCCAGTGACGTAGGCGCTCTTCTTGGGGCGGTGCTCCGGTCGCGGACCCCAGGATCGGTCGCGCATGCCCAGGCAGTCGATCGCGACGATCCGCTCGCCGAGCTTCACCGTGCCGGTGACCCGGCCGAACTGATCGAAATGATTCGCCCCGCCGAACGGCGAGCCGCCTTTGCGCAGCGGACGTGGCGGCATCACGCCCTGAAAACGTAGGGTGGCCTGGCAAACATCTCCGTCCGAAATGCCGAGCTCGTAGCCCAGGGTGGGTTCGACGGCCTTGATGGATACACCGGTGGGCAGCTTGATGTTGGAAAGGTCCTGGTCGCGCGGTAGCCGCAACGCGGTGTAGTTGGCGTTGTACAGCACTTCCCAGGGCAGGTGCGCCGTGTGGTCCCAGATCCAGGCACCGCCCGCGACGGTGCCGATGTTCGGCCTGGCCATGGTGTAGAGCCAGCCACCGAGCTTTTCCGCCGGGTTGCAGAAGGCGAACCAGCTCGTCTCCGTCATCCACCATCGGTCGCCCATCTCGGCAAAGTGGAAGTCGTCGTCCCGTGCGGTGAATTCGTTCATCTCGTGCGCTCCGGAAGGGCGGGATAATGGCGGGACGCGATGCCGCCAGAGGCGCCGCTGGCCAATTGCGCCTCGCGCGCCACGGCGTCGGCGAAAGCCTGCAGCGCATCGGGAAAGTCGGTGCTGGCGGCGTGCAACGCGGCTGCGTCGATCGGCGGCCCGAGCCGGTCAAAGGCTTCGAGATACTTGATGACCTTGGCCGCGTTCTTCGCCCGCGCGATCACCTGGGGGTCTGTGCTGCGGGGCACGATCACGTCGCGCAGATCCGCCAAGACGGCTGCGAACATCGGGCCGCGCGGGGTCGCGGCCGCTTCGATCGCCGGAGGCCAACGGATCGCGACACCGCTGGCATCCGACAACGCCTCGACCAGCAGTCGCCGGTTCAGTGCGCCCGATACGATGGCGTGGGCGAACTCGC
>JBPBQE010000465.1:0-10783 GCA_050954595.1 Janthinobacterium lividum | reverse complement strand
TCGGGCATGCCGGCGGGGGTGAGCGGGCCGGCGTTCTTGAGGATGAGGATGTCGCTGGCCTCGACGTCGAGCGCCGGGTCGTCGATGCGGGCGGCGAGATCGGCCGGGCCGTCGAACACCAGGCAACGGGCTTCGGTCTCGAACAGTGATGGCGTTGCGGCGGAGCGCTTGAGCAGGGCGCCACGGGGGGCGAGAGTGCCGAACAGGGCGACGAGGCCGCCGACGGGGGAGACCGGCTCGGCAAAGGCGCGGATGTAACGGCGGTCCACGAAGGCGGGCTCGGCTAGACGCTGGCCCAGGGTCTGGCCGGTGACGTCGATGCAGTCGTGGTGCAGCAGGTCGCGCAGCTCCCACAGCAGCGCGGGCATGCCGCCGGCGCTATGGAAATCCTCCATGTAGCCTTCGCCGGTGGGCTTGAGATCGACCAGGACCGGCGTGGTATCGGACAGCTCGTTGACCCGGTGCAGGTCGATCTTGATGCCGCGCCGCCCGGCGATGGCGGTGAGATGGATCATGGCATTGGTGCTGCCGCCCAGCGCGAGCAGGACGCGGAGCGCGTTCTCGACCGAGTGCTCGGTGATGAGCTGCGACGGGCGGATCGGGTTCTCGACGAAGCGCATCACCAACGTGCCGACTTCCTCGGCAGCGCGGAGGCGGTCAGCGTGGACGGCCGGGATGCTGGAATGGCCGGCGGGCATGAAGCCGAGCGCCTCAGAGATGCAGGCCATGGTGGACGCAGTGCCCATGACGCCGCAGGTGCCGGCGGTGCTGGCCAGGCGGCCTTCGATCTCACCGATGCGCTCGGCGGTGACCTTGCCGGCGCGGTAGGCGGCCCAGTAGCGGCGGCAGTCGGTGCAGGCGGCCAGGCGCTCGCCTTGGAACGGGGTGGCGAGCATGGGGCCGGTGACGACCTGGATGGACGGCACGTCGGACGAGGCAGCCCCCATGAGCTGGGCCGGCACGGTCTTGTCGCAGCCGCCGATCATGACGGCCGCATCCATCGGCTGGGCGGCGAGCATGGTCTCGGTGTCGAGCGCGGCGAGGTTGCGGAAATGCATGGAGGTGGGGAACAGGCTGGGTTCGCAGAGGCTGACGGTGGGGAACGGCATGGGAAGCCCGCCCGCGGACAGCACGCCCCGTTCGACGGCCTTGATGAGTTCCGGCGCGGTGCGGTGGCAATTGTTGAAGGCCGAGCCGGTATCGACGATGCCGATGACCGGCTTGTCGAGCATGGCGCCGGAGTAGCCCATGGATTTGTAGAACGTTCGGCGCAGGTAGGCGGCAAATTCCGGATCGCCGTAACCCGGCGTGTTTCGGGCGAGGCCGCGCTTGTTCTGGTCGGTCATGCGTGAAGCCTAGTGCATTCCTTTGGCCGGCGAAATCACCCGCCGGCTTGGATCAAGGGGCCGTGACGGTCGACCAGCACGGCGCTGGCCTCGTTCAGGCCGCGGAGTTTAACCCGCGTGCCACGGCGGCGCATCTTAGTGACGACGGTTTCCAGCGCGCCGACGGAGGTGACGTCCCACAGATGGGCGTTGGCGAGGTCGATGATGACGGTGGCGGCGGGGTCACGGAGGTCGAAGCTGTCGGCGAACATGTCGGCGCTGGCGAAGAAGATCTGGCCGATGACGGTGTAGGTGCGGGTATCGGTGGCCGGGTCATGGGTGCTGGTGACGGACATCAGGCGCACGACCTTGAAGGCGAAGAACACGCCGCTGAGCAACACGCCCACGACGACGCCAGCCGCGAGATCGCTGGTGGCGACCGTGACGACGACGGTGGCCAGCATGACGAGGCTGGAGACCTTGGGATGGTGCACCAGGTCGCGGAACGAGGTCCAGGAAAAGGTGCTGACCGAGACCATGATCATGATGGCCACCAGCGCGGCGACTGGAACCCGGGCGACCCAGGGGCGGAGCAGCACCATCAGCACCAGGAGGAAGACGCCGGCGACCAGGGTCGACAGGCGTCCGCGGCCGCCATAGCGGACGTTGCCGACGGTCTGGCCAATCATGCCGCAACCGGCGATGCCGCCGAACAGCCCGGCGGCGACGTTGGCGAGGCCAAGGCCGGTGCATTCGCGCGCCTTGGAGCTGGTGGTGTCGGTGAGGTCGTCGACCACGGTGGCGGTCATCATCGACTCGAGCAGACCGACGACTGCCATGGCCAGCGCGTAGGGCGCGACGATGCCGATGGATGCGGCGGTCAAGGGAATATGGGGCAGGACAAAGGAGGGGAGGGTCGCCGGCAGGCGGCCGAGGTCGGCGACGGTGTGGAGCGGCATGGGGGCCAGCAGGCTGATGCCGGTCAGGGCGACGATGCAGATGAGGGGAGAGGGGATGGCGGTGGTGAGACGGGGCAGGAGGTAGATGATCGCCAAGCCCAGCGCGATCATGGCGTAGGTGTGCCAGGACACGCCGAGCATCTGCGGCACCTGGGCCGAGAAGATCAGGATGGCCAGGGCGTTAACGAAGCCAGTGCGGACGGAGCGGGACACGAAGTGCATCAGCACATCGAGCCGAAGCAGACCAAAGATGATCTGCAATGCGCCGGCGAGAATGGTGGCGACCAACAGGTAGTCGAGGCCATGAGCCCGCACGAGAGCGGCGGCGACGAGGGCGACGGAGCCGGCGGCGCCGGAGATCATGGCGGGGCGGCCGCCCGCGATCGAAATCACGATGCCGATGACGAAGGAGGCAAACAGGCCGACTTCCGGATCGACGCCCGCGACGAAGGAAAAGGCGATGACTTCAGGGATGAGGGCAAAGGTGCCGACCATGCCGGCGAGCACTTCGCGCCGAAGGTCACCGACATTGGTGAACCACTCGGCGCGATAGCGGGAGAGGGGCGATGAATTCATGAGGGAAAATCCGCAGTAAGCACGGGCGGGCGTCGGGCAATGCCGAGGCGGGACGTGTCGTATGCGTTGTCCGGCGGATCGGCGGCCGGAAGAGCCACCCGGATTTACACCGGGTCCGAGGCGAATGAGTTGGACCCTAGGCCAGAGCTTGCGGCGGTGCAACGTGAGCTTGGATCGGGTGTGCGCATGGCTTATTGGTCCAACCCATCTGGCGCGGCAGACAATCCGGTGGGAACTACCGTTCCGACTGGGTTAGCGGGTGTTGAAAACCTGGTCCGGCGGGCCGTCATGGGGTGGGCAGGCGGGGATGAAAACTCCGTCGATCAGGAAGGAGTCTTGTGTCTGCCACGCTTGGCAGGCGTCGACGGTTGACTTGCCGAAGAACCGGCCTGCGGCGATGGCAATCTCCGCGGGATCAAAAGGCAGGGTGGTGAGGTCGAACGTGCCGACGGTCGTCGACGTGCCGTGGATCAGCATGTCGGGGTTGTCGGGCGGCATGTAGAGCTGCATCCGCGGGCCAGGAGCGAGGCCTGACCGCCAGGTCTTGAAGCGGGCAGCGCCGGCCATGGGCAGTTGCTCGAAGTCGGCGCGCATCGCCGGGATCTGGGCGATGACGGGAAGCAACGAGGCGATGAGGAGGAGAGGGCCGAACCAAGTAACCCGGTCGCCCAGCACACCGCGCCGGCCGCGCCAGCGCCCCAGGATCGCCGTCGCGGCGAGGATAAAGGCGAGTTCGATCAGCCATTGCCGCGCGCTCGCCTGCCGTTCGCAGCACAGTTCGCCGTAATGGTAGTAGGCGCCGAGCAACGAGAAATAGACCGAAGCGGCGATACCGACGCCGAGCGTTGCATGCCAGCGGCTGGGATGGACGGCGCCGAAACGGAGCCAGATCGCAGCGAAACCGGTGGCGAACGCCGTTTTCTGTAGCAGGGCAGCGAGCACCCCAACCGTGTTGTGCGGCAATGACCCGGTGGTGACCACGTCGATCGACATCTGGCGCAGTGCGGCTGCCGCGGATGGGATCAGCCGCCCGGTGTAAGGCTTGGTGTTGGAGCCGAGGTCGACATAGTGGGAGCGGAACAGCACCAGGCCCAGCATGACGCCGATGCCTGCGAGTGCCGGCAGGAGCCACCACAGAGTCGGCAGGCGATGCGGGCGCGATCGAGGAATGTCGAGTGCGGCTGCGCCGATGGCGAAGCCAATGGCGACGGCTGCGCCGATCTCGTGGCTCAGCACCGCGACCGCAAGCGCCAGACCGCACCATACGCGGCGGCTGGCCGTGCGTGGCTCGTCGGCCAGCAGCAGCATGAGGGCGGTTACCGCAGATACCATGGGCAGATAGGCCACGGTCGCGATCGGCCAGTAGAACATCTCGGTGACCGGGTTGGTCTGCAAGGTGAAGAGCATCGGTGCCAGGGCGAGCGTTGCCGCGGCTGCCAGGCGTCCGCGGACGGGGCGCGTCGTCGTGTAGGCGGTGATGGCGGTGGCGAGCAGGCTCGCGGTCCAGATCGTGAGCAAAGCCGCCGAGACGAAGCTGCGCTGGAACGCGAGAACCATCGCGCCGTAGCCGTAGATCAGCAACTCGGAGAGCGGCCGCGGCGAGACCTCGAACCGTTCGAAATAGGCGCGCCACCCGAGGATGTCGTGATCGGCAAAGTAGCGGAACTCGTCGACCTGCCAATGGCCCAGGCCGGTCTGAGCTGCATAGACGAGCAACAGCCCGAAAAAGCCGAAGCAGGCCAGCAGGAGGCCGCCACGGCCGGCGCGATCGGCGCCGACCGCGAGGCCAGAGCGGGGCCGGTTGTCGGATGTTGGTGTCATCGCGGCGGTCCCGTGCGTGTGGGCTCCCTTACGCGAGGCCACCGGGACTTGGCCAGTCCAGCACCGGCACGGGGCCGCCGCCCTTGCCCGATCAGTCGAGGGGCATGAGGGCCGCTTCGATCTGCGCGCGCTTTGGTTGCAGGATGCGCGGGAGCTTCAGGGCGGTGCCGAGGGCATCGGCGGGCTCGTCGACGGCGAAGCCGGGGATGTCGGTGGCGATCTCGAACAGGATGCCGCCGGGCTCGCGGAAGTAGACGGAGCGGAAGTAGTCGCGGTCTTTCTGTTCGGTGGTGCGCAGGCCGTGGTCGTTGGCGATCTTCGCGGCCATCGCGAACTCGGCGGCGTCATCGGCGGCGCGGAAGGCGAGATGATGGACCGAGCCACGTCCTAGGCGGGGCGCCGATGCGGCCGGCGAGGCCTGCAGGTCGATGATGCCGCCGAGCGCCGCGTCGGCCGTGAAGCGTTGCAGACCGCCATCTTGCGCCGTGGGGGCGAAGGCAAAGACGTTGGACAGGATCGCGGCGGTCGGGCCCGGGTCGGCCACGGTCAGGGTGACGCCGTGGAAGCCGCGGATGGCGTGTTCGGCGGGGATGCCGTCGACGATATGAGCGGGCTCGTTGCCGATGCCGGGCAGGCCGACAAGGGCGAGGCGCATGCCGTCGGGGTCCCGGAAGGTGAGCACGGGGTCGCCGAAGCGGTCGGCGCGGGCGACCTCGTTGGCGGCCAGCCGGGTGGCCCAGAACTCGAGGGACTCGCGGGGGATGCGGAACGAGGTTTCCTGGAGTTCGCCGGCGCCGGGCCGTCCAGCGGGGGCGTCAGCCCAGGGGAAAAAGGTGATGATGGTGCCGGGGGTGCCGGCGGCGTCGCCATAATACAGGTGATAGGCGCTGGGATCGTCGAAATTGACGGTCTTCTTGACCAGCCGCAGGCCGAGGTGGCGGGCGTAGAAGGCGAGGTTGCGGCGGGGATCACCGGAGATGGCGGTGACGTGATGGATGCCGTGGGTGAGGGAGGCTGCCATGGTCCGAGCTCCTGTACGGGCGAGCGCTGTGCCGCCGTTCGAACCGTCAAATAGGCCTCGCTCTGGCGGTGTGCCATTGCAGCGGTGCAAGCTCTCGATTGGAGCTTTGCCGTGCCGTGGCGGTGCCGAGGAGGGGGGGTGATGAGCGGGATTGCACGAACGCTGGCGTGGGATGATGTCAGGCTGGTGAACGTCATCGCGGAAGCGGGGTCGCTGGCGGCGGCGGCGGCGGCGGCGGGCCTGGATCATTCCACCGTGTTCCGACGGTTGCGGCAGATCGAGCGGGCGTTGGGGACGGTGCTGTTCGAGCGGCATCGGAGCGGTTACGTGCCGACCGTGGCGGGCGCCGAGATCGTGGCGGTCGCCGCGCGGATGGAGGCGGAGGTGACGGCCATGCTGCGCCGGGTCGCGGGGCAGGCGCCGAGCCCGGCGGGAGAGGTTCGGGTGGCGACCAGCGACGTCCTGCTGACGGAGCTCCTGATGCCGATGTTCGCCGCGTTCCAGCAAGCATGCCCGGAGGTTCGGCTCGATCTGGTCTGCGGCAACGAGGCGGCGAACCTGTCGCGGCGGGATGCGGATGTGGCGATCCGGGCGAGCGGGGCGCCGCCGGAAAATCTGGTGGGGCGCAAGGTGGCGCGGATCGCCTGGGCGGCATATCGGCCGGCCGGATCGGAGATGGCGGAAATTTCGGCGGCGGAGTTGGCCGGGCTAGCGGTGCGCTGGGTCGGGTTCGGTGATGCTCTGGCCGGGCTGCGGCGTTGGACGGCGCCGGATCGAACCGTGGCGCGATTCGACACCATCGGCGGCGTTGCCGGCGCTGTCGCGGCGGGGCTGGGATGTGGGCTGTTGCCTTGCTTCGTTGGGGATGTTCGCCCCGACCTGGTGCGGCTGACGGGGCCGATCGAGGCATTGGCGACGGATCTGTGGCTGCTGACGCATGACGATCTGCGGCAGGTGCCGCGGGTGCGGGCGTTGTTGGATTTCCTGGCGGAACGCATGGGGCAGGTGCGGGACGTCATCGAGGGGCGCTTGGCGGCGGGCGGCCGGTGATTGTATGGGGCGAGGGTGATTGAAGCGGGCCGCGGCAGAATGAATCAGGGTCGAGCGCGGCGGTGCGGGGTGGCGATCATGGCCAAGGCGCCGCGACCCGGGCATGTGAAAACGCGGCTGCAGGGGGTGCTGCAGCCGGAAGAAGCGGCAGCGCTGGGGACGGCGTTCCTGCGCGACACGGCGGAGAACCTGCACGCGGCCGCGGCGATGGCGCCGATCGATCCCTATGTCGCGTATGCGCCGGCGGGGCAGGAGGCGCGGTTCGACGGGCTGCTGCCGGATGGGACGGCGCTGCTGCTGGCCGATGGCAGCGGTGGCGCGGCCGAGGGGGTCGAGGGCTTCGGCTGCGTTTTGCTCGAAACGATGCGGCGGTTGTTCGACTTGGGCTACGGGGCGGCGTGCGTGCTGGCGGCCGATAGTCCGACCTTGCCGACCGAGGCGCTCGTGACGGCGGCACAGGGTCTGCTCGAGGGGGCAGAGGCGGTGCTCGGAGCGGTCGAGGACGGGGGATACTACCTGCTGGGGATGCGGACGGCGCGGGCGGAGGCGTTCGCCGGCATCCGGTGGAGCACGGATGATGCGGCGCAGGATACGCGCGATCGGCTGGCGGCAGCGGGAATCCCGCTGCGCGAACTGGCGGCCTGGTTCGACGTCGATGATCCGGCGGCCCTCGCGCGGTTGCTCGGCGATCGGCGGGGATACGCGGCGCCACATACCGCCGCGGCGCTCCTGCCGATGCGGTTGGATGCGCGGTTACGGGCGTGAGCCCCGTGGTGGCGCTGGCCGCGATGGTGGGGCTCGCGGCGGTGGCGCCGGTGTTCGCCCTACCGGCCGGGTCGTTCGGCGACCTGACGACGGCGCTGAGTTGGCGATATGTCGCGTGGATGCTGACGGCGGGGGTCGCCTATGCCGGTCTGGTCTGGCTGGTGCGGCGGCGAGGGGTGTCGCGGCCGGCGTTGCTCGCGGCGCTGGCAATCGCGGCGGCGGCACGGTTGGTGATCGTCGCCGCGCCGCCGGTAATGAGCACGGACCTGTATCGCTACGTGTGGGATGGCCGGGTGCAGGCGGCGGGGATCAATCCATACCGCTACGTACCGGCCGACCCGGCGCTCGCCGGGCTGCGGGATGCCGGATCGGGACCGGCGGCGATCTATCCGAACATCAACCGCGCGGAGACGGCGCCGACGATCTACCCGCCGGCGGCGCAGATGCTGTTTGCCGCGATCGGGGTGACGGCATCGTCGGTGTGGACAATGAAGGGCGTGATGCTGGCGCTCGACGTGCTAGCCGGGTGGTTCGCGTGGCGATTGTTGATTGCGGCGGGGCGGCCGGAGGCTTGGGTGCTGGTATGGGCGCTCAATCCTTTGGTGATGCGGGAGTTCTCCGGCGCTGGGCATGTCGATGCCGCGGCGGTTGCGGCATCCGGGGCGGCGTTGTTGTTCGCGGCGCGGCGGCGGCCGGTTTGGGCGGGGGTCGCGCTGGGTATCGCGGTGATGTGCAAATTGCTGCCGGCGGCGATCGGGCCGGCGATCTGGCGGTTCCGCTCGAAGGGGTGGGGCTCGTGGTGGACGCCGGCCGCGTGCGTGGCGGTGATCGCGGCGGGCTATGCGGTGTATTCGTCGGTGGGGTGGCGGGTGTTTGGCTACCTGCCGGGCTATGCGCAGGAAGAGGATCTGACCAAAGGCGGCGGGTTCGTGCTGATGCGCCTGGCGTCGCTGGTGGGGCCGTTGCCGGCGTGGGCGTTGGGCGTCTACCTCCTGGCCGGGCTGGCGCTGCTGGACTGGCTGGCGTTCAGGATCGTGCGGAGCAAGGGGCCGCCGCTTGCGGCGGTGATGGCGCGGCACGCCGGTTTGCTCTCTGTGGCGTTACTGGTCGTACTAACGCCACATTATCCGTGGTATGTGACAATGGCAGTATTGCCGGCGGTGATTGCGCCGGGATGGGGTGCATTGTGGCCGTCGATCGCGGGGCCATTATTGTACCAGGATTTTGGATTGAGCGATCCGTGGTGGCCGGCGGTGGTGTATCTCCCGGCGATGGTCTGGCTCGCGATCGAGATGCGGAAGGGAATTGACGATGCCTGATACTAACATCGACGCGCGGCGCTACTTCGAGACGGTCGAGTCCGGCGAGAGCATCGCATCGACACCGCCGGTGTGCCTGTATCTGGAGGTCACCAACCGCTGCAACCTGCTGTGCGAGACGTGTCCGCGGACATTCGAGGATCTCGAGCCGCCGATGGATCTGAGCATGGAGATGTTCACCAAGATCGTCGACCAGGTGCCGAACGTAAAGCGCGTGGTGCTGCACGGGGTGGGCGAGCCGATGTTGGTCAAGCACCTGCCGGACATGATTCGCTACCTCAAGAAGCGGTCCGGCGTGCACGTGCTGTTCAACACCAACGGGACGTTGCTGGCGCCGAAGAAACAGCGCGAGATCATCGAGACCGGCTTGGACGAACTGCGGGTGAGCCTGGACGCGGCGGAGGCGGCGACGTTCCTCAAGGTGCGCGGCAAGGACATGTTCGACCGCATCGTGCGCAACGTCAGTTCGTTCACCAATCTGCAGCGGGCGATCGGGGCGGAGAAGCCGCTGGTGAGCCTGTGGCTGACCGGGCTGAAGGAGACGGTGGACCAGTTGCCGGACTTCGTGCGGATGGCGGCGCGGATCGGGGTCAAGGAAGTGCATCTGCAGCGGCTGGTGTTCGATTCCGTTGGCTTCGGCATGGCGCGGTCGGAGAGTAGCCTGTTCGAGCAGACGCGGGCGGATGAGGAGGCGATCATCGCCAACGCGACGGCGCTGGGGCAGAGCCTGGGCGTGATGCTGGACGCATCCGGTGCGACCGAGCCGGGGATCAGCCTGAAGCGGCAGTCGGACGACAAGCCGTGGGCGATGTGCCGGCGCCCCTGGTCGTTGATGTATTTCACCGCGCACGGGACGGCGCTGCCGTGCTGCATCGCGCCGTTTTCGGAGCGGGGCTACGAGAACTATACGTTGGGCAATGCCTCCAAGCAGGATCTGGCGGAGATCTGGAACGGGCCGGCGTATCGTGACTTCCGTAGCTCGTTGATGAGCGACACGCCGCCGAAGCCCTGCCAGGGCTGTGGGTTGCGCTGGAGCCTTTAAACTTGCTGCACCGGGTCTCGGTCGTCATCCCGACCTGGAACGAGGCGGATTGTATCGGGCCGGTGGTGACCCAGGTGCTGGCGCAGGGGGTCGGCGAGGTCATCGTCGCTGATGGCAGCAGCAAGGACGGCACGGCGGCACGGGCAGAGGCGGCCGGAGCAAAGGTGATTGATTGCGGGCGCGGCTATGGTCGGGCTTGCGCGATGGGGGCGGAAGCGGCCCGTGCCGAGGCGGACGTGATCGCGTTCATGGACGGGGACGGTGCGGATCGGGCAGATTACATGGCGGCGCTGTGTCGGCCGGTGCTGGAGGGCAGCAAGGACTTCGTCGTCGCGTCGCGCACGCGGGGCGAGCGGGCGCCGGGCTCGATGCTGTGGCATCAGGTCTTGGCCGGGGTCGTCGCCGGGCGGCTGATCGGGGCGAAATACGGGGTGCGATACAGTGACATGTGCGCGTTCCGGGTCATCGGGCGGGCTGCCCTGACCGGGTTGGGGCTGCGCGAGATGACGTATGGCTGGAACATCGAGATGCAGATGAAGGCCGCACGGGCCGGGCTGCGGATTGAGGAAGTGCCGGTGCCCTATCGGGTGCGAGCGGCCGGGTCCTCGAAGGTTGCCGGGTCGCTGCGAGGAACAGTCGACGCGGGTGGAAAGATCGTCGGCACGTTCCTGCGCGTCATACGGGAACGGTAGCTGCCGCGTCCTCCTAAGGTGGAGGACACGGAGATAGGTTCAGCCGGTCCAGGAGGTCGAGCTGGTGCCGCGGGTCTTGGCCTGATCGGCGTCGATGATAGCCTTTAGTGCAGTGGCGCCGGCTTCGCGAAGGATTGACTCGGCCTTGGCCTGCAGTTCGGTGGAGCGGATACGGACGGCCAGGACCAGCTTGCCATCAGCTCCGAGCTTGTC
>JBPBQE010000396.1:0-10857 GCA_050954595.1 Janthinobacterium lividum | reverse complement strand
TGCAGGACGCGGCCATCGTTCAGCGTGACGGTCATGTCGACCTGGTCGGACTTGATCGCCGGGTCGATCGTGGCCTCCACCTTCTGGCGCACGGCCACTACGGCCGGGTCGCGCACGGCGGCGTCGGTGAAGGCCTGCTCCCCTCCCCGCCCGGTCACCAGGGCGACGGCGGTGGCATGGAAGATGCTGAACTTGCCTTCCAGCCCCGTGCGCGGCTCGGTCTTGCCCATCAGGTTCAGCACCAGCGGGTGCACCTTGAGCGCCACCGACTTGATGTCGCCGGGCTGCAGCTTGTTCTCGTTGTGGAGCTGGATGGCGGCGTCGATAGCGGGATGGGCGACGATGCCGCAAGCGAAGGGCTTGTACGTGTTCAGCGCCAGCTCGTAGCGGGTGCCCAGCCCTTCGGTGACTTCGGCCCAGTTGTGTCGCGTGCTGAGGGCCTGCGCCCAGCCGTCGAAGCCTTCCAGGGCGTTCTCCGCCGCGGTATAGCCCTGGTGCGCCATCAGCGCGGAAAGCATGCCGTTCTGCGCGGCGCGGCCGGGGTGGAAGCTCTTGGTGTCCGAGCCGAACTGCACCTTCAGCCCCACGGGCTGGGAGGCGGCGAGCCCGATCGCCCAGGTCATGTGCTGTTCGTCGAGCTTGAGCAGACGGCCGATGGCGGCGGCGGCGCCAAACACGCCGCAGGTGCCGGTGATGTGCCAGCCCATGGCGTAATGCTCGGGGAACACCGAGTTGCCAATACGGCATTCGATCTCGCAGCCCAGCACCAGGGCGTGCATGAACTCGGCGCCCGAGACGGGGCGGTATTCAGCAAAAGCGGTGATGGCCGAGGCTACGGGGCCGGCGGGGTGGATGATGGTCTTGAGATGGGTGTCGTCATAGTCCAGCACGTGTGAGCTGATGCCGTTCACCAGGGCTGCGTGCAGCGCGTCCATTCGTTCCTTGCGGCCGAACAGGCTGGCCTGCTCGGGGCCGGAGAACGGCTTCAGCGCCGCCACGGCGTGATCTGGCGCGCCCTGGCTGGAGCCGCCGACGGCACAGCCGACCCAGTTCAGCAGGGTGCGGGTGGCTTCCTTGCGGACCGCCTCCGGGACCTGATCGAGTGGCGCGGTGGCGGCATAACGGGCGACGATGCGGGTGATCGGCGGGGGCGGTGGCCCCTTGGGTGCTGCGCCCGGCGGGGCGGCGACGGGCTGGGCGCCGGCGGTCGGGGTGCCGGTGGTTTGGGCCAGAACCGTGCCGGCGGCGGCACCGGTGGCGGCGGCGGTGGCCACGAGGCCGGTGGCGGTGGTGCGCAGCAGCTTGCGGCGTTCGATGGACATCATGGCAAAGGCTTTCTTTGAGGATTAGGCGCGCGGGGTCGGCGTCACGACCGCTGCAGCAGGCCCCGCAGGTCGCGAACGTTGTCCAGGCTTTCCAAGGCGAACACCCGCGTGACGAGGGCGTCGGTCTGGTTCTTGCCGATGATGGGCTCGCATAGGTCACGCGCCTTGCGGATGATCTCGTCGCGGGGCATCGGGTTGTCCACGGTGCCGCGCACGGCGGTGACGCGGTCGCGGAGCACGGTGCCGTCATTCAGGGTGATCTCGACGATGGCCTGGCGGGCGGGTTCCAGCTTCTCCAGCTCCTCGTCCTCGACCAGTTGGACCTTGGCACGTTGGCGCAGCACGGCCGGGTCGCTCATGCGGGGCTGGTCATGCGCGGCCTTGAACGATGCCGTCCTGTCCAGCAGCATCACGGCGACCATGTGCTGCAGGCAGATGTCCGGCATGTCGCGGTTGTTGACCGTGCGTGCCTCCGTGTGCGCCAGGCGGACGACGATCGTCTTCACCTCGTCGGGGTTGAGCTGGCGCTTGGCGAAGATGTTGGACATGGCGTCGAGCGGCGCCTGGATGGGCGATCCCACCGTCCACTTCTTGATGTTGGTGCGGGCGATCTCGAAGCGCTGGCCGAGTTGCTCGACCATCTCCTGCGGCCGGGCATCCGGGGCATAGGCTTCGAAGTAGTTGTCCGGGCCGGAGAAAATGTCGTCAACGCCGGTGAAACCCGATTGAACCGCGAGGGCTGCGGTGACGCCACCGCGCGCCGGCATGCCCGCGAACACGAAGGACTTCTCGATGTGCGAGGTGTCGCGGGCCCAGGCACCGATGCCGGAGGATTGCTGCGACGTGTAGTCCAGCAGCCAGCGCATTTGCTGCGGGTCCAGCTGGGCCAGTGACCCGGCTGCCGCCGCGGCGGCGAAAATTCCGGCGATGGAGTGGGTCGCCTTGTGGCTGGTGTTGCGGAACTGCACGGCGCCGAAGCTGATGGTGACGCGCGGGCCGATGTCGTACCCCAGCGTCACGGCGCGCAGGAAGCGTGTGCCGTTGGCGCCGAACTTCTCGCCCACGGCCAGGGCTGCGGGGATCACGGCGCAGCCGGGGTGGGATTGCGAGAATTCGTTGGAATCGTCGGTCTCGTCGGAATGGGCCAGCATGCCGTTGACCAGCGCTGCTTCCATGGGGTTGGCGGTGAGCTTGGAGGCAGCGATCGTCGCCGTGCTGTCCCCGGCATAGTCGCGGGCGAATTTGAGGGCGGCCTGCGCGGGCGGCAGCTCCGAGCCGGAGATCATAGCGGCGAAGGTGTCCAGGATGTGGTGCTTGGCCTTTTCGACGACGTCGTCGGGCAAGGGCCGGTCGCCAGCCGCCGCCATGTAGCTGCTCAAGGTCGTCATGAGGGGGCTGACCGGCACCGCAGCGGCGAAGCTTTTCGGTGACAGGAGGGACGTGCCCATCAACGTGCCGCTGCCGAGGAGCAGGGCACGCCGGTCCAATGCTGTGCGATGGCGTGATTGCGTCATGCTGTCCTCCCGTGCGGCCCCGTCGCAGGGGTGGCTTGGCGGGCAGTTACCGAGAGAACGCCGCAGATGTCGAGGTCGCGGTTCGTCATTTCAGCCCGGCGAAATGACCACATGCCGTATGCGGCAATGACGCTTCAGCCGGGCGTGGGGGGAGACGATGGCGTCGCATCCCGTGCCGGCTTTTGTAGGCGCTGGCCGTACGGGCATATGTCCAACAGCACACAGCGGTCGCAGGCGGGTTTCTGGAAGAAGCAGCATCGCTGGCCGTGGAGCATCAGCACCTCGTGATTGTCGTACAGCTGTTGCGCATCCCAATCGGGCGGCAGCTGTGCCGCCAGCACCGCGTGTGACGGGCCGACCGCCAGGGTGCTGGTGATCAGCCCCGTGCGCGCCGCCACGCGATGATGATGGCTGTCCACAGGCAGCGCCGCACGGCGGAGCGTGGAGAAGGACAGCACGGCAGCGCTGGTCTTGGGGCCGACGCCGGGCAGCGCTTCCAGCCAGGCCCGTGCCTCGGGGACGGGCAGATCGCCGAGGAAGTCCAGCGACCAGTCACCGTGGGCGGCGTGGACGGCGCGCAGCACCTCTTGGATGCGGGGAGCTTTTTGTTCCGGCCAGGTCACGCCGGCGATGGCGTCCTGTACTGCCGGCTCCGGCGCTGCGGCCACCGCCGCCCAGTCCGGGAAGCGGGCGCGCAATTCCTTGAAGGCCCTGCCACTATCGGCGTTGCGGGTACGGTGCGACAGCA
Source organism: Janthinobacterium lividum (assembly GCA_050954595.1). Lineage (GTDB taxonomy): Bacteria > Pseudomonadota > Alphaproteobacteria > Acetobacterales > Acetobacteraceae > JAVVHH01. The sequence continues at coordinate 7,270 of JBPBQE010000396.1, read as the reverse complement.
GGGAGGACACCAACTCGCTCAGCGGGTCCAGGCTGTGGAAATAGGCGATCGGGCAGCCGTAAAGGCGGCACAAGCGCCGATGCACCTCGAGCGCCTTCTCGCGCAGCGTGTCCGATGCGGCCGTCGGTTGTGCGCGTGCTACCATGACCGATGTAATGCGGTGCCGGACCGTGCGTTTCCTTACCCGGTCAGTGGACCGGGCCGGGGTGGATGTCGCCGGTCATTTTGCTAGCACTTTGGCCGCCGAGCATGACCAGCTCGACGCGAGCGCCGTGTCGCCGGTGCCGTCGTACTTTGCCTCTTCCGGGTAACGACAGAGCGGCATGGTACGTTGGACCGGCTGGTCGGGCGAGGTCTTGGCCGGGATCGCGTCCGGAGCCACGCCGTGTTCGACCCATTGCTCGAGCGCGGTCAGGGTATCGAACTGGTTCGGGCCGGCCCCGGCGCGGCAGTGATGCATGCCGGGGACAAGGAACAACGCGGCATTCGCTGCGGCATTTCCGTTCAGCCGCGTGTTCAGCTCGTCCATGAAAGCAATCGTGCGGAAGGGGGAAATACCGGGGTCGCTGAAGCCGTGATAAAAGATGATCTTCTTGCCGGCCTGCAGGAAGGCGTCCAGCGTCGCCGGATCGCGCGTGTTGATACCGTCATAGGCCTGATCAAAGGCCGCGAGGGCCGCGTCGCTGACGATGCCGGTTTTCGGATCGACATCGAATTTGGCGAACGACGCCCCCTCCCCCTGGCCCAACCAGTAGGCGAGTACCTGGTTGCCGTAGCGCCATGATTCCGGCGAGGCGTCGGGATCGGCGATCCAGGGGGTCGCGAGATGAGCGAGGTCCGGCGCTGCCTTGCCGATGCCCCAGAGCGACATGCCGCTGGGCCCGGACAGGTTGGTTGCGGGCAGCGATGGATAGATGACTGCGCCCTTGGCGTTCCGCACCGGCTGCAGATAGGTCGCGAGGGTCTTCACCTGGACCGGCGAGAGGCAATCGGCGGTCTGTCCGGGCGTGCATTGCAGGGTTTGGGGGTGGAAGTCGCAGCGGCGCGGGTCTTGGACCAGCCCGTCTTTCGTACCATCGGCGGCGTCGCAGGAGCGCATGACGGCCTGGTCGACGACCTGCAGCAGCGCCGGCGGAATCCATGCACCCGGCGTCGAGAGCAGCCATTTCTGCAGCGAGAGGCGGGTGATGTTGGAGCGGTAGTCCATCGCCGGGTCGCCGGCGATGATGCCGTCGAAGTCTTGCGGGTAGCGCTCGGCCTCCATCATCGCCATGCGGCCGCCGGTGGAGCAGCCGTCGAAATAGGCGTGGGAGATGTCGGCGCCGTAATAGGCCTGGACGAGCTGTTTGGCCGTTTCGGTGACGTTGTGGGTTGCGCGATGAAAGAAGTCGGTCACTTTGGCCGGGTCGCGGTGGCCTTGAGCGTCGATGACGAAGCTCGCGTTGAAGGTGCCGCCGGTGTGGCCGGTGTCGCTGACGATCGTGGCGTAGCCCTTGGGGAGGGCGGAGGCGCGGTCGATCGTGTTGGTGGAGGCCTGTAGGCTGCCGGCGTTGCCGCCGTTGCCCATCACCAGCAGCCGGTGCTGCCATTCGGCGGGCAGTGCCAGCTCGAAATGCGCCACCCCGTTCGGCAGGTTGTCGCCATGGGTGGTGATGGCGCCTTCCACGCGGCAGTAGGCGGGGTCATCGGCGGCCGCGGCGACGGGCGTGGCGGCTGTAACGGTCACGCCCGGGACGTGGAGCGCGGACAGCGCCTCGGTGCTACAGGTTGCGGCGTGGGCTGGCAGCGCTGCCAGCAGGCCGAGTGCGAGAATGGCTTTTGCCATGTTGTTGTCCCCAAAGCGTTGGCCGATCGTAGCTGAAGTCGGCGCTTCGCACCTGCTTATCATGATCGGCTCCATTCCCGGACGGACGGAGGGAATGGTTTGCGTCGCGGAGGGTGCAGGTCGAGAGTGGGGCGATCGACTCTGAGGCATTCGCATGCACTACGGCTCCAAGCTCGTCCTGTTCGCTTTCGGCGTGACCCTGGTGGTGATGCCGGCATTTGCACAATCGGGCGGGGGAAGACTGCGCGGGACCATCGACAGTGTCAGCGCCGATGGGCTGGACATGACCACCCGCAACGGGACCAAGGCGCACGTCAAGCTCCCCGCAGACGTTCGCGTCACTTTCGTCATCGCGGCCAAGATGGCCGACATCCAGCCCGGCAGCTACATCGGCACGGCTGCCACGCGAGAGCCGGATGGCACGTTGCGCGCGCTGGAGGTGCACGTGTTTCCGCCGAGCATGCGTGGCCGGGGCGAGGGCTTTCGCCCGTTCGACGTGGAGGGTGGTGGCGAGGCCACGATGACGAACGGGACCGTGGGCAATCTGGTGACGACGGCAGGCCGGGTCGCGACCGTGAAGTATGGTAACGGGGAAAAGCAGGTGCTGATCCCCGACGACGTTCCGATCGTGTCGTTCGAGGATGCGGACCGATCGGCGTTGAAACCGGGTGCGAAGATCATCGCCAGCGGCACGCGCGGCGATGACGGAACCCTGTCCGCGGCGACTATCAACGTCGGCAAGGATGGCCTGACGCCGCCGATGTAGCTCGTAAGGTAGTCCGTCCAGCGATCCGTTTCTCACGACCCAAGGAACTTGAAAACCAGTGAATATCCGTATCGGCATCGACATCGGCGGCACTTTCACCGACCTACAGATTCTCGATGAAACCACCGGCGTCCTGAACAGCCTCAAGACGCCGACGACGCCCGAAGATCCCTCGATCGGCCTGCTGGCGGGCATCAGGGAGGCCGCGGCCCGCTTCGGGTTCGACATTGGGGACGTGCGGCTGTTGCTGCACGGGACCACCATCGCCACCAACGCAGTGCTGGAACGAAAGCTGGCGCGCGGGCTGCTGTTCACAACGGACGGGTTTCGCGACGTGCTCGAGATCGGGCGCCACGCCCGGCGCGACGTTTATGGTCTGCGGCCGCAGGTGGAGCCGCCGCTGATCCCGCGGGACCGCCGACTTGGCGTGGCGGAGCGGATGCGCGCGGACGGCTCCGTCGAGCGTGCACTGACCGCCGACGCGCTGGAAGCGGCCGTCGATGCGGTGCGCCGTATCAAGCCGGACACGGTCGCCATCTGCCTGATGAACGCCAACGTCGATCCGGCGCACGAACGCATGCTGCGCGATCATCTGCTGGCGGCGTTTCCGGAGCTGCCGGTGTCCATCTCCGCCGAGGTCAGCCCGGAGATCCGCGAGTTCGAGCGCACCTCCACCACGGTTCTGAACGCGTTGCTGGTGCCGATCGTGTGGTCCTACCTCGATCGGCTGCAGCGCCGATTGGCAGAGAGCGGCGTGTCGGCTCGGCTGCTGCTGGTTCAATCGAATGGCGGTGTGTGCAGTGCTGCGATCGCCAGCCAGCAGCCGGTGCGGCTGCTGTTGTCCGGCCCGAGCGGTGGCGCGTTGGCGGCGCAGCTCGCGTCCGAGCGCCTCCGGTTACCCAATCTGGTCGGCATCGACATGGGCGGCACCAGTTTCGACGTGTGCGTGGTGGGCGATGGCCGGGTCACGTCGATGACGCAGGGCGAGATCGACGGGCTGCCGGTGCGGCTGCCGATGGTGGAGATCCGGACCATCGGCGCCGGCGGGGGTTCGATCGCGTCGGTGTTGCCGGGCGAGCGATTGATCGTCGGGCCGGAGAGTGCCGGGGCGCGGCCGGGGCCGGTGTGTTACGGCCATGGCGGCACCCGCCCGACGGTCACGGATGCCAATCTGGTGCTGGGGCGTCTGGACGCCGGGTTCTTCCTGGGCGGCAAGTTCGCCCTGGATGGTGCGGGCGCGCGATCGGCGTTGGCCAGCGAGATCGGGGAGCGGTTATCGCTGGAGGTCGAAGCTGCGGCGGAAGGGCTGCTGACGCTGACCAATGCCAGCCTGGCGGCTGCGATCCGGCTGAGCCTGTTCGAGAAGGGGCTCGATCCGCGGCAGTTCGGGCTATTGTCGTTCGGGGGCGCCGGCGGGCTGCATGCCATCGACGTTGCCGACGAACTCGGCGTCGACCGCGTGGTGTTTCCCGCCGATGCCAGCACGTTCTCGGCGAGCGGCATCCTGCGCTCCGACATCATGCATGACCTGGCCAGCAGCCGCATCATGCGCGCTGGACCCGCGATCATGCCGGAGCTGACCAAGGCGTGCGCGGCGCTGCGGGAGCAGGGCAATGCCCTGCTCGAGCAGGACGGCGTCGCCCCGGATCGCCGGGTGCTGCGCTTTGCCGCCGACATGCGCTATCACGGCCAGGCCTTCGAGCTGGTTACGCCCTGGGAGGATACCGGGTCGCTCGATGCCCTGCTCGCGCGCTTCCACGCCATCCACGAGCAGCGGTTCTCCTATGCCAATCCGGATGACCCGGTGGAGATCGTCACGCTGCGCCTTTCCGCCATCGGCAAGCTGCCGGAGGTCGCCATCGTCCGCGAGCCCGCCTCGGCCGAGACGCCGGGGCCGCGCCGACGCCCGATGTTCCTCGGGGGCAGCTGGCAGGACGTCGCGGTGCATCGCCGTGCGGGGCTCACCGGCTCCATCCAGGGGCCGGCGCTGATCGAGGAGGCGTACACGACGGTGTTCATCGGCAGCGGCTGGCGTTGCGCGCCCGATCCGGGGGGTGACCTGATCGCCGAGCGCATACCGGCCGAGGCGACGAGCACATCCTCGTCCGAGATCGGCACGATCGAGCTCGAGATCATGCGCAACGCCCTCACCTCGGCGGCGGCGGAGATGGACGTCACGATCTGGCGCACCAGCCGATCCACCATCGTTCGCGAGCTGCTTGACTACTCCACCGCCATCTTCACCGCGGGCGGCGACAACGTGGCCCAGTCGGCGCGCATCCCGCAGCACCTCAACTCGATGGGCGCCGGGCTGCAGGCGATCCTGCGCGACTTCATCCCGGCCGAGACGTGGCGGGAGGGCGACGTCGTCATCACCAACGACCCGTATTGCGGCGGGCAGCACATCCCCGACATCCTGGCCTTCCGCCCGGTCATCGTGGACGGCGTGCTGGTGGCCATCGTCGGCACGCTTTGCCATCACCTCGACATGGGCGGCATCGCCGCCGGCAGCTACGGGGCCAACGCCACCGAAATCTTCCAGGAGGGGCTGCGCATCCCGCCGATGATGTTGGTACGCAGCGGGGTGATGAACCGCGAGGTTCTGGCCATGATGCGCCAGAACGTGCGCCGGCCCGACATGCTGTGGGGCGACCTGCAGGCGCAGCTCGCCTCGCTGGCGGTCGGCGTCGCCAATGTGATCAAGCTGTGCGATCGCTATGGCGGGCCGACGCTGGTCGCGGCGTGCGGGCGCATGCTCGACAGCTCCGAGGCCGCCATGCGCGGCGTCATCGGCCGTATGCCGGACGGGACCTATACGTTCGAGGACTTCATCGACGATGACGGCCTGACGGACACGCCGATCCGCATCCATGCCGCGATCGAGATCGCCGGCGACGAGATGGTGGTCGACCTCACCGGCTCCGGCGCGCAGGCGCTCGGCCCGATCAACGCCACGCTGGCTTCGGCCAGTTCGGCCGTGTCCTACGCGGTGATGGCGTGCGCGGATCAGCCGATCCCGGCCAATGCCGGCTGCTACCGCCCGGTTCGCGTCGTGGCCCGCGAGGGCACGATCGTCCATGCCCGGCACCCGGCGCCGGTCGCCAACCGGATCGCCACGACGCACCGGCTGGCGACCACGCTGCTCGGTGCGCTGCACGGGGCGGTGCCCGATCGCGTGCCGGCGGCGTATTACGGCGTCAGCTACGTCTGCACGTTTCAGACCATCGACGCGGATGATCGCCGCAGCGTCCTGGTCGAGATCGAGGTCGGCGGTGGCGGGGGTCATCCGGCGCAGGACGGGCTGAACGGGTATTCGAGCGGCATGCACAACAACGCCAACATTCCGGTCGAGATGATCGAAAGCGAATTGCCGCTCAGCATCGTCGAATACGGCATCCTGCCCAACACGGCCGGCGCCGGGCGCTTCCGGGGCGGCATGGGGCTGGTTCGGGCCTGGCGCGTCGATTGCCCGGAGGCGGTGTTCACCGCGAATTTGGAGCGGTTCAAGTTCCGCCCCTACGGCTTAGCGGGCGGGGAGCCCGGCGCAGCGGGCCGGCTGGTCCTGTTGCGCGATGGGCAGACGCAGAGCTTGGGGTCGAAAGTCGGCAATCTGCGGCTGCGGCGCGGCGACGTCATTCGCCTGGAGACTTCGGGCGGCGGCGGCTTCGGCGACAAGGCGGAGCGTCCTGCGGCTGACGTCCGGATGGATCTGGAGCGGGGCTACATCGACCACTGGTGAACAGAGGCGCGAGCGGAGGCATGGGCCTGGGCGGCATCCCGCTCTACAACGGCCGTCGTAGCGAGGAAAACACCATGCGCGCCATGATCATTACCGATACCGGCCTGGAATTGCGCGACGTGCCGAAGCCCCAGCCCGGTCCGGACCAGGTGCTGGTTCGGGTGCATGCCGCCGGGTTGAACCGCGCCGAGCTAGCGATGGCAGCGGGCCATGCGCATGGTAGCCATGGCGGTGCTGGTGCCGGGATCGGCCTGGAATGGTCCGGCGAAGTGGCCGAGATCGGTGCTGGGGTCACGGAGTTCAAGCCGGGTGACCGCGTGATGGCGTCCGGCAACGGTGGCTATGCCGAATATGCCGTGACCGATCGCGGCCGGATCTGCCCGGTTCCGGACAGCAACATGGGGTGGGTTCAAGCCGCCACCCTGCCAATCGCGCTGCAAACCATGCATGACGCGCTTGCGACCAACGGCGCGCTACAGGCGGGACAGGCGGTGCTGATCCAGGGCGCGAGTTCCGGCGTCGGACTCATGGGACTGCAGATCGCCCGCGAGCTCGGTGCCGCCATCATCCTCGGCGCGTCGCGCAACCCGGCGCACCGGGAGCGTTTGCCCGAGTTCGGGGCCACGGGCGCCATCGATACCGGCGACGAGGCATGGCCGGGTGCGGTGCTGGACGCCACCGGTGGCGAAGGCGTCGATTTGGTGGTGGACATGGTTTCGGCGGCGGTATCGCGCGGCAATCTTCAGGCGACACGGGTCAAGGGGCGCATCGTCAACGTCGGCCGGCTGGGAGGCCAGATGGGACCGTTCGACTTCGACCTGCATGCCGCGCGCCGGATTTCCTATATCGGCGTCACGTTCCGGACCCGCAGCGTCGAGGAAGTGCGCGAGATCAATCGCCGCATGCGGGCCGCGTTGTGGCCTGCGCTGGAAGCGGGACG
>JBPBQE010000377.1:0-10867 GCA_050954595.1 Janthinobacterium lividum | reverse complement strand
GCACGCGCCGATCAACCGTTCCGACTATTATGACGAGGTTTGCGTCTTTCTCGGTGCCAGCTACTTCCGCGCCGTCGGCAAGCGCGAGGGCTACGGTCTCTCCTCCCGCGGCCTCTCGCTCAAGACCGGCGAACAAGGCGGCGAGGAGTTTCCCTCCTTTCGCAGCTTCTGGCTTGAGCGACCGCAGCGAGGCACCAACAGCATCGTCATCCACGCCCTGCTCGACAGCCCGAGCTGCGCCGCCGCCATCCGCTTCACCATTCGACCCGGCGACGACACCATCATGGACATGGAAAGTGCGCTTTTCCCACGTGTCGACCTGACGGAGGTCGGCGTAGGCAATGGCACCAGCATGTTCTACTTCTCTGCCAACGATCGCGTCGGCATCGACGATTATCGCCGTGCCGTCCACGATTCCGACGGTCTGATGATGGCGACCGGCCGTGGCGAGCAAGTCTGGCGGCCCCTCAACAACCCGCAGAAACTTCAGATCAGCGCTTTCGCCGACACCAGCCCACGCGGCTTCGGGCTCGTCCAGCGCCATCGCGAGTTCACTGATTACGAAGATCTAGAAGCGCACTACGAACGTCGCCCCAGCCTGTGGGTCGAGCCGATCGGAGACTGGGGCGAAGGCCAAGTCCAGCTCATCGAGATTCCGACCAAGGACGAAGTACACGACAACATCGTCGCCTTTTGGCGACCCAAGCAGAAATTGCTGGCCAAATCCGAGGTCAATTATACCTGCCGCTTGCATTGGGCCGACCTTCCGCCGGTGAACAACCAGCTGGCCCGTTTCACTGCCTTCCGCGTCGGCGCTGGCACGACCCAGAACGCTCGCCTTTTCGTCCTCGATCTGGCCGGCGATGCACTAAAGGTGCTGACCGGCGACATCAGGCCGCGCGTCGACATCAGCACCGACAAGGGCAAGATCGAGAACGTCGTCGCCCTTGCGGCCACCCAGGTCGGCGGTTGGCGACTCTCGTTCGAGTTGCTGCCCGGTGGGGCCGAAATCGTCGAGATTCGGCTGGTCCTGATGAATGGCGACACCAAACTCAGCGAGACCTGGCTCTACCGATGGACGGTCTGAGCACTCCATTTCAAGGCATGCCGCCGGAAGTGCCGCTCCCCATGGCGGCGCAATCCTTCCGGCAGAAGCCCGGCCGCACACCGCGCCCGCCCTCCTCGCCGCGCTCGATCGCCTGGCGCCGCGTGCTCGTCGTCGGCGGCGCGGTGATCCTGACGGTCGCTGCGACGCGCGAAATGTCGCTCGTTCTCGGCAGCAACGGCCTGACCGGCCTCGCCTACCTGATCCTCGCGCTGTTCGTTTCGCTCTTTGCCTGGATCGCCTTGGCGCTGACCAGCGCGGTCGCCGGCTTCGTCTCCGTGGTCACTAACGGAGGCCGCCGCCTCGACACCGCACTCGCCGAGCCGGTATCCGGGCGAACCGCGCTTCTCATGCCAGCCTATAACGAAGCCCCGGCCCGCATCATGGCCGCGCTCGAAACGCTGCACCACGACCTCGCCGCCGCTGGCGCCAGCCCTCAATTCGACCTTTTTATCCTCAGCGACACACGCGACCCCGCTGCCTGGATCGCGGAGGAAGCCGCTTTTATGCAGCTTCGTTCCCGCATTGGCACCAACGTGTTCTATCGTCGCCGCGCTCAGAACGTCGAGCGCAAAGCCGGCAACATCGCCGACTGGATCCGTCGCTGGGGCGGCGCTTACGACCAGTTTCTCATTCTCGACGCCGACAGCGTCATGACCGCCGATTGCGTCATCCGGCTCGTCGCCGCCATGGAGCGCACGCCCGACGCTGGCTTGATCCAGAGCCTCCCCGTCATCGTCGGCGGTCGCACCCTGTTTGCCCGCATGCAGCAATTCGCCGGCCGACTCTACGGCCCCGTCATCGCCCACGGTATCGCCTGGTGGCACGGTGCCGAAGGCAACTACTGGGGTCACAACGCCATTATCCGCACCCGCGCCTTCGCCGAAGCCGCCGGGTTGCCGTCGCTGCCGGGTCGCAAGCCGTTCGGCGGGCATATTCTCAGCCACGATTTCGTCGAGGCCGCCTTGCTCCGCCGGGCCGGTTGGGCCATCCACATGATGCCCGCCGTCGAAGGCAGCTACGAGGAAGGTCCACCCTCACTGGCCGACGTGGCCGTACGTGATCGGCGCTGGTGCCAGGGCAACCTCCAACATGCCGCCGTGCTGCCGACCCGCGGCCTCCATTGGGTCAGCCGTTTGCATTTGATGATGGGGATCGGCGCCTACGGAACTGCGCCCCTCTGGCTCGCCTTTCTGCTGACCGGCATCATCCTGTCACTCGAAGCGCATTTCGTTCTGCCGGACTACTTCCCGAGCGGCCCGTCGCTGTTCCCCCGATGGCCGGTCGTTGACCCGGTTCGCTCCATGTGGCTGTTCATCACCACCATGGCCGTGCTTCTAGGCCCCAAGCTCCTGGCTACGCTGGCCGGTTTGCTTCGCGGCCCCGAGCGCCGGGCCTTTGGCGGCGGCATCCGCTTGATCGCTAGCGTTCTGGTCGAAACGATACTTGCAGCGCTGATCGCGCCGATCGCCATGCTCACCCAGTCGGCGGCCGTCATCTCCATCCTGTCCGGCCGCGACGGCGGCTGGCAACCGCAGCGGCGGGACGACGGTGCCGTCGTCTGGAGCGACATCCTGCGCGCTTATCTACCGCACACGATGGCCGGCTTGGTGCTCGGGATCACCTCCGCCCTGGTGTCCATTCCGCTTCTGCTCTGGATGAGTCCCGTGGTCCTAGGCCTCGTGCTAGCCATCCCGCTCGCCAGCCTGACCTCCCGCCGCTCGGCCGGCGCCGCTCTCGCCCGCATCGGCCTCCTCGGCACACCGGAGGAACGGAATCAGCTTCCGGTGCTCGCCAAAGTGACCAGGGCGTCGGCTGAATACGTCGAGCTTCCCGATCCGGTCACCACCCTGTTCACCGATCCCGCCCTGCTCGCGGCGCACCGCACGATGCTGCCTCCACCCCGCCAACACGGCGACGCCTACGATACATCCCTTCTCATCGCCCGTGCCAAACTCGAGGACTCCACCTCGTTTAGCGGCGCTCGCACGCTCCTGACCAAGCAGGAACTCGCCGCCGCCCTCACCGACGCGCCCTGCCTCGACCGCCTACTCGCGCTCGCCAACTGACCCAATCAACGACCGCCTGCACTACTCGGCTTTGGTCCGTAACGAGCGTAACTCGATCGGCTTGAAGTCTCTGGCATCAACGCCGACATCAAACTGTCCCGGCATCGGCTTCAAGCGCCCATGGCTGTGCCCGTGCAGATTGAGCGCGCCCTTTGCCAAGCCTGGCCACGTCCGCAACGCGTAGTGGCACAGGATCAAACTCACATCGTCGACCACTAGCTCGACCAGCCCACTGACGCTCGCCCACCCCGGCAGCGCCTACACCTCCGCGGGATCGTTGTTGCCGAACAGGAGATGCTTGGTTCCGTTCAGCTCCGCCAGTAGGCCCGCGGGGTCGGGATGTCGCACCGCGAAGTCGCCGAGATGCCACACGGTGTCGTCCACCCCGACCGTGGCGTTCCACGCGTCCACCAGCGCCCGGTCCATCGCCGGAACGCTGGGGAACGGGCGCCGATACAGCGCCCGCGCCCCGGCATGGCCGAAATGCGTATCGGCGGTGAAGAAGACCCGCCCGGGCAGCGTCAGAGGCCCTTGACCGTGCCGCCCTTCGCGTCCGGCTTGGCGCCGACAATCTTGGTGCTGGGTTCGATCGTGACGATCGAACCGCCGCCGACCAGGATCGCCGGGTTATCGCATCGGAGGTCCATGGTCACGTTGCGCAAAATCATGCCGCCATTGCCGCTGGCCGTGTCCTCGGTCGCGTAGTCGAGCACCGTGTGGTTATACGCGCCCGCTTTCTTGACGATCGTCGCGCCATCGATGATCGCCGGCGTCACCGTGCCATCCGGAACGTCGATCGATGCCGCCGAGAACGCCTCAAAGGTGCCGCCGCTGACGGCGAACTCGAACGCGCGCACCTTGGCCGCGTGACCGCCCCGCGGATTAGTCGACTGCACGTCCTTCAGGGTCACCGACAGCGTCCCGTGCGACATGTAGATGTTGTGCGTGTAACCGTCGCCGAGCCCGTTATCGTCCAGCTTGGTGCCCGTGACGGTCATCACCACCGGCGCGTCGCCGCCGGCGATGCCGTTCTGGTTGCCGCTCAACACGCCGCCCACGATGTCGACATAGCCGGCGCCGTTGTCGGGCCGGATCGCGGCCGTGCTTTGCGCCACCTTCTGATCCATCGCCACGCCGGTAATCACCGGGTTGACGATGATGCTGTCGGCCGCGGGGATCAGCGCGCCCTTGCCGCGCGCCAGCGACGCGGTCAGCCCGCTGAGGTCCATCGACGCACCATTCGCGAACACGATCTTCAGCGGCACCGTCCAAGCCGGCGGCGCCTCCCGATACCGTCCTGGACCGATGTCGACGGTGTCGCCTGCACTGGCCGCCTTGATCGCGGCACTGATGCTGGTGAACTGGCAGCTGCTGCAAACTTTCAGTGTCCGGCCGGAAGTGCCGGGCGCCGGGCTCTGCCGGATGGGCCGGTTTGGCGCCTTGACGGCGCTCGACGCAACGTTGGACGTCGTCTGCCCGCTGCCATCGGTTTGGAATGCGTCAGGCAGACTCGCATTGTACAAGCTGCCGCCGGCGGAATTGTAGAACTGCCACGGACCGCCATTCGCCTGTGCGAACACTTTGCCCTGCCGCACCAGCAATTGCGGCACCGGCGAATGATCGCTGCCGCCGCCCTTGGCCCAGGCACCATTGACCGTGTAGCCGTTCGGCACCGCTTCAGTCACCGGAACGAGCTTATGCACCGCGCCGGTGCTGTCGAGCAGGTAGGGCCGCCCACTCACCCCCGAACCAGACCGCAGCATCCGGCTGTTCTCCGGCGACGGAAACTCGGCCAGGCCGGGATCGGCAGGGAAGAATTTCGCCGTCACCGCAGTGGCGGGGTTGGGCGGCGCGACCGGCGCGGCAACCGGCGCTGCGACCATCGGCGCCCCGGCTCCAGAGGCTCGCCCGCCACTGGACTGCAACGCCCTCAGGATCGCCTGCATGTCCTGATGCAACAAATCCAGCTTGGCGCCGAGCTCGGCATCCGCCGTCTGTGCCCCCGCTGCGATGGGCGTCGCAAGCATGAGCGCGGCGGCGGTAAATAAGGTGCGATGCATTCGAGGCTCCAAGGCAGCAGTCGGCTCTATACGGTCCAGACTGACGTAAAAAAGAAAATGATCCGTGAACAGTCCCGCCTGCGCACGAAGCAGGCCGCCTCAGTCACCGATGCAGCAGTGTTTCGCTCGTCGGAGTGCGTCGCCGCTCCCACCCCGCGCACTCGAGTTCCGGCGTCGCGCTGTCGGCCTCCGGGTAGCCGACGCAGAGATACGCGATGAAGCGCCACCCCGGATCGATCTCGAGTGCCCCGGCGATCTGCGCCGGGTCGAGAATCGACACCCATCCAAGCCCCAACCCGGCCGCCCGTGCCGCGAGCCATAGCGTATGGATGGCGCCCACCGCCGAGTAGGCCACCGTCTCCGGCATCGTTTGCCGTCCGAGCCCGCCGCCTTGCGCCGGGTCGGGGTCGACAAACACCGCCACGTGACGCGGCGCCCGCTCCAACCCGGCCAGCTTCAACCGCGCATACAGCGCCGCCCGATCGTCCGATTGATCCGCCAACGCCGCCTCGTTACAGCGCACGAAATTCTGCCGCACCGCGTCCCGCCGTCCCGCATCGTCAACCGTGACGAAGCGCCACGGTTGACTGAGCCCAACCGACGGCGCCAGCCATGCCGCCTCCAATACCCGCCGAAATAGCGCGTCATCGACGGGGATGGTCAGGAAATGCCGGACATCGCGCCGCCAGCGGAACAGCCGATCCAGATCGGCCTCGAACGCCGGGTCGAACCCGTTATGCTGCGCCATGCAGCTCATCCTGGTGCGCCATCCCGCGCCCGACATCGCGCCGGGTCTCTGCTACGGCCGCCTTGACGTCGGCTTGAGTCCCGCCGGCCTTGCAACGTTGGCCACCATGCGCACGACCCTGGCCGCCGCCGGCATCAGCAAAGTCGTTACCAGCCCCGCACGCCGCTGCCTGCTGCTTGCCCAGGCGATCACGCCGGCCCCGATCATCGACCCACGGCTGCAGGAACTCGACTTCGGCGCCTGGGAGGGCGTGTCCTGGGACGCGGTTCCTCGCGCCGCCCTCGACGCCTGGGCCGCCGACCCGCTCGCCTTCGCTCCCCCGGGTGGCGAAACCGGCGCGTCCCTGATCGAGCGTGTCGGCCGCGCCGTCGCTTCCCTGGTCGCCGCCGGCGACGACTGCATAGTCATCACCCATGGTGGCCCGCTGCGCCTCCTGCCCGCACTGCTCCGCGGCCAGCCGCCCGATTTGCTCGCGCCTGCTCCCCCGATCGGCGCAATGCTTCACGTCACGCACGACATCGCCGTCAGCCCGGCACACTCCGCCGCAACGGCGCAGGCGCCCAACACGTCGCCGGTGAACCCGCCAATCTGACGTCGCGCGAGTCCGCTGGCTGCCATCGCCCCCGCAATCGCCGCCACCACGCCCGCACCGGCCTGCCCGATCGGCAGCACGACCACAGCCACTGCGACGCCGACACCCAGGCAAATCCATCGCCGCACCCCGGCGCCCACCACTAGGCTGCCCAATCCACCCTCCCGCGCCGGCCCAAGCAACAGCAGCGGCACCGCGATCGCCCCTCGCGACAACGCACCCACCGCCACCAGAGCCATGGCCGGCAGCCCGGTCAGCGCACACACACGGACACCCACCGCCAGTATCAGCGCCAGCGCGCCGTAACTGCCGATTCGACTATCCCGCATGATCTCCAGTTTTCGCGCCCGCTCGCCGCCGCCGCCGAAGCCGTCGGCCATGTCGGCCAACCCATCCTCATGCAGCCCCCCGCTCGCGACGGTCATTGCCGCGACCGCCCAAATCGCCGCCAACGCCGCCCCCATGCCGGCCGCCCGCCCTCCGGCCAGCACCGCCGCACCCACCGCGCCGACCACCGCGCCGACCAACGGAAACGCCCAAACCACTCGCGACGTCCCGATCACCGCCGGCCCGGCCAACCATCCCGCCGGCACCCGCGTCAGCAACATGACCGCGACGCCGAATTCCCGGGTCAGCACCGGTCGTCGACACCCGCTTGCGTGAACGTCGCCATCCCCGCGTGACATGCCAGCGCGCCCCGCGCGATCGGGATCGCCAGCGCCGCCCCCGACGCCTCTCCCAGCCGTAGCCCGAGCGACAGCAGCGGCACCTGCCCCAATGCCTCGGCCAACCGCCGATGTCCGCTCTCCGCCGATAGATGCGAGACGACGGTGTGATCCAGCCCGCCAGGCACCAGGACCGCCAACGGCGCCGCCGCAGCCGTAGCCACGAACCCGTCCAGCAGCACCGGCACGCCGCGGATCCGCGCCGCCAGCACTGCGCCCAGGATCGCCGCCAGCTCACGGCCGCCCAACGCCGCTGCCAGTCCTAATGGATTGCCGCGCAGCCCGGCGTGCCGGGTCAGCGCCGCGTCGACCGCAGCCTGCTTGCGCCCCAAGCCGGCATCATCGATCCCCGTTCCGCGCCCGGCCCACTCCGCCCCACCGCCGCCGAACAGCCCGGCCGACAGCGCCGCCGCCGCCGTCGTATTGCCAATTCCCATCTCGCCCAGCGCGACAAGATCCATGCCCGGCCGCACCGCCTCGAACCCGGCCGTCACCGCCGACAGGAACTCGGCCTCGTCCATCGCCGGGGCCTCGGTCATATCCGCCGTAGGCCGCTCCAGCGCCAACGGCAACACCCGCAACGTCGCCCCGGCTTGCCTCGCCAACTGGTTGATTGCCGCCCCGCCGGCTTCGAAGTTGCCCACCATCTGCGCCGTCACCGCGGGTGGATACGGTGACACACCCTGCGCCACCACGCCGTGATTGCCGGCGAACACCAGCACCTCGACCTGCTCCAGCTGCGGCATCGCCCGCCGCTGCCAGGTCGCCAGCCACATCACCAAGTCTTCGAGCCGCCCTAGACTTCCCGACGGCTTCGTCAGCACCGCCTGCCGCGCCATCACTGCGGTCGCTGCCGCAGCATCCCCCGCCGGCAAGTCCCGGCACAGGCCGCGCAGGTCGTCGAGCGTCATGCTGCAGCGATCGCATGAAAGAACGACCCCGACACATGCCCGCGCACGCCGCCTGCCGTCCCGAGTTCCCGTCCGGCCGAGTCCGTCAGCGCCGCCAACTTCGCGTCGCTCCCCGCATCCGTCGTCACGGCGTAGTGGAACTCATGCCCACGCACCGCCGCCCCCGCTTGCCCGATCGGCGAGTCCACCAATAGTCGCGCCTCGCGATAGCCGAGGTTCAGCTTGCGTCGCGCGAAGCTGGTCGCATGCCCCAGCAATCCCAGCATCGGATGCACGGTGCCGCCCGCATCCTCCAGCGTCGCCCCGAGCACCATGAAGCCGCCGCACTCCCCATGCACCGGCCGGCTCGCAGCGAATCGCGTCATCCCGTCCCGGAACCGCGTCGCCCCCGCCAGTGCTGCGGCATGCAGCTCCGGATACCCGCCCGACAGCCAACACGCATCGCATCGCTCGTCCGGCCCCTCATCCGCCAGCGGCGAGAACGGCACGATCTCCGCGCCCGCCCGCCGCCACGCTTCGGTCAGGTGCGCATAGAAGAAACTGAACGCCGCGTCCTGCGCCAACGCCACGCGCTGACCCGGTGGCCCGAATCCCGCTCCTTCGCCCGCCCCCACACGGATCGGCGCCGCCATCGCCAAGATCCCATCCAGATCCAGGCTCCGCTCCCCCAGCTCCGCCAGCGCCGTCAGCAACCGCGGCAAATCGCCGTGCTCGCCCGCCTGCACCAACCCGAGATGCCGCTCCGGCAGGGCGATCGTCGCGTCCCGTCCCACGCTTCCCAGCACCGGCATGGGCACTGCCGCCATCGCCGCCGCCGCCTGTGCCCGATGCCGCTCGCTGCCGACGCGGTTCAGCACGACGCCGCCGACCCGCACCCCCTCCCGATGCCCGGCGAAGCCCCGCGCCACCGCCGCTGCACTCTGCGACTGACCCGACACGTCCAGCACCAGCAGCACCGGCAGCCCGAACCGCGCCGCCAACTCCGCTCCCGCCCCGCTCCGGCCCGGCGCTGCCTCGACGCCGTCGAACAGTCCCATCGCCGTCTCGATCAGCACGATGTCTGCGTCCGCCGCCAGCCCGGCCATGATCGCGTCGAGCTGCGCCGGCGGCATCGCCCAGGCGTCCAGATTCGGACATGCCGCGCCCGTTGCCGCAGCGTGGAACGCCGGGTCGATGTAGTCCGGCCCGGATTTGGCGACCCGCACCCGCAATCCACGCCGTCGCAAGGCCGTCGCCAGCGCCAGCGTCATCGTGGTCTTGCCCGACCCCGACCGCGGCGCGCCCAACACTATCCCCACCGTCAACTTGGGCGCGCCCATTCCCCGACCTCCTCCAATTGCGGCAGCAGCCCCAGCAATGTCGCCCGCGTCTGCACGATGCTGCCGATCACCACGATCGCCGGCGACCGCAGCGCCTCGCGCTCCACCAGCGCCACTAGCCCGTCGAGCGTAGTCACCAGCACGCGCTGCCGCGGCGTCGTCGCCCACACGATCGCCGCCGCCGGCAACGACCCGGCCATCCCCGCCCCCATCAACGCCGCCGTGATCGCCGCCACATGCGACACCGCCATATACAACACCATCGGCTGCCCCAGCCGCGCCAGCGCCGCCCAGTCCACATCGCCCGGCAATACCTCGGCGGCGTTGGCGCTGTGCCCGGTCGCCAACACGATCGCCTGGTTCTCGCCCCGCAGCGTCGCCGGGATGAACGCCGCCGTCAGCGCCGCTAGCCCCGACGAGATGCCGGGGATCACGCGGAACGGAATGCCGTGTTCCGCCAGCGCCAGCACCTCCTCGCCCCCGCGCCCGAACACGAACGGATCGCCGCCTTTCAGCCGCAGCACCCGCCGCCCCGCCCGCGCCAACTCGATCAGGTGCGCCGTGATGTCCGTCTGCACCGCCGATGGCCGCCCGCCCCGCTTGCCCGCGAACAGCTTCTCCGCCTCCGGGCGCACGAAATCGACGATCCGCTGATCCACCAACGCGTCGAACACCACCGTATCGGCCTGCTCGAGCGCATGCAGCGCGTGCAGCGTCAGCAATCCGGGATCGCCGGGTCCCGCACCCGCCAGCCAGACATGACCCGGCATCAACTGGGGAAACCCGCGCATCGCATTCTCGACCGCGCTCATCTATATGTAGCCTCGTGGAACGCAACTCTCTGCGCCGCGGCTGGACCACCGGCGCCTGCGCCACCGCGGCGGCCAAGGCGGCCTATGCCGCGCTGCGTACCGGCCACTTCCCCGACCCGGTGGAAATAACGCTGCCCGGCGGCGCCACCGCTTGCTTCGCGCTGGCCGAGACCGCGCTCGATACTGACGGAGCCAGCGCCGCTGTCGTCAAGGATGCCGGCGACGATCCGGACGTGACTCACGGCGCGCTCATCCGCGTCGGCGTGCGCCTGTTGCCGCCGGGAAGCGGCATCGTCTTTCTTGCCGGTCCGGGCGTCGGCACCGTCACCCGCCCGGGCCTGCCGATCCCGCCCGGTGAACCCGCCATCAATCCGATGCCGCGCCAAATGATCTGCGATGCGCTCTCCGAAATTGGCGGCCCGGTCGACGTCCAAGTGACCATCGGCGTCGACAACGGCGAGCGGCTGGCAACCAAGACCCTCAACGGCCGCCTCGGCATCGTCGGCGGCCTGTCGATCCTCGGTAC
>JBPBQE010000250.1:0-11177 GCA_050954595.1 Janthinobacterium lividum | reverse complement strand
TAGCGGCCGAGGCCAGCACCTGGGTCAGCGTGCTGCCGTCGATGGCGGCGACCACCAGCACCTTGGCGCCCTTGGTGATCATGTTCTCGATCTGGGCGACTTGGTTGGGGATGTCGTCTTCGCCGTACTGCAGGTCGGTATCATAGCCGCGCGATTTCAACACTTTGACGATGTTGTCGCCGTCGGCGATCCACCGCGCCGAGACCTTGGTCGGCATGGCGATGGCGACGAGACCCTTGGATTGGGCGCGGGCCGGACCCGATGCAATAGCGACCGCACCAGCCAGACCAGCGCCCATTCCGGCGATCGCGCGACGACGTGTCAACATGCCGTTTCTTCCCCTCATGCCCGGGCTTGGCCAGGCGATTCTATCGTCGAACCTTGGGAGAAATGCCGCGGCAGTGTCTAGCGGGAAACTACTCCGCCGGCTCGAGCGTGCGGATACGCTGACGCTTCTTGCGGGATAGGCGTTCGAGCGCGAGATAGATCACCGGCGTCGTGTAGAGCGTCAGGATCTGCGACACGATGAGCCCGCCGACCACGGCAATGCCGAGCGGCTGGCGGAACTCCCAGCCGACGCCGCCGGTCAGCACCAGCGGCACCGCGCCGAGAAGTGCAGCCAACGTGGTCATGATGATGGGGCGGAACCGCTCGATCGAGGCGGCGCGGATCGCCTCGGCCGGGCTCATGCCGCCTTCCCGTTCCGCTTCAAGGGCGAAATCGACCAGCATGATGGCGTTCTTCTTGACGATGCCCATGAGCAGCACGATGCCGATGATGGTCAGCACGCCCATTTCGGTGCCGGTCACCAAGACCGCCAGCAATGCGCCCAGCCCGGCTGACGGCAAGGTCGAGAGAATGGTCAGCGGGTGCAGCAGGCTTTCGTAGAGCACGCCGAGCACGATGTAGATGGTCAGGATCGCCGCCATGATCAGCATGGGCTGGCTCGATAGCGATTGCTGCAGGAACTTCGCATTGCCGGCGAAATCCGTCCTGATGGTGTCGGGCATCCGAAGGTTCAGCGCGGTGTCGGCGACCAACTGGATGGCGTCGCCCTGGCTCATGCCGGGCTTGAGGTTGAAGCTGATGTTGGCGGCCGGGAACTGGCTGCGATGCCGCACCGCGAGCGGGGAGGTGTTGCGCTCGAGCTTGGTGACGCTGCCGATCGGGATCTGCGCGCCGTTGGCACCGGGGACGTAGAGCCGGTCGAGTTGCAGCGGGTCCGTCTGCAGTGTCGGCAGCGTTTCGAGGATGACGCGATACTGGTTTCGCTGCGTGTAGATGATCGAGACCTGGCGCTGCGCGTAGGCATTGTTGAGCGCCGCGTCGATCGCGCTGACCGAAACGCCGAGCCGGGCGGCAGCGTCGCGGTCGATGACCACATTGGCCTGCGGGCCCGCCTTGTCCTGGTCGGAGCTGACATCCTCGATGCCGGGCGCGTCGCGCAGCGCATCCTCGAGCTTGTTGGTCCAGCGGCGCAGCTCCTCGATATTCTGGTCTAGCAATACGAACTGGAACCCGGTGCCGCCGGAGCTGCCGCCACCGCGCAAATCCTGCGCCGACCAAACGACGGTCTGGATACCGGCCATCTGCATCAGCTTGGGCCGCAGCCGGGCGATGACCTCCTCGCTGCTGATCTTGCGTTCCTCCAGCGGCTTGAGGTCGATGCCGAGCTGGCCGCGGTTGACGCTGGACCAGCCGGAGGTGATGCCGATGGTGCTGGAAACGTCCGCGACGGCGGGGTCTTCGAGCAGGACCTTGACGACGCGCTTCTGTCGCTCCGCCATGGCTTCGAAGCTGATGTCCGGGCTGGCCAGCGTGAAGCCCTGTAGCAACCCGGTGTCCTGGATCGGCATGAACCCCTTCGGCACCACGCCGTAGAGCTTGATCGTGGCGATCAGCACCGCGACCGTGATCAGCAGCATGGTCTTGTTCCAGCGCAGCGCCACGGTGAGGCTGCGGCCATAGGCGTTCTGCATGGCGCGGAAGCCGCGATCGACGCCGCGGTCGATCCGGCCCCAGAGCCCGGTCGGCGGCCCGGCCTCCGTCACGAAGCGGCCGCACATCATCGGCGTCAGCGAAAGCGAAACAACGGCCGAGATGGCGATGGCGACGGTCAGCACCACGGCGAATTCGTGGAACAAGCGCCCGAGCAGCCCGCCCATGAACAGGATCGGGATGAACACGGCGACTAGAGAAATGCTGATCGAGATCACGGTGAAGCCGATCTGCCGCGCGCCGACGAAGGCGGCCTGGAGCGGACTCATGCCACGCTCCTGGAAACGATAGATGTTCTCGATCATGACGATGGCATCGTCGACCACGAAGCCGACAGAAATGGTCAGTGCCATGAGTGAGAAGTTGTTGAGGCTGTAGCCCAGCAGATACATCGCTCCGAGGGTGCCGGAGATGCTGAGCGGCACCGTCACGGCGGCGGCCATGGTCGGGATCAAGCGGCGCATGAAGATCGCCACGACCATCAACACGAGGGCGACGCTGATCAACAACGATTGCTCGACGTGCCCGACGCTGGCGCGGATGGTGGCGGTGCGATCCGACAGGAACGTCACCTTGATGTCGGACGGGAGCCAGGCGAGCAGTTGCGGCAACGCCGCTTTTACCCGGTCCACCGTGTCGATGACGTTGGCACCGGCCGCCTTGGTGATGGTTAGCAGGATCGCCGGCTGCGCGTTCTGCCAGGCGGCGAGCTTGGTGTTGGCGACGCTGTTGGTCACGGTGGCGATGTCGCCCAGGCGGACCACGGCGCCGTTGCTCGTCTTGAGAACCAGCCGGGCGTAATCCTCGGCCTGGCCGATCTGGCCGTTGAGCATGATCGTCTCGGCCCGTTCCGGCCCTTCGATTTCGCCGGTGGGCCCGTTCACGTTGGCGGCGCGGATGGTCGTGTAGACGTCTTGGCTCGACAGCCCGGCGGCACGCAAGGCTGCCGGGTTCAGCCGCACGCGCACGGCCGGCTTCTCGGCGCCGTTGACGGAAACCTGGCTCACGCCTTCGACCTGGCTCAACCGCTGCGCCAGGATGGTGTCGGCGGAGTCATAGAGCTGCGCCGTGGTGAGCCGGTCGCTGGTGAGCGACAGGGTCAGGACGGGCGTCTCGGCCGGGTTGAACTTGCGGTAGTAGGGCCGGGTCGGCAGGTCGGCCGGCAAGTCGGTGGTCGCGGCATTGATGGCGGCCTGGACGTCGTGCGCGGCGCCCTCCAGGTCGCGGTCGATCTCGAACTGGATGACGATGGAGGTGCTGCCGGTGCTGCTGGTGCTGGTCAGCTCCGACACACCGGGGATTTCGCCCAGGCGGCGCTCCAGCGGGGCGGCGATGCTGGCGGCCATGGTTTCCGGGTCCGCCCCTGGGCGGCCAGCAAAAACGACGATGGTGGGGATGTCGACGCTCGGCAGCGGCGCGACAGGCAGGAAGCGCACGGCGACGATGCCGGTGAGCAGGATGCCGACCGCGAGCAAGATCGTTGCCACCGGGCGACGGATGAAGGGAGCGGAGAAGTTCATCTACTCGGCCGCCAGCGGACGCGGCGTGCGGACGAAGCGGAGGCGCATGCGCTCGAAGAACAGGTAGATCACCGGCGTGGTGTAGAGCGTCAGCGCCTGCGACAGGATCAGCCCGCCGACGATGGTGACGCCGAGCGGATAGCGCAGCTCCGATCCGGTACCGTGTTCCAGCATCAGCGGCAGCGCGCCGAGCAGGGCGGCGGCGGTGGTCATCATGATAGGACGATAGCGCAACAGGCACGCGGCCTCGATCGCCTGGCGCGGGTTCATGCCGCGCTCACGCTCGGCCTCAAGCGCGAAGTCGATCATGATGATGGCGTTCTTCTTGACGATGCCCATCAGCAGCACGATGCCGACCAGCACGACGATCGACAGATCCTGCCCGGCCAACATCAGCGCCAGAAGCGCGCCGATCCCGGCCGAGGGCAGCGTCGACAGGATGGTGATCGGGTGGATCGTGCTCTCGTACAGCACGCCGAGCACGATGTAGATCACCACCACCGCGGCCAGGATCAGCCAGGGCTCGCTGGCCAGGCTGGACTGGAACTCGGCCGCGTCGCCGGAATAGCTGCCGACGATGGTGGGCGGCATGCCGATGTCGCGCTCGGCTTGCGCCACGGCGTCGACGGCGTGGCTGAGGCTGGCCCCGGGTGCCAGGTTGAAGCTGATCGTCACCGACGGAAACTGCGATTGATGCGTGATGACCAACGGCGCCAGCGTGCGCTCGATCTTCGCGATCGCGGAGATCGGCACTTGTGCGCCGTTGAGGCCGGGCACCCGCAGACGGTCGAGCGAGACCGGGTCCGCCTGCCAATTCGGGTTGGCCTCGAGCACCACGCGATACTGGTTCGCCTGGCTGAAGATGGTGCTGACCTGGCGCTGGCCAAACGCGTCATACAGCGTGTCCTGCACCTCCTGCATCGTCACGCCCAGGCGCATCGCGGCATCCCGGTCGACGTTGACGCGCAGCGCGAAGCCTTCGGTCTGCTGGTCGGTGGCGACGTCCTGCAGGTCGGGCAGGGTGCGTAGCCGGTCGATGAGCCGCGGCGCCCAGACGTTGAGTTCGAGCGCGTCGGTGTCGAGCAGGGTGTACTGGAATTGCGTGCGGCTGATGCGGGTCCCGATCTGGATGTCCTGCACCGGCTGCATGAACACGCTCATGCCAGGCGTGCCGCTCATCGCCTGCTGCAACCGGGCGATGACGACCTGGACGTTGTCGCGCTCGGGCCTGGGCTTGAGCGCGATGGTCAGTCGGCCCGCATTCGGCGTCGCGTTGATCGACCCGGCGCCCACGAACGAAGCGACGCCGGTCACCGCCGGGTCCTTCCGGGCAATCTCGGCGAGGTGGGTCTGGAGCACCTGCATCCGTGGGACCGACGTGCTCTGCGCCGCCTCCGTCACCGCGATGATGACGCCGGTGTCCTGCTGCGGCAGGAAGCCTTTCGGGATCACGAGATAAAGCCCGACGGTGCCGAACAGCGTTCCCACTGCGACGAGCAGGGTGATGCCCTGATACCGGAGTGCGACCTGCAGCGTCCGCGCATAAAAGCGCGCCGACCAGTCGAAGCCGCGCTCGAACCAGCGGGTGAGCCAGCTCTGCGTCTCCTCGCGCCGCAATAGCCGGCCGCACATCATTGGCGTCAGCGTCAGCGAGACGACGGCGGACACGATCACCGACGTGCTGAGCACGACTGCGAACTCGTTGAATAGCCGCCCGACCACCCCGGTCATGAACAGTAGGGGAATGAACACCGCTACCAGCGAGACCGTCAGCGAGACGATGGTGAAGCCGATCTGGCGGGAGCCGCGATAGGCGGCTTCCAGCGGGGAGTAGCCTTCCTCGATGTAGCGGACGACGTTCTCGATCATGACGATGGCGTCGTCGACCACAAAGCCGGTCGCCACTGTCAGGGCCATAAGGCTGAGGTTGTCGAGGCTGTAGCCGCACAGCGCCATGACGCCGAACGTGCCGACCAGCGACAGCGGCAGCGCCACGGCGGGGATCAGCGTGGCGCGCGCGCTGCGCAGGAACAGGTAAATGACGAACACGACCAGGCCGATGGCGAGCACGAGGGTGAACTCAACGTCCTCGACCGAAGCGCGGATGGTCTCGGTGCGGTCGGTGACCGCCTGCATGGTGACTTGTGCCGGAATCGAGCGTTGCAGGGCCGGCAGTGCGTCGCGGATGGCGGCGACGGTGGCGACGATGTTGGCGCCGGGCTGGCGCTGGATATCGAGGATGACGGCGGCCTTGCCGTTGTACCAGCCGGCGACCCGGTCGTTCTCGACCCCGCCGACCACGCTGCCAACGTCGGACAGCCGCACCGCGGCGCCATTCTTATAAGAGACAATCAACGAGTTGTACTGGTCCGGTGACAGCAGCTGGTCGTTTGCGCCGACGGCGTAGGATTGGCGCACGCCATCGAAGCCACCTTTGGCGCCGTTGACGTTGGCGGCCGCGACGGCGGTGCGGACATCCTCGAGCGAGAGGCCGTAGGCGGCGACGCGGGCCGGGTCGACGCGGACGCGGATGGCGGGGCGCAGGCCGCCTTGCACGGTCACTTTGCCGACCCCGTCGATCTGGCTGAGCTTGGGCTGCAAGATGGTGTCGGCGGCGTCGCTGATCTTGTCGATTGGGATCGCGTCCGACGTCAGCGCCAGCGACAGGATCGGCGCGTCGGCCGGGTTCACCTTCGAATAGACCGGCGGGTAGGGCAGGGTGCTCGGCAGCGTGCCGGCGGAGGCGTTGATGGCGGCCTGCACGTCCTGGGCGGCGCTGTCCATCTTGCGGTTGAGGTTGAAGGTCAGCGTGATCTGGCTGGTACCCTGGCTGGATGTCGAGGTCATCGACTGCAGGCCGGTGATCTGGCCGAACTGCCGCTCGAGCGAAGCGGTGATCAGGGTGGAAACCGTTTCCGGCCCGGCGCCGGGGAGCTGCGTGGTGACCTGGATGGTCGGGAAATCGACTGACGGCAGCGCCGACACCGGCAGCGCGCGATAGCCGAGGATGCCGCACAGCAGCACCGCAACCGCGAGCAATGAGGTCGCGATCGGCCGGGCGATGAACAGCGTCGAGATGTTCACGCGGCCGATCCACTATGGGCGGCACGGGCAGCCAATGCCGCCCCTGACCGCGTCGCAGTGATGGGCCGGTTCATGACTGCATCGCCGCGAGCGCTGCGTCTTCTTCGCTCACCTTGCGGGCGGCAGCACGGCCGGCGATGCGGCCGGCATAGGCGGTGAACGCAGGGCGGGCCGGCAATGTCCCGAATTGCAGCATCCACCCGAGCGCACCGCCCCAGAGGATGTCGGCCGCGGTCAGCCGCTCGCCCAACATGAACGGCCCGACGGAAAGCTGCCGTTCCAGCGCGTCGACCACCGCCTCGCCAGAGCCGTACGGCGACATCATCGTCTGACCGGCATCGCGTTGCAGATGTTTGTCGACCATCGCCGGCTCGAAGCTGGCGCCGTAGAAGGCCAGCCAGCGCAGATAGGCGCCGCGGAGGGGATCGCCGGGCAACGGGGCCAGGGCGCGCTCCGGGAAGATCTCGGCTAGATACTGGTAGATCGCCGTCTGCTCGGTGACGACTACGCCGTCATGCACGACCGTCGGCACCTTGCCGAGCGGGTTGACGGCGAGGAAATCCGCCGAGTGCTGCTCCCCCCGGCGCAGGTTCATCACATGGAGATCGTAGTCCGCGCCGAGCTCCTCCAGCAGGATGCGGACGCCCGTCGCCCGCGTCATGGGCGCATAATAGAGTGTCAGCATGGGGCGCGGGTCCTCATGAGTTGCTCCGCGGGCGCGTGCGGCGGGTGGCAGTGCCGGGGGCACCACGCTCCCGCGCCGGCACGGCATCCGGCGCGTTGCCGTCGGGCCCGGCAACCGCGACCTTGCCGCCATCGGTCACGCGCTGGGCGCCGTCGACGACGACCTGCTCGCCGGTTGCGAGACCCTTCAGCACGATGCTGGTGATGTCGTCCTCATGGCCGAGGGTGACGCTGCGGCGCTCGGCTACGTCGTCCTTCTTGATGACGAAGACGTAGGCGCCCTGTGGCCCCCGCTGCACTGCGGCGGTGGGAACCGTCACGACGCCGGCCTCGGTGTTGGCGAGCAGGCGGATGTCGACGAACCCGCCGGGCCAGAGCCGCAGATTTGCGTTCGGGAAGGTGGCCTTCAGCTTGATGGTGCCGGTCGCCGGGTCGACCTGGTTGTCGAGCACGGCGAGCTTGCCGCGATCGATGACGTCGCCGGGCTCCATCGTCACGGCGCCCGCCTTCATCGCCAGCACCTCGGGCATGCCGTTCTGCATCGCGTTCGCCACCTGCGGCAGCGCCTGTTGCGGCAGGGTGAACACGACGGAAATCGGCTGCAGCTGGGTCAGCACGGTGATCGGCGTCGTGTCCGACGAGTGCACGAGATTGCCCACGTCCACCTGCCGCAGGCCGACCCGGCCATCGAACGGCGCCGTGATGGTCGCGTAGTTGAGCTGGGTCCGCGCCGTGTCGATCTGTGCTTGGTCGCCGCGGACCTGGGCCTCGTTCTGTGAGACCAGGGCACGGGCAGTGTCGGATTGCTGGGCGCTGCTGTAGTTGGAGGCGACCAGCTTGGCGTAGCGACCGGCGTCGAGCCGGCTATTGGCCAGGGTCGCTTCGTCCTGCTGCTTCTTGGCGATCGCGGCGTCGAGCGAGGCCTGGTAAGGTCGGGGGTCGACGCGGGCCAGCACGTCGCCTGCTTTGACGTCCTGGCCCTCCTTGAACCGGACCTCCACCAGCGGGCCATCGACGTTCGGGCGGATCGAGACCAGGTTGAACGCCTGCACCGTGCCCAGCGCGTCGAGGTAGATCGGCACGTCTTTGGTTTCGCTCGTCGCGGCCAGCACCGGCACCGGCGTGCTCGGGTCGCCACCACTGCGCCGGCCGCGGCCGGACCCGCGCCCGGCGACCTGCTCGGTTCCCTGATGGTGAGAGTGCCACCACCAGTAGCCGCCACCGCCCAGCAGGCCGAGCAGCACGAGGATGACGATGACCCGCTTCAAACGATGCCTCCAGAGACGGTGAAGCCACCGCCCAGCGCTTTGTAGACGTTCAATAGATATTGGAAGCGGGAGAGGCGGATCTGAGTCAGCGCATCCAGATAATTATAAAGCGTGTTCTGCGTATTGAGTGACGTGATGATGTCGATGGTCCCAGCCTGGAGCTGCGCGGCGGCGATATCGGCCGAGCGCTGGGCTACGCCGAGGGCGATCCGCTCCAGCCGCTCCTGCTCGCTGATCAGCTGCAGCCCGGTCAGCGATTGCTCGACGTCGGTGAAGGCCTGCAGCACCGTGTTCTGATAGTTGGACAACAACTCGGCATAGCGGCCCTTGGTCGCTTCGAGCTGGCCGGTGCGCAGCCCGTTGTCGAAGATCGGCTGCAACAACGAGGCACTCAGTTGCGCGACCAGGGTGCCGGGCCCGGTGAGTGCCGACAGCGCGGCGCTGGTCAGCCCGCCGGACGCGGTGAGCGAGATGTCGGGGTAGAACGCGGCACGGGCCGCGCGCATGTTGGCGTTCTGCGCCCGCAGCAGCGCTTCGTAATATGCGACGTCCGGGCGACGGGCCAGCAACTCGCTCGGTAGGCCCGGCGCCACCAGCGGCAGCGGCAGCGCCTCGAGTGAGCCTCCTTTGATGTCGAGCCGCTCTGGCGGCAGGCCCACCAGGATGCCGAGGGCGGCGCGGTTCTGCTCGATCGTGTTGCGGAAGGCCGGCAACTGGGCCCGCTGACCGGCGACCAGCGCCTCCTGCTGCGAGACGTCCAGCAGGTTGGCGGTGCCGACGGTGAGCCGCGCGCGATAGGCGCCCAGGATCTGTTCGGCGCTGTGCAGGTTGCGTTCGGCGACCCGTAGCCGGTCCTGCGCGGCGAGTAGCTGGAAGTAAGTCGATGCCACCGAACTCACGACGGAGAGCGCCACCGTCTCCTGGTCGAACCGCGTCGCCACCGCGGTCGCCTGCGCGGCGGCGAGCAACGCGCGGTTGCGGCCGAACAGGTCCAGGTCGTAGCTCGCCTGCAGCCCGACGCTGTAACTGCGGCTGTCGAAGTAGTTGCTGCCGCCGCTGCCGATATTGGTGCCGAAGCCGTTGCTCAGCGAGGTACTGCCCCGGCGCGAGCCGATGCCGGTGCGGTTGTATGAGCTGGACGCCGTTCCCTCGACGGTCGGCAGCAACGGCGCGCCGCTGACACGGACCTGGGCGTCGGCCTGGATCACCCGGGCGACGGCGGCGTTCAGATCGTTGTTGTAGATTCGCGAGCGGTTGATCAGCCCGTTCAGCTCGGGCGAGTTGAAGTTCGCCCACCAGCCCTGGGCCGGCCAGGCTGTTTCGGCGCTGGCCAAGGTCGCGTCGAAGCTGCCGGGGGTGTCGACCGTCGGGCGATGGTAGTCCGGTCCCACGGAACAGGCCGCGAGCATCGACGCGCCCGCAAGCAGCACGATCGTGCGGCAGGTCATCGTCATTGCGACAACGCGCCTTGTGGCGTCCGGTGTCGGCCCATCGTGGCCAGCGCTTCGCGACCCGGCGCGGACAAGGTCGGCAGCGCCGCCAGCATCGCCTGGCTCAGCGTCTCCGACCAGCTGGTCCAAGCTGTCTGCCAGGTATGCATCGCATCCCGCAGAACGTCCGGGTCGTAGGGCGTGCGGCCGATCGCCCGCGACATCGCCATGCGCGCCGCCAGCATACGGACGCGGGCGCTATCGATGTCGCCGAGGTGCTCTTCCATCGTAGTGCGAAAGCGTTCCGCATCCTCTGGCGGAAGCGTTCGAACCATGTGGTCGATGATGATCTCCGTTCGCGGTAAACCAGGGGTCAGTGGCGCGTGCGGGGCCCATAGGCGCGCGCCAGCGAGAGGGATTAGAAGAAGATTGAGGGCGAACGACAGGATGAGCAGCCGGGTTCGCCACGGTTCCCGCAGCATCATGCGCGTGAAATCACTGATCCAGTGCGGCGACGCTGACGGTCTGGGCCGTGCTGAACAAATCAGTGATATCCGGGTCGGCGTGGTCGACCGCGAGATACAGTCCGGTCGCCATGCAGGCCACCAGGGCACCCGCGCAGACGCAGCGCCATACCATCGGCAACGGCGCGAGCCGGCGACGAAGCACCGCTTGCATACGCTCCAACACCGCACATTCGTTTGCCTCGGTGCCGACAGCGTCGTCCTCGCTGGCCAGCGCGTCGGCGAACACTGATTGCGCCTCCGGCGAGCGCCGGAGCAGATCCATCGTCGCCACCCGGTCCGCCTCGGGCCAGACTGTAAGGTCGGTGCCGCGCGAGCGGACCAGCCATTCCAGCCGACGTTCGGAGAAGGCGGGGGTCACGCCTCGCGGGCCTCGAGATATGCCCGCACCAGCTTGCGGCCGCGATGCAACAAGCCCTCGAGCGCGCGGGTCGAGACGCTGAGGTGGTTGGCAGCTTGCTGGCCGGACCAGCCTTGCTCGTAGGTCAGCGTCAGCGCGGTGCGCTGGCGCATCGGCAGGCTGGCAATGGCCTCGGCGAGGATTTTGCTGCGTTCCTGCCCGACGAGCGTGTGTTCGGCGCTTTCGGCCGGGTCGAGCAGGTTGTCCGGCACTTCGCTGGTCGGCCGGGTCGCGCGGAGGCGATCGATGGAGGCGTTGACGGTGATGCG
>JBPBQE010000207.1:0-11236 GCA_050954595.1 Janthinobacterium lividum | reverse complement strand
ATCCGCGCCCGCGGCACGCTGAGCTCTACCGAGCCGAACGAGCCAAGCAACTGCCGCTCGCGCGTCCCGTTCCGGTAGCCCTTCGGCGTTTTCGCATCCCGCTCGTAACGGCCACGTCCCAGCGCCGCTTCCAATTCCTGCTCCAGCAGCTCCTGAATGAACCCGCGCACCTTGTCCCGGATGCCTGCCTCAATCGGGTCAAACCAGGCCTCCCCCGCAAACAGCATCGTGTCCGTCGCTTCTGTCTTGGTGCTACCCTGTTCCATGGCGTGGTCTCCGCCGACGCTGAAACGCCGGTAATGGTTCGTTGAACAAACCAGAGACTACGCCGCCGACCTATTTCCACCACCTTCGCGACGGCACCGTGGAGAGTTGGAAGCCGGGAGAGTAAGAGTAGAGCACATCGCCTTATTGGCATCGGACCATCCGGAGAGCTTACTTCTGCATGCGGGCAATCGAGTTCATCACCGACTTCGGTGACCAAGCAATCGTGCTTCCAGTCGTAACGCTGATCCTAATTTCTCTCTGTATTCAGGCGCAGTGGCGAGCAGCTTACAGCTGGGTAGTGACTTGTGGCTTTGCGCTTGGAAGCGTCGGCGTGGCCAAAGCTCTACTGTATGCGTGTGGATGGAGACTGCCGAGCGCGTCCGCCTCTTGGTTGTCCGTCCAAAGCCCAAGCGGGCATACGGTCTCTACGGCTCTGATCGTAGGTGGCATCTGCGCCCTATTCGCAGGCAGATCCGGCTGGCCCGCCTTCAGAATTGCAGGTGCTGCAGCGACGATTGCGGCCTCTCTCATCGGTTGGACACGGCTTTATCTTGGCGCACATTCGCTGGCAGAAGTCTCCATCGGACTCCTTGTCGGCGTTCTAGCTATCGGACTGTTTGTCCTGTTGGCTGGAGCCGACCTTCGTCGAAAACGATCGCGGTTGGTGCTTATCGGCGTTTTCGCGATCGCTGTCGCACTTCACGGGAACCGCGCTCCAGCGGAACAGCTAATTCGGGTGAGGCTTGCCGAAATCATCCAACAAGTAACACCATACTGTGCGAGATAGGTCGGCGTCTGGGTCTTGCCACCGAATAGCAGACCGACGTCGCCGAGCATGAGGCCGTAGCCGAGGCCTTTACCGTCCGCGTTGGGTTCTAGGGTCATGTGCCGCACGCCCGCACCATAACGACAGCCCCTACCCCACCAAGACAGCCCAAGCCTCCAGCGGCGCCCTCCGCTTCGCCAAATACTTCGACCGTTGATACACGGCCGCGACGCCCTGAGTAGCCCCAGTCACATGGTTAAGAAGCCGGTCACACACATGCGGCCAGCGCAGTTACGCCAGCTCGGCGGAAGTCGTGGAACGTCCAGTTCGGCGTCTCGACCTGCGCCGTTCGGCGAGATGGGCTGACCTGCCCCCCTAGGAGTGAGCCGCCGATAATGTGAGATCGGCTGCACAGTCTGGAGGACGGGGATGGCGAAGCAGCATAAGCCGGAGGAGATCGTGGCCAAGCTTCGGCAGATCGAAGTTCTGGTAGGCCAGGGCAAGACGGTGGCGGAGGGTGCCAGGGCGATCGGGGTGACGGAGGCGACGTACTACCGTTGGCGTGCGGAGTACGGCGGGCTCAAGCTGGACCAGGTGCGTCGACTGAAGCAGTTGGAACAAGAGAACAGCCGGTTGCGTCGGGCGATATCGGACCTGACGCTGGAGAAGCTGATCCTCAAGGAAGCCGCGTCGGGAAACTTCTGAGCGCTGCCCGCCGTCGGGCTGCCGTGGACCATGTCACGGCGGTGCTGGATGTGCCCGAGCGCATGGCGTGCCGGGTGCTGGGGCAGAACCGTTCGACGCAGCGCAAGCGGCGCCGAACGGCCGACGACGAGGCAGCGCTGACCCAGGCTGTTGTTGATTTGGCCAAGCAATATGGCCGCTACGGCTATCGGCGGATCACCGCCCTGCTTCGGGCTGAAGGTTGGCACACGAACCACAAGCGGGTGGAGCGGATCTGGCGGACCGAGGGGCTGAAGGTGCCGCCGCGGCAGCCGAAGCGTGCGCGGTTGTGGCTGAACGATGGCTCATGCGTGCGGCTGCGACCGGAGCGGCCGAACCACGTATGGGCTTACGACTTCGTGGAGGATCGCACCCGCGACGGCCGTAAGTTCCGCATGCTGAACGTGGTGGACGAGTTCACCCGAGAATGTCTGGAGATCCGGGTTGCTCGCAGACTGAAATCCGCTGACGTCATCGACGTGCTGTCGGACCTGTTCATCATGCGCGGCATCCCGGGGCACATCCGCTCGGACAACGGTCCGGAGTTCGTGGCCGCCGCGGTGAAGGATTGGATAAAGGGCGTGGGTGCAAAGGCAGCCTTTATCAAGCCAGGCAGCCCGTGGGAAAATGGCTACGTCGAGAGCTTCAACGGCAAGCTGCGTGACGAGCTGCTTGGGTGCGAGGTGTTCAACAGCCTGGCCGAAGCCAAGGTCCTGATCGAGCAGTGGCGTAAGCACTACAATACGGTGCGGCCACACTCTGCGCTGGGCTACCGTCCGCCCGCGCCGGAGGTGATGCTGACGGCGCTACCCATGCTGCCCAGCTCTCCAGGCTCAACAGGATCAGCAGCACCGAAACCCGCTATGCACTGACATCTCGCCCGGATCACCTCGTGGGGGCTGGACACTACCTCCGGCTCACTCGCGACCTTGGTCTCCCGGATGACCTTTCTGGCCGCATCCAGCACGCACAGGCTGCTCAACTCCAGCCATACGTCGATCCCAACATGGTGTTCCATGACCGCCCTCCTGAGGGACGGACCCGAACCGTTCGGGCCCGCGTTGTGCCATCACTCTGGAAGAGACCCGCCCCGGATGTCAGCCCCGATGCAAGCCCATTACGGCATCTACCGGACCCCGAACACGCAAACTCTTGTTCTGACTAAGGGGCAATTCCTGTCGTTTAAACGAAGGTTTGCGCAACAAAGCGACGATGGCCGTTTTTGGACTTATGAGGTGACTGGGCCTAATAGGTCGATGTCGGTCAGGCTGGACGAAATCGAGCGCAACGCTCCATCTGAACCAACATAAACCACGCGGCTCCCGCCCCAGTGCAGGCGGCGACAGACCAACTCGAACTTATGGCCGACCATCGGGTAGGAAGGATGCGTGATGCGCAACCTTGAGGCAGGTCGTGCCCAAACGGCCTGCAGTTGACGCTTGATTCCAAAGCCGCCGTTGAGGCCGGGTTCCGCTTCGCCCAATCCTATATCCTCGGCCCTCTGCGCATCATGACGTTCTTTTCCTTGGCCGAAGCCAATGCTGCCGTCACGGCCGCGGTGGAGCGGATGAACAGCCGCGAGATGCGCCGCTTTGGCATGAGCCACCGCCAGCTGTTCAAGGTGATTGAGCGGCCCGCTGGATTGCTCAACCGCCCAAGGTGGCCTTTGTCACGAGGCTTCGGCCCGACCGTTTACCCTGCCAAGCGGCTCGTCAGCTACCAGACCTATCGACAACTATCTGGGTGGAACCTTCTTCCACGGATGTTACGCGCCATCGGGCGCACTGAATACGATGGGCTAGGCCACCGCGTAGAAGCGACTTTGGGCTTTTTCGTCGAGCATGAAAGAAGATGACAGAAAATGAGTGCCAATCGGATCGACTACTTCTTCGTGGTCTTCAAACCTTTGGACGCGGCTGGCAACCATTCGCGAAACAGCCCTGATCAGATGCAGCGCCAAGACGGGATTCCGCCTACAAATACGCAACAGCTCATTGGAGATGGCCTTGTGATTACTGCTGCTAAGTGCTTTCTTAAGGTAGTATTTCGTTATTCGCTGCTCCCCGAGACGCAGATCTCGGTGATGATCGCTATACAAGCCCAGGAACTCCGACATGACCATCCTGTGCGAATGTAGCATCCGGACGATGTCGCCAGACATACTCCGGCTCGTGACCCGGTATCCCGTAAGCGGGGCCTCGATCACCGCGAACTGGCCGATTTCACCGAGCTTGAGATAAAGCTTCCAATCCTCGCAACCCTGGGCTCCTCGATCCCGTAATGTTGGATCATAGCCGCCCACCCGCACTACATCCTCGGTCCGCATTAAAGGACTGCTCGCGTGGCCGATGAAATTTCCCTGAAACAACCAGCGTAATACCTGTCCACTATGAGACGGACGCTGTATCGATTGCACGACAGATTTTTCGTCAATGACCGCATACCAGGTATAGACTAAGCTGAAGCGCGAGCACTTCATTGCGTGAAGTTGACTGGAAAGTTTGTTTGGTCGCCAAAGGTCATCCGCATCTACTGGTGCAACATACATACCCGTGGCAACCGACAACGCGTGGTTGCGGGCGCTTGCTACTCCAGCATTTGCTTGGGTTAGAAGCCTAATCCGCGGGTCTTGTTGCATGTGCCGACGCACCGCACCAATCGTGTCATCTGTCGAGCCGTCATCAACGACGATCACTTCAAAATTGCGGTGTGTCTGAGCACTAACGCTGGACAGCGTTTCGCCAATCGTTTCTGACGCATTATAGGCGGGGATAATGATACTGACTGTGATATCATTACTAGACCCAAAACGATTAGAGATAGTTCAAAGCTAAGTCTCCGGCTGAGCTTAAATCTAAATTTTTACCTTGAAAACTTTTTAAGGCATGTTTATGAGACATTCAAGTGAAAATATTGCTTGTTTGACGATATAGAGCGGTAAAGGGCTGGTCTCTTGGCTCATAACTCGAGGATGAATTTGAATGCGAGTTCTTATCGCTGGCGGTGCTGGATTCATTGGCTCACATCTCATCGATAGGCTACTTAAGCGCGACAACGTCGACGAGCTTGTCGTCCTAGACAACCTTTGGACCGGACGACGCGAGAACCTGAGTCATATCCACGACCGTCGCCTTTCATTCCTCGAAGGCGATGCCGAGCATTACCGCTTTGATGGGCTGTTTGATGAGATCTACGGGCTTGCCTCGCCAGCTTCGCCTCCCTGGTACATGACCCAGCCACTCCGAACAGTGTCGGCCAACGTGCTCGGCACCATGAACTTGCTGACATACCTCCGCCCCGGCGGACAATACGCCTTCACCTCCACATCCGAGGTCTATGGCGATCCGCTCGTCTCACCCCAGCCAGAGACTTATCGCGGATCGGTTGACTGCACAGGTCCACGATCCTCCTACGACGAGAGCAAACGCTGTTGCGAAGCTATTCTGTTTGAGTCACGGCGCGTTCATAACACCCGAATTAAGGTTGTTCGGCTGTTCAACTGCTTTGGTCCCCGAACGCGCCCCGATGACGGCCGCGCCGTCTCCAACTTCATCACCCAAGCCATTCGCGGAACCCCGATTACCATCTATGGAGATGGTAGCCAAAGTAGAAGCTGGGGTTACATTGACGATATTGTCGAGGCGCTTGCACGCTATTTCTGGCGTGACGAGACGGATTATCCTGGGCCCCTGAACGTCGGCAATGACCGCGAAGTCTCCGTACTTGACGTGGCCCGGCACGTGCAAGGATGCTTTCCCGGCTCAACCGTAGAATTCCACCCTCCTACTCCCCAGGATCCTACGAATAGGAGGCCCGACCTCACCATCATGAACCGCGTCTTGCCCGGCTGGACCTGTGCTGTACCATACGAAGAAGGCATCAGCCGTACCATCGCATGGTTTCAGGCAGAGCTTATGAGTCAGGCTGCTTGACCGTAACAATGTTCGAGCCTCCCGCTTCCGAACAGGTACGACACCTGGATATCGAGGCTCTGCCACCAGTCTGGCCACCCTTGCCGGCCGGCAGTCTCGTCGTATTTTGGTATCGTGACTGGCCCGTTGGGCAAATCTATCCCGGTACCTTGACCGCTAACGGCTTAGGCAACGACCCCGAGGCGCTTTTGGCTGCTGCGGTCGAGCCGGCCACGCTGGCCCGCGCCCGCAAAGGCACCGAGCTTGAGCGCCTAGGCCGTCCCGTCGATCGCCGCCGCGTTAGTGTCGTCATTTGTACGCGCGACCGGGCCGAAGAACTCAGGCGTTGCTTATCCTCACTCGAGCAACAAACGCGCGTGCCTAATGAAATTATCGTGGTCGACAATGCTTCCAAAGATACACGGACTCGCGCGGTTACATTAGCCGCGGGAGTTCACTACGTTCGCGAAGACCGCTCGGGTCTCGATATCGCTCGGAATACCGGCGCCCAGGCCGCCCGAGGCGACATTGTCGCTTATACCGACGACGATGTGCATCTTCATCCACGCTGGCTCGAGCGTCTCACTGCCGCTTTCGACGCGCCCGACGTAATGGTCGTAACCGGTCTCGTTCTGCCCGCCGAGCTCGCCACCCAGGCCCAGCGCTATTTTGAGACCTTCTGGAGCTTTGCCCGGGGATATGTGCCGCTTGACTTCGACCAAGCATTCTTCCGCATTGATCGGACCCACTCTTGCCCGGCCTGGGAAATTGGTGCCGGCGCCAGCATGGCATTTCGCCGCGAAGTGTTCGAACATGTCGGCCTATTCGACGAACGGCTCGACGTTGGCGCCGCCGGGTGTTCAGGCGACTCAGAATACTGGCATCGCATCCTCTCGCACGGCTTCCGCTGCCGCTATGAACCCTCTGCTGCCGCCTACCATTTTCACCGGCGCGACCTGCCCGGCCTCTCCCGTCAAATCTTCGCCTATATGCGGGGCCATGCAGCAGCGCTGATGGTGCAATACGAGCGTACCGGCAATTACGGCAACCTACGCCGAGCCTTCGTAACTCTCCCTCACCTCTATGCGCGCCGCGTCGCGCGCGGGCTGCTCCGCGGGTGGTCGGACCGCGACCTGATGATCGCCGATGAGATACGTGGCTTCCTGTCCGGCCTTCTATTTTATCTCCGTACGCCGCGCCCCAACGTTGATCGATGAAGCCGCACGAATTGAGCCCGGCATGACCGAGTCCACATCCAAATCGGATGCTCCTTCGGAGCGCCGACGCCTCTCACGTCCCGAAATACGCCAGCTTGTTCGCCTAACCTATGGTCATGGCTGGGCGGTGCCACCGCTCATTGTGCTCGGTGTCGCGACATCATTTGCGGAAAGCCTGGGCATTACTCTGGTTGTGGCCTTCCTCTACGCAGCCATCGGCGGCGGCATACAAATGCCCGGCATCGCCGGCCCGCTCGACGGATTGTTCCGCACCGCGCGCACCACGCTTGGCCCGAACGGCGGCTTCCCCCTGCTCATCTTTGTCATGGTGCTCGCGAAGGCCGCATTGGGCTTCTGCTACTCCTCAATCGCTGCTTCCGTCAGAAGCGGACTTAGCGAAACCGTCCGCAACCGCCTCCATCGGCAATGCCTCGAAATGTCCTACCAGGAGGTTCGGAGATATGACCAAGGCGAGTTGCTGAACGTTCTCGCAACCACCTCCTGGTCGGTGGCCGAGGCATATCTGTCCTTTACCCGCGTGCTAATCAGTCTTTGCTCCATCGTTGTATTTATGACATTCCTGTTGGCTCTATCGTGGCAGATCACGGCCATCGCCTTCACCGGGTCGGTTCTGCTATTCGCGGCATTTCGCGTCCTCTCTAACCGCGCGGCCCGGCTCGGCGAGCGCATCAACCAGTTTAATCGAGGCATGGCTGCTCGTGTGCTGGTGCTGCTGCAAGGCATGCGGACCATCCGGGCATTCGGCCAGGAACGGCATTACCAACAAGAATTCGAGATGGCCTCGGCCAAGGCTGCCAAGTTTGGCCTGATGCTGGAGCGGCTCTACGCCGCCATTTACCCCGTCACCGAGATTGCCTATTTCGGACTGCTTGCTGCCATCACCATATTTGCCGATCGCCGCGGCATTCCCTTTGCCACGGCGCTCGCCTGCGTCGCCCTGCTCTACCGGCTGCAACCGCATGTGCGCGAGTTCGAGGCCAACCTGATGCGGCTTACGGAATTGGGACCGCCGCTTCGGCCGGTCCTGGCCTTGATCCGCACCGATGACAAACATTACCCTAAATCGGGCATGCAACCCTTCAGCAGGCTCGAGCAGGGTATCACTTTCGACAACGTGGCCTTCACGCATTCTGGCGCCTCATTCCCCGCTTTGAACGGGATTAGCTTTTCGATCCCGACGCGTGCCGTGACGACCATCATCGGTGAGAGCGGTGCTGGCAAGACAACCATTATCAACCTGATCCTCCGCCTATATGAACCTGACGCCGGTACCATCCTCGTGGATGGGCATGCGCTATCCTCGATCGATCGAGAGGCCTGGCTGACGCGAGTGGCCCTCGCGGGTCAGGATGTCGAACTGATCGAGGGTACGATAGAGCAGAATATCCGCATGTCGCGCCCGCAATCCGACATCAGCGCCATCCGCAATGCTGCGCGCCTCGCCGGCATTCTCGACTTCATCGAAGGATTGCCGAACGGCTTTTCAAGCTGGATCGGCCAACAAGGGCTCAATCTGTCCGGTGGCCAGCGTCAACGCATAGGAATCGCGCGTGCCATTCTCGGGCAGCCAGAAATTTTGATCTTCGATGAGGCGACCAACGCCCTCAACGCTGAACTTGACGAAACCATCCGCTCCAACCTTGCGCATGAGTTTGCTGGACGAACCCTGATCGTTATTACCCATCGCACGGAAACTGTCATGGCTTCCGATCAGGTCATTGAACTCAAACGCGGACGTATCATTCACTCAGGTCAACCGCGCCAAAGCGACATTCATTTAGTCTCAGGCAGCCCCGCTCTCCTGGCGGAGTAAATAATATCTGAACTATTACAAGTATACAGGCGGGGACTCTAGCCTAGACTGGAGGAAACAACGGGGGTCAAGTTACGATATGTGCTACGCTGAGCAGGTGGCCAGATGCAACGCTGCGGCTGACATTCTCTATGTTAAATGGAACCCGAAGCTTTGCGGTCCCGCCGAATACTCAATTAACGATGCGCCAGAAACGGTAGCGCCATTGAAGGTAGCGCTGTTGACGTAGAGGTTGCGGTCCGTGCTGGACGTGCCGCCATAGGCATCATTGAGAAACGTCACGGTGGCGGTGTGAGCCCCTGTAAACGTGCCAAGCACCGTGAGCGCCTGAGTTTGCCCGGCGGAATGGAACGCGGTCGCGGTTTGCGTGTCGCCGATCTGCTTGCCGTCGACCTGGATCGTAAACTGGGCGTCGCCGTTCCAAGCATCCTCGCTCATTTGCAGTATGAGGCTGTCCGATCCAGAACCGATCGTCGTCGCGGTAATCGAGGTCGAGGCGGGTGCCGGACCGGTGAACCCGAAGCTTTGCGGCCCCGCCGAATACTCGGTCAGTGATGCGCCGGAAATGGTAGCGCCATTGAAGCTAGCGCTGTTGACGTAAAGGTTGCGGTCCGTGCTGGATGTGCCGCCGTAGGCATCATTGAGAAATGTCACGGTGGCGGTGTGAGCCCCGGTAAAGGTGCCAAGCACGGTAAAAGCTTGGGTCTGGCCGGCGGAATGGAACGCGGTCGCGGTTTGCGTGTCGCCGATCTGCTTGCCGTCGACCTGGATTGTAAACTGGGCGTCGCCGTTCCAAGCATCCTCGCTCATCTGCAGTGTGAGACAGTTGCGCGATTGATCGGGAGAGCAACCGATAGAGACAGAAATCTGCCCTGTTTTGCTGCCGGAAATGTCGGTAGCTGCCGCGGTAAATTGGTGGACTCCATCAGTCAGTCCGGCCGCCTGTAACGTCCACGTACCATTGCTGCCTATTGTTGCGGCCCCAAGATCGACCCGAAGTCCGCCACTCACATCGTAGATCTCGACCCCGGCCACCCCGCGCGCGTCGATCACTGTGCCGGAGAGGTCGACAGAGATCATGTTTGTCAAACCCGATGTCTTCTCAGCCGCAGTCAAAAGCGGTAGCGTAGTATCTGATGCGGCAGTATTCAGCTCGCGAAACGCTAAGCCAACTGGTGTGAGATTACCGCTTGCATCGAAGACCCCGCTGTTTAGGTTCCATCCGTCCCCGCCGTTGTAAGCGGCGAACCATGCTTGCCGCTCAACAAATGGCAAGCTGTCCATCATTTTTGTACCTGCTTGCGCAAAGGATGCTTGGTCGGTAGCACTAAATCGTCCCGGATCATTCCAGTCGGCTAAGCACCATTCAGTGACCCAGATTGGCTTATTGTATTGGGCATATACAGCTTCAAGCCAATTTTTGAAAACATCAACACTCTGGTCCGTTGAGTAATAATGAACCGCAATAAAATCCACCGTAAGATTATCGCTTTTTGCGGTTGACATAAATTGGGCAAGCCAGGAGTTCTCTCCTATCGTGTCATTTGTAGTAGGTGCGGGAGATCCAAGTCGTAGACCAGTGGCCATTAGTGACGGCCAAAGACTAAGTGCTTGGTTCACGCTCATGTCAGCTTGACTTGAGTTATCGGGTTCATTGAAGCCGAGTAACGTAGTCGCACCAGATGCTTTGATAGCGGACAGATGTGCAGATGTAACGTCGCTTGCATTCCAAACCATTGGAGCAAACAGAGCGCTGGTATTACGTGGAGTAGCACTAGGTAGGGCAGTCTGCTCCCAATCATAATACCATGAGAAATCTGCTCGACCAACATCTATGATTGGCTGCATCGCATCGGCAATCCATTGTCCGGTGCCAATTCCAATTTTCTCTGGATGCTGTATCGACGAGTTTACATCCGATGTCATAAGTTATTTCCACCAAATACAAAAAATTTATTATTTATACTTAGCCGGCTACTGCTGTAGAGGCATTGTCTTCAGACAATAAACGCACAATGCGATCTTTTGGCCCGACTATTAATGGGATAATTTCATCAGCATTTCTGCTGATGCCGAGATAGCCTCAAACAAGGTGCATTAGAAAGGTTACGATTTCATGAATGGATAGAACCAGCTGTGGCAAGCAAATCGGTTTGGCTGTTTAGTCTCATTTTATAGAAAGTATGCAGCAGTCCGACAGAGAGGCGTTCAGGCTGTTTATCCTGCAGTCGCTGAAGCAGCTCGTGTGCAGTCCGCCTCGCCTCGGCTTCAAATCCATCGTGCAACGGCATCGTCACCACCACGAGCGTGGGGTACATAAATCAAGACTTCCGGGCATTTTCCTCGCGGGCCTGATTTCAGGGGCTTAGCTCTGTCCAGAAGTTACGACCGAAACCGCACGATGCTGCGCTAACCCATTCTATTCAGTGCGCCCCGATGGCGCGTAACACCCGTGGAGGAAGGTTCCACCCAGATAGTTGTCGATAGGTCTGGTAGCTGACGAGCGGCTTGGCAGGGT
>JBPBQE010000147.1:0-11264 GCA_050954595.1 Janthinobacterium lividum | reverse complement strand
CACGCCCACATCCACAATGGCTTCTTCAACATGGTCGTCACCGCCGATGGCCGGGTCGGGTCGCTCGACACCAAGCGGCTGAACGATCGGGTGCATGAGTTCGGTGCCTACTTCCAGGCGCAACTGGCCGATGAGCTGCGCCGCCTTGGCATCCGCACGGCCTACGACACCAAGCACGAGGCGGTCATGCTGCCAGCGATCCCCCAGGCGGCCGTGGACGCCTTCAGCAAGGGACGCCGGCAGACGGAGCGCAACGCCAAGCGGTTCGCCACGGAGCAGGGCGAGGATTGGGATGCGATGTCGGCGGAGCGCAAGTTCGGCCTAATGTCGGCCGCCGCCACGGTCGAGCGCCTCACCAAGCATGACAGCCGGACCGACCAGCAGGTTTGGCGCGACCAGGCCGCGGCCATGGGATGGCACCACAAGACGGTCATGGAGAACGCTTCCGTCGAGGCGCTGACCAACGATCAGCGGTTCGAGTGGGCTTACCAGTTTGCTGCCAAACACCTGGCCACGGAGTTCCACACCGCCGCCGTGCTGACCCAGGACAAGCTCCG
Organism: Janthinobacterium lividum; assembly: GCA_050954595.1. Classification (GTDB taxonomy): domain Bacteria; phylum Pseudomonadota; class Alphaproteobacteria; order Acetobacterales; family Acetobacteraceae; genus JAVVHH01. The sequence continues at coordinate 10,707 of JBPBQE010000147.1, read as the reverse complement.
TACCTTTGCCGCCCGCGGCCTAATCGGGGTCGGCATCGCGGGCGGCCCGGCCGACGTCGACCAAGTGATGGAGCTGCTGGAGCATCGCGGGCTTCAGATCCGGGGCGAGCACGCGGCGCTGATCTTCGGCATGTTGGATGACAAGGTGAAGGTCACGAACACCGCCCAGGTCCGCATTGAGGAGACCCTGGCCGCCCGCGCCAAGGAGGCGGCCAGGGATCGCTCCGGTGCGCTGTCCCCGGCGGCGCTGCGGGCGGCGATCGGCGCCTCCGGTCTCGATTTCACCCGGGAGCCCGAGCACGGGGCGGCTCAGCAAGCGGCAATCTACGCCCTCGGCACCGGCGGCAATCTCAGCTTCCTGACCGGCGTCGCCGGCGCCGGCAAGTCCACTCTGCTGCGGCCGCTGGTGGCTGCCTACCACGCCGATACCGCGTTCAGCCCGGAGGGCAGGGAGGTCATCGGCCTGTCCACGGGCTGGAAGCAGGCTGACGCCCTGCTCGACACCGGCATCAAGCGAACCATCGCCATCGAACCTTTCCTGCGATCGGTTGACGACGGCTCCATCACCCTGTCGCGCAACACCGTCTTGGTTATCGACGAGGTGAGCCAGGTAGCCCCCCGGCCCATGCTGCGCATCCTCGAGCTGCAAGCGCAGCACGGCTTCGCCATCAAAGGGCTGGGCGACCAGGACCAGTGCCAGGCCGTCGAGGCCGGCGACACCATCGAGATCATGCGGCGCTCGCTGCCGAAGGACGCCATGCCCGAGCTGCTGACAACGGTGCGGCAGGAGACCAAGCGGGGGCGGGAGATCGCGGGCCTGTTCCGCGAAGGCTTGGCCGCCGAGGCACTGGCGATGAAGCGGGCGGACGGCACGGCCCGCCTGGTTGGCGGCGACCAGGACCAGGTGATCGACCGCATCGCTGACCTCTATATGGAACGGCGAGATGTGCTCCGGGCTGCAGGGTCCAAGCTGGGGGTCACGGTATCGGCGCTCACGAACGAGGATGCGGCCGATATCAGCCGCGCCATCCGGACCCGGATGAAGGAGCGCGGCGAACTGGGGCCGGAGGAACGCGAGTTCGCCGCGGTCGACCAGCGCGGCACCACCTATGACCTGCAGCTGGCGCCCGGGGATAAGGTGCGGCTGTTCCGCAAGACCTCGGCCACGATCGACGGTAAGCGCGGCGATATCGGCTCCAACGGCGATGTGGTTGAGATCGTCCGCTGGACGGCCGGTGGCGTAGTGCTGCGCGACAAGCGCGGCCGCGACGGCGAGGTGCAGTGGAAACGGCTAACGGACATGAAATCGGACCGGCTGCTGCTGGCCTACGGCCATGCCCTGACGGTGGACAGTGCCCAGGGCATCACCTCCGGGGAGCACATCAACGCCCTGCCACGCGGCACCGCGGGCGCCACCTCCTTCAAGACCTACGTGGCGGAAAGCCGTCACGTCACCCAGGTCCATACTTTGATCGCGGAAGCGGCCGTGTTCGAGGCAGTGAAGATGCGTCGTGCGCTCGGCGACGTGTCCGAGGTGACGACCAAGGATCTGTGGGACCGGGTGGCCGAAGACATGAGCACCAAGCTCTACAAGGCTCTTGGCATGGACCTAGCCAACGGCACCCGGCGCACCCGAGAGGCGGCGATCGACACCTTCATTCAGGGCGAGCACCGCATCGAGATTGCCAAGGCTGCCGGACGCAAGCCGGGGGTCGAGGTTCGTGCCCAGCTACGGGCCGAAGCCGATCGCAAGGCGGTCCGCTCGCAGCTTGGCGCCTTGGAGGAAGCGTTGACCCGAAATGGCCACGCCGTGACCGCGCTCGGCCAGGAAATCGAGAGCTTCCTGCGCACCATGCGCGACCAGACCGCGGAACTCGCCCGGCGTGGCATCGAGGCGGCGGAGCTGCGCCAGACGCGGGATGCAGCGGCTGCCCGGCCGAGCTTTAGCCCAGACCCATACTAGATATGTCGTCGGTCGCCTTTGGCCGGCATCCGCGCCCTGATACCTTCCGGCCCTAACACCCAGCAGGTGGTGATATGAACGACAATCCAGCCAAGCCAGATACGGACCCGCGCAAGCCCGACGTGTCCATGCCGAAGTTCAGCTCGTCACACCAAGAAATTCTTCTCGACAGGGTTGGCCGGGAGATCGTGAAAGTCCGCAAGGCACGCGGGATGACGCAAGCGATGCTCGCACGGACGGCGTCTGTGCCGACAAAATGTGGTGTTCTCGGCCGAGAACGGCCTGCATAACACCTCTTTGGTCACATTGGCGAAGATCGCCGGTGCTCTTGAGGTGGATTTGCGGGATCTCATGCCCAGAGGTTCAACGCCCGCCGCATCGCCCGTGAATGAGGTGGTGCGGTCCGGGGAACAGCAGGGCAGGCCATCTGTCCCGATGCTCACCGGCGCGCGGGAACCGGCGTGGAAAGCAGTCGCGCTGCGGCTTTTCAGCCGGCGAGGGCGTCCTTGACCTGCTTGGCCGGAGCGAACGTCAGCTTGCGAGAGGCGGCGATCTCGATCGCTTTCCCGGATTGCGGTCCTGGCGGGCAGGGCTGTCCTTGACCTTGAACTTGCCGAATCTGGGTGGGCTCACCTCGTTGCCCGCCTTGGCTGCCTCAGTGATGCCGGCGAACACCGCTTCGACCGCCTTCTTGGCTTGGCCCTTCTCGATCCCGGCAGCTTCTGCCACGTGGCCAATCAACTCTGCTGCCTTCATTGAACCCTCCGAATTGTGCTGTGAGGTCACACGAAGCCGCCCACGTGTCACCCTTCGGTTATGCGCGGGCGAGCTTTGGAGTTACCCGCCCCGGTTCGGGATGTCGTCGGTATCGAAGAAGATGCCAGCGATAACCGGGCCGGCTGGACATAGGCAATCCAATAGCGGCCCCGCTTCAGCCACAGGAACTCGAGACTATCCAGCTCCGGGTACGGGCGGGGTGCAGGTAGGCCGCGCTGAGGACGTTCAGGATGACCAGGCTCGCTTCGGCGAGAGCATGCCCAAGGTTCTGAAGGGCGTGCGGTCGCTATTGCTCGATGTAGTAAACCTCAAACTTGCCGAGTTGGACGTTGGCTTCCGGGGTAAGCGCGATCACTTGGAAAAACTCGGCGTCACCTCGTCTGAAATGACGCCCATTTCCGCCTTGAGCCGCTCGGCCGAGGCTCGCAGCCGGTCAAAGACTGGAAGTAGCGGGAAACAATCCTTGGAGATCAAAACCGCTGGGAAGGGCAGGGCTAGACCGTCGCCGGCTCGACACGCAGCAGCAAGCACATCGAAGCGTGGATATCCGTTTTGATCGAGCCCGATCAGGCGAATACGCGCTCCATCTGTGCCGGCTGTGGACGCGGTGAAATGCGTGGTGTGTCTGGCGCGGCGTCCTTGACGGTGTACCCCCGCCCCCAGACGGTGCTGATGACGTTAGGCAATCCGGCTTTGGCGAGCTTGTTGCGGACCTTGCAGACAAATACGTCGATGATCTTGATCTCAGGCTCGTCTAGGCCGCCATACAGGTGAGCGAGAATCACTTCCTTGGTCATGATCACGTTGCGGCGGAGAACCAGCAGTTCAAGGATGGCGAATTCCCTAGACGTGAAGTGCACGCGCACACCGTTGGCGGTGACGTCGTGCTGGTCGACATCCAGGGTGAGATTGCCCACGCGCAGCGAGGATTGGCTGAAGCCGCGGCTACGGCGTACGACAGCGCGGATGCGTGCGATCAGTTCGACCCGATCCATCTCGAGTTCGACCACGTCGTCGGCACCGGCGGCCAGCGCGCGCAGTCGTGCTTGTGGAGCGGCCGCGAGTGCGATGATTGGAGTGTGGTGTTTGGCCAAACGAATACGGCTGATCAGCGTGCTGCCATCCATGTCGGGAAGCCGTTGATTGAGCAGCACGAGATCGAACTCGTAGTCACGCATGACGTAGAGTGCATCCTCACCGTTTCCGGCTAGTTCTACCGTGATGGCATCGGCTTTCAGGTCAGCGGTGATCGCTGCTGCATGCCGAACGTTATTTTCAACCAAAAGGACGCGCATTCTGTGCCCCACAACTTTAGCGAGCACACAATCGCGTTATTTGGTGTTCAACGCAACTGCTAACACACGGTAAATGCACGAAACACGCAACCTGAGTTAACGATCTTTCCCGCTTAGGTTGTAAACACGCTTCATGTGTTGCGTGCAAGTGCCTGAATTCGTTACCGGCCGTTCAGAACTGCGTTAACCTTTTGGTAACCAAAATCTTTGCATTCTTCTTGTCGACACGTGTCGTGCAGCAAGGAGCACGGCCCAAACGGCCGGAGAGCAATCAAAATGATCAACAAAACCTACCCGGCTTACGATGCACTCATTTGCGACCAGGCGTTGGTTCCCGCGCTGAACAGCATCACCTCAAAGCAGGCCGACACCGTAGCCGAAATCGCTCGGGCCACCGGGCAGGATTGGGATATCCAGGCCGGCGACGATTATGACGGCTACCGGTTCGTTCTCATCGAGACCACTACGCACGCCGATGAGCAGAAAAGCTTCCTCATCGCGGGCACCGCACAATGCCTCGAACTGTTCGAAAGCAAGAATGAAAATCTGGCCTTGGTCGGCACCTTCGGCGACATGGAAGCTCTAAAGGCACAACTGACTAGTTTTGTCGGTTCGCGATGAAGCCAAGAGCGCTTCATACACGCTCACGGCTGAAATCTTTTGAATGACGTGCAAGACCGATCGTGATGATGGCTGTTTAACAAGCCACCAAACCCACCCATAGAAGCGCGGGCGAGAAGCAGCATCTACTGGCGGCAAGAAGCGAGCTTCTCTGACCGGGCAGGCTTTAAAAGGGATAGCCGCTCAGGGTCGGGCCAGCCTTTAACTCATTCACGTAGTTCCGCCACGAACAAGCAATCGTCTCAACCGTCTACATCATGGGACGCACACTGCGGACGCATTAGTTGTAAAAAGGTTAAGCTCGATCGCTGGAAGAAACTCGTAGCCGAGCCAGTTGCGATGCGGGAGCAATAGGCTTCCGCGCACTGAACCGTAAAAATAATGACTTACTTCCGGCGAAATTTGTCCCATCGCTGCCCCAAACGACACCGAGACAATAAGCATCGCCGGAACTAATCGCGCGAGTACAACGAGTATGGAGGCCCTGTCTACTTTATGGCCGACCCCAGTCTTCCGCCGGATGTACAATCCAAGCTCGATCGTCTAGTCGAGTTGGAGAAGATCTTATCGATTGCGCGTCACGACATCAGGGGGATGCTAACCCCGATGCTGCTTGTCGCCGACCGACTTGCAATGCACAGCGACGACAAGGTGGTCAGGTGCGCGAACACGCTAGTTTCGTCCATAAAGCGGATTGATGCTCGGCTAGTTGCTACCAGAGAAGCCGGTTGACCGACGTGCTTGAGTGGATCGTCTTCGGCCGGTCCAAAGCCCAGGAGATGCACACCCTGCGGGCGTGGACCTGGGCGGCCACCAACCCGGATTCTAAAGCCGAACAGCTCGCGGCGTAACCCCAAGCCCTGAGCCTCACAATGTGCTCTCTCCCGCTTAGCTAGAGAGCGATCGTACCCATTGACGTGCTGGAACAGCGAGAACGTCGCGACGGGATCGTGCGTTGGGCGAAGCGCAGGGACTCTGTTGCATTAACTCTTGGTGGACGCGTTTCGGCCTTGTGATTGGTGTCACTAGGCGGGCAATCCGAGCAGTTTGTTGACGAAGCGGATCTTGCCTGCAGTCCCTGGCTCGCGCAGGATGCAATGCCGGCGACGGATCCTGCGCATGATCCCGAAACCCCTGATGGTCGCAAAGGCCGTCCTAATCGTCTGGAGCCCGCGCACTGGCCGGATTAGTTGCTTCAGTGCGCCATGGTCGGGAACCGACGGCGCTTGAACACGGACAGGGTAAACCTCATCAAACTCGTCCGAGAAACCGCACCGCCCGCGTTAATGCAACAGAGCCAAGATATCATCGAAGCCGACTATGGCGTGCTGAAGCAGCTGATCAGACCGGCGCGTGGGCTCCAGACGATGAAAACAGTGTATGCGACCATTAAGGGTTTCGAGATCATGCGCATGATTCGTCGCGAGCACTGCATCTTGCGGGAGCCAAGCGCCGCAGGGGAGGTCCGCTTCGTCAACAAGCTATTCGGCCTGCGCTGCAAAGCGCCGCCGATCACAAGGCCGAAACGCGTCCACCCAAGAAAAATGCAACAGAGCCGAAAGTTGTTGCTCTTCATATTTGGGAAACAACTAGGTGTTAGAGCTGGTGGTATGACACTTCAGCCCGGTGAAAAGACGTGCCAACGCGCCACCCCCTAACGATCTCCCTCACTCCTGAGCTAGCCAACATGGTCGCAAGCAAGGTCGCGTCCGGGCTGTATGGCAGCGCAAGCGAGGTCATCCGAGCCGGCTTGCGTCTGCTGGCCATTGATGGCGAACAAAACTCGCAGCCACGGCAGGAAGACAGCATAGCGCCGCAACACGTTGGCCTGCGTGCCGTGCGGAAGAAGAGCCGTCGTGACTGAGCTAACCTTAAATGCAGTGCGGGAGAAGGTGAAGCTGGACGAGGCGCGCATTACCGCCGAGATCCATGGCCAAGACGACAGGTCGGACCCGTTCGTGGCTGCGGTTCGTGCCACCCGCATGCCGATGATCATCACTAACCCACGGCTGCCCGACAATCCGGCCATCTTCATCAATGACGCGTTCTGTCGCATGAGCGGCTATGCCCGAGAGGAGATCCTCGGCCGCAACTGTAGGTTCCTGCAAGGGCCTGAGTCTGACCACGACGCCATTAACAAAATCAGAGACGCTGTCCGAGCCGTGCGGCCGGTCCAGCTCGACATTCGCAATCACCGCAAGGATGGGTCTGCGTTCTGGAACCGGCTACTCATGGCGCCGGTTCTCGATGCCAATGGCGAGCTCGCCTACTTCTTCGCCAGCCAGGTTGACGTGACGCTGGAGCGCGAACGCCTTGAAGGGCTGGAGACAGACAACGCCGCCCTGATGGCGGAACTGACCGACCGGTTGCGCAGCCAGGAGGAGCGCGAACGCGAGATGGCCTACGCCATGCGCGCCGGCAAGTTCGGAACCTGGAGTCTCGAATTCGCGGGCATGGAGCTGTCAGCGTCGGACGCCTGCAAGGAGTTGTTCGGCCGCCCGTCCGACCAGCCCTTCAACTACGGCGACCGCCTGGAAGCAATCCTACCCGACGATCGCGCCTTGGCCGAGGATGCCTTAACCCGCGTGATCGAGGACCAGGCCGATTACAACGTGACCTACCGGATCACGCGGCCGGACGGCACCGTGCGCTGGCTGGCCTCCCGTGGCCAAGCTTTCGTCAATGCAGATGGCCAGCCCCTGCGGATGGCCGGCGTGTCACGGGATGTCACGATCGAGCACCGGGCGGATCGCATGCGTGCCGCCCTGGTCGAGCTGAGTGATATTTTCCGCAGGCAGGACGATCCGGACCAGATCGGCTTTTGCGTCGCGGAGCTAATCGGCCAGACCTTGGACGTGAGCCGTGCCGGCTACGGGTTGATCGATCAGGCGGCAGAGACGATCACCATCGTCCGGGACTGGAATGCTGCCGGTATACACAGCCTGGCCGGAACCCTCCATTTCCGCGACTTCGGCTCCTACATTGACGACCTGAAACAGGGCCACACTGCCGTCGTGACTGATGCCCGCCTGGATGGGCGCACTCGTGATGCCGCCCCGGCGCTCGAGGCGGTCTCGGCACGTGCTTTCGTGAACATGCCGCTGATGGAGCAGGAGAGCTTCGTGGCGCTTCTCTACCTCAACCATGCCGACGCGCGGGAATGGCCTGACGACGAGCTTTCGTTTATCCGCGACGTCGCCGAGCGTACCCGGGAGGCAACGGAGCGCCGCCGGGCAGAAAAGTCGCTGGCGGATCTTGCCGCCTCACTAGAGACCGAGGTGCAGCAGCGCACGCACGAGCTGATGGCCGTAGAGGCAGCGCTTCGCCAGTCGCAGAAGATGGAGGCGGTGGGGCAGCTGACCGGTGGCCTGGCGCACGACTTCAACAACCTGCTGACCGGCGTCACCGGTAGCCTGGAGCTGCTGCAGGCCCGCATCGCGCAGGGCCGGATCAACGATGTCGAGCGCTACGTCACTGCCGCCCAAGGCGCAGCCAAGCGAGCGGCAGCGTTGACGCACCGGCTGCTGGCCTTTTCACGTCGGCAGACACTCGCCCCCAAGCCGACAGACGTGAACCGGTTGGCTCGGGGCATGGAGGACCTGATCCGTCGGACGGTCGGGCCAGCCATCGAGTTCGAGCCGCTCGTCGGGGCTCCTGACCTCTGGCCGACCCTGATCGACCCGGGCCAACTCGAGAACGCGCTGCTGAACTTGTGCATCAACGCCCGTGACGCCATGCCGGACGGTGGCAAGCTCACCATCGAGACCAGCAATCGCTCGCTCGACCGACGCGCAGCGCAGGAGCGCGACCTGGCACCCGGCCAGTATGTCTCGCTCTGTGTATCCGACACCGGCACGGGCATGACGCCCGAGGTGGCCGCCAAAGCGTTCGAACCGTTCTTCACCACCAAGCCGATCGGGCAGGGCACCGGCCTTGGCCTCTCGATGATCTACGGTTTCGCCAAGCAGTCCGGCGGCCAAGTGCGCATCCATTCTCAGGTTGGACAGGGAACAACGATCTGCCTCTACCTGCCCCAGTACCTGGGCGAGACGGACGTGGCCCAGCTCGCTCCCGAGCTGGCCGACGCGCCACGGGCAAAGGAGGGCCAGACGGTGCTGGTAGTGGACGACGAGCCCACGATACGGATGCTTGTGACCGATGTGCTGGAAGATTTGGGCTACCGAGCCCTCGAAGCGGCCGACGGCGCGGCCGGGTTGCAGATATTGCGGTCGGATGTGCGGATCGACCTGCTGGTGACCGACGTGGGCTTGCCAGGAGGCATGAACGGACGGCAGGTCGCGGATGGAGCTCGGGTAGCACGACCCGATCTAAAGGTGCTGTTCATCACCGGCTACGCCGAAAGCGCCGTACTCAGCCACGGCCATCTCGACCCCGGCATGCACGTCCTGACAAAGCCGTTCGCGATGGAGGTAATCGCCAGCCGCATCAAGGATCTGATCGATACATCCGAGAGCTAAGAGTGGAGGTCCGCGAGCAACGGAGCCAAAACTTAGGCAGGTAAGCCCTGCTTTCACTTGCAGCACTCGCTGTACAGGCTTCTTTTAGTGTCTTATCAGGTAAATCTGTGCAGACCATCACAGGATGGGCTTAATATGGACTTTGACGTCACTCCTTCGCTCAACCAGCAGCTCGCACGCACACGGCGTTACGCCGAAATCCTCACGGACTTCGCACGCGTAGCTCCCGACACCAGCGACATCGACCATCTCCTGCAGCTCGCCTGCGTCCAGGCAGCCCGCGGGATCGGCATCAGTCATTCCAAGATGCTGCGCTATCGTCCTGAAGCCGGTGATCTGCTGATGGTGGCCGGCGTCGGCTGGAAGCCTGGAGTGGTCGGGCATACCTCACTCGGGAGCGACGTCGCATCACTTCCTGGGCGGGCATTCCAGACCGGCCAAGCGGTCATTGTGGAGGATACGCAGAATAACCCGGAGTTCCGCTACCCGCCGGTGCTTCGCGAGCACAACATCGCTTCTGCCCTGAATGTGCCCATCGTCAATGGCGGCGTTATCTGGGGCGTGGCCGAGGTGGACAGCGAGACGCCGCGACACTTCGGTGCCGACGACGTGCAGTTCCTGTGTGGTTTGGGCAACATTCTCGGTCTGGCGCTCCAGGCCCGCATGCGCCTGCAGCGTGTCACTGAAGCTGAAGCGACCACCGCGCTTGCCCTGGCACAGGAACGCACACTGCTGGAAGAGCTACGCCACCGAAGCAGGAACGACCTCCAGCTCATCCTCTCCATGCTGATCCTGCAAAGACGCAAGCAGACGGACGAGCAGGCAAAGCGTGGCTTCAGCCACATCATGGACCGGGTGACGGCAATAGGCTTTGCCCACGACCAGCTCACCCCAGGAGGAGGAGCACTGAAGGTAGAGTTGGCTGACTACCTGCAGACGCTTTGCGGCAACCTGAGGAAACGGCGCGAGAACGTCGAGGTCAAGACCAGCCTGGTTGCTTGCGAGATGCCGCACGAACGGGCTGTTCCTCTCGGATTGATCGTGAACGAGCTGGCGACCAACGCACTCAAACACGCGTTTCCCGAAAGCAGATCTGGCACGATCAGCGTCAACTTTGAGACCACCCCTGAGGGAGAAGGGGTACTGCAGGTGTGCGACGATGGCGTAGGCATGGGACCGCCGCGTTTGGGCAGCTCAGGCACCGAACTGGTCAAGCGCCTCGTCCAGCAGGTCGGAGGGAACCTGGAACAGCTCGACATGGTGCCAGGCACAGGGTTCGTGATCCGTTTCCCTCTGGTGACCTAGCCCGTCAACCGATCTCGTCCACCTCCACGCGCTGGTGACGAACGTGAGCCTATGCAGGGGCATGAACGGTCGGAGGCTAACATCAAATGGTCACAGGTTCGTTACGATACATCTCGAACACTGTCAGGCCGAGCAGAGCTTCAGGATCTTGCGTGCCCCTGTTCTCCACTCAGCGTAGCGCTGCGACAGCACGCGAATCGCGGTCGAACCCAGAGTCGGACGGCTTAATTCTTCTTGCAGCTGGTAGTCGGCCGTGGTCTCAGGCGTT
>JBPBQE010000096.1:0-11378 GCA_050954595.1 Janthinobacterium lividum | reverse complement strand
CCGACGACGCAGGCGCCGCGGTTGCCATACAGGATGCGGCCGGGGGCGAGGTAGTCGGCACCGAAATTGACGAACGCGCCGACCACGTTGGCGGGGCCGACGACATCGGCGATCACCAGTTCATTCAGTCCGTTCTGGAACGACGCGACATAGCCGCCGGGCGCGAGGTGCGAACGCAGCATCAGGCTCGCCGCCTCGGTGTGGTGGGCCTTGACGGCGAGGATGATGCGATCGAACTGGCCGGTGACCTGGTCGGGCGTGGCGGCGCTCACCGGTGTCGTGAAGCTCTCGACGGGACCTTCGATCGTCAGCCCGTCTGCCTGCATGGCCGCGACGTGCTCGGCGACGGTGTCGACCAGGAGGACGTCGTGACCCGCGCGGGCGAGGAACGCGCCGATCGTGCCGCCGATGGCACCGGCGCCCCAGATCAGTAGCGTATCGGGTGTTGTTTCGCTCATCGACATGCTGCCTCGATCAGGTGCTGGGCTTGATTGATACTACCGACATACCGGTTCTGCCCACGCAGCAGCTCGGTCTGGGCGACCCGGCGCATATGATCGTCCTCGAAACGGCCGAGTTCCGCCGCGATCGAGAGCGTGGGCAGCTTGGGCAAGGTATAGGCCGGGTCGTGGCGGAAGCGGGCCTCGCGCGTGTAGTTGACGGGCACGAGGATGCGTCCCAACGCGTGCAGCACCTCGTTCCGCCGGGCCGTCTCCAATTCCGGCAAGCGGCACAATGCCGACTGCAGGGCCAGGGTCGCCGCGCGTGCCGCCGCCAGATCGGCCAAGCCGCCCGATGCGGCTTCGTAGTCGTCAATTGTCGCGACGAACTCGCCGCAGGTCGCAGCCCAATCGAACGGGAGGTCCTCGGCATTGGCGATGCGGAGCACCGCCAGGAGATAGATCTTCATGTCGATCAACAGCCGTTCGCGATCGGCGATCTCGATCGTATCGTTCTCCGTGTGCCAGGCGATGTTTGCGCCGCAGCCGGAGACGTCGTAGTAGCCTTTTTCGGCCCGGACGTCGTCCGGCATGGTCGAGCTGAGCATGAACAGGCTCGGCAGGCCGATATTGTTGAAGCTGTAATCGCCGGCCTGCGGTGGGCGGTGCGTCGCGATGACCGCGTCAGGCACGATGTCGCGGATGGCGCCCTCGGCCAGGGTCGCGCACTCGGTGAAGGCGCGGGTGTCGTGATACGACGTCGCCCAGCGGCAGCCCGGGCTGTCGCAATCGATCTGGGCCAGGCAATTGCGGTCGAGATCGGCGGCGAATCGGTCGGCGAACCAAGTCGAGCCGGCGTAGCGCCCGGTGCTGTGACCCGGCCACCACGCGATCTTCACCCCGCGCGTCAGCGACGCCCGATTGATCCACAGCACGCGCGCCAGCTCCAGCAGCGTGGCGTCGCCGGTCGCATTGTCGCCGACGCCCACTTCCCAGCTATCGAGATGACCGTGCAGCAGCACGTATCGATCCGGATCGGTTGCCCCAGGGATGGTGACGATCGGGATCTTCTGCGGAAACCAGCCTTCGACGAGATCGGTGCGGATGGTCGCCTCGCCGCCCGCGGCGGCCAGCGCCATCAGCCGCGCGCCGTCCGGATTGTTGACCGCGACGACGGGAATGCCGGGCTTGCGCGGCCAGTCCTGGAGATCGGGGCTGCCCCAAATGGTGGTGCAGGTGCCCCAGTGAACGTCGGTGCCCGGATTGCAGGCAATGAGGCCGGCGCCCCCCCATTCCTCGACCAGGCTGGTGAGCGCCGGGTTGCCGAAGCCCTGCATGACGACGAAGTTGCCGGCGACGAGACGACGGACTTCCTCGACAGAGGTGATACTGCCGCCGAACAGGGTGGCGATGTCGCGGTTATAGGAGCGGAGCGCCTTCGGGTTGGCCTGTAGCGCGACCAGCTTGGCGGTGCGGCCACCGGGCACGGAGAGCGACGACGAGGGCGGCTTGGCGCGGCAGGTGATCCCGCCCGCCATGACGGAGGCGCTGTAGGGAACCGAGAGGTAGATTTCCGGCTGATGCACCTCGACGGGGATGCCGAGCGCTCCGAGGCGGTCGATCAGGATATCCATGGCCCGGTTCACGTCCTCGGGGCGCCAGCGGGGCGTGACGCTGAATTTTTCCACGAGGGACCACGGCACGTCGAGGCTGATCTGATGGAGGAACTTGGCTTCGGCCTCGGTGATCGGCATGGCGCACTCCAGACAGGTGGTCGCGACCGCACCATCGTTTCTCCAGCGAGGCAAGTCGTGACGTCGCGGCATGCCGTATGCATTGATGGTGGAACCGATGTTGGAGTCACCGATGCGTTTGGCCTTGTTGGCGTCCGCTCTCCCTGCGCTGCTCATTACGGCTGCGTACGCTCAGACATCAGGCGATCCGGTGCGGCCGCTGACGTTGCTGACATTGCCCCAGGCGGTTTCGCCGCAGGAATACAACGCGGCCGAATTGGTGGCGGATGCTTGGAAGCAGCTCGGGCTGACGGTGACGGTGCGGCCGCTGCCGAGCCAGCAGTTCAACCAGGTGGTGTGGTACGAGCGGCAGAAATGGGATGCGACGACCTGGACCATGGTCGGGCGGCCCGAGCGGAGCGATCCGGACGAGCTAACCTATAACCTGTTCGTGTCGGCCAACGCCGCCAACGGCTACGATTTCGTCGGCTACGTCAGCCCGGAATACGACCAACTCGCCCAAGCCCAGCGGCAGGAACTCGACCTCGGCAAGCGCCAGGTGCTGATGCAAAAGGCGCAGGAACTGGTGAACCACGACCAGCCCTACGGCTTCATGGTGCATCCGAAGAGCATCGTGGCGTTCAACCAAACGGTTTGGGATCCGAAGAGCACGGTCGACGAGGAAGGGCTCGGGCTGCGCAACTTCTGGACCTGGATCAGCCTGACGCCGAAGACCGCGCAGAAGGACATCATCGTCAATTCGACCACGGTGCCGACCAACATCAGCCCGTTCAACATCCCGGGCGCCCAAGGGTCGTGGGCGACCGAGCTGATCTGGGACCGTTTCATGCGCATCGGGCCTGACGGCCTGCCGCAGCCATGGGCCGCCGAGACGGTGACCCGGCCCACACCGACGACGGTAGAGCTGACGCTGCGAGACGGCATGACGTGGAGCGACGGCCAGCCGGTCACGATCGACGACGCGGTGTTCAGTCTGCAGGCACCGGGCTTCGGCGATAAATCGCCGATGTACAAGCCGTTCGTGGCCAACATCGCCAGCGTCGAGAAAACCGGCGACAAGTCGTTGCGGATCACGTTGAAGCGGCAGGATGCGGCGTTCCTGGTCAGTTCGCTGTCCAAGCTGAACCTAGCGCCGAAGCACGTATGGCAGCCGATCTTCGACGATCTCGCCACCAAGCCGCAGACCGCGGAAAGCGTCATGGAACCCAAGCCGGTCGGCTCCGGGCCGTTCAAGGTGGTGTCGATCAACCTCAACGAGCAGATCGTGCTCGCGGCCAATCCGGACCATTGGTCCAAGCCGAAGGCGGCCCGCTTCATCATGCGCATCATGCCCAACATCGAGGCAACGCTGGGCGCGCTGCGGAGCGGAGAGATCAACTTCCTGACCGACTACACCGGCGATCCGCAACTGCTGTATGGGCTCGGCAAGTCGGACAAGGCGATCGCCGTGTCGGACAGCCTCGATATCGGTTTCAAGTTCGTCGGCTACAATCAGCGTCGCCCGCCCTTCGGCGACGTCGCGTTCCGGCAGGCGCTGTCGGCGGCGATGGATCGCGAGACACTGGCCGCCGATGCCTGGGGCGACGCGGCGGTGCCGGCCAATAGCTGGGTGTCGCCGGCACTGAAGTTCTGGGCGGTGCCGAACATCTTGGATCAGATCCCCGGCAAAAACCTGGAAGGGGCGAAGAAGATCCTCAAGGATGCGGGCTACACGCTGGTGGATGGCAAGCTGCACTATCCGCCAGGGGTGAAGGAGACGACGGCAGCGTATCAGTAAGCCGTTGCGCCAGCTTCTGTTCGAGCGCCTCCGCCACCTGCTTTTCGTGCTCTGGGCGGTGGCGAGCCTGGCCTTTCTGTTATTCCGCCTCGCGCCCGGCGATCCCACGCTCAACTTCATCACGCCGACCTTCACGGAGGAGACGCGGACGGCGCTGCTGCACTCGTTCGGGCTGGATCGGCCGCTGTGGCAACAATACCTCTTCTACCTGGCCAATCTGCTACGCGGCGATCTCGGGACGTCGTTCCTGCAGGGGCGACCCGTGCTGGACCTGTTGTTGGAAGCGCTGCCTAACACGATCGTGCTGACGGTCGTCTCGCTCGGGGTGGCCTATGCGGTCGGAATCGTGGCGGGAGCGTTCCTGGCGTTCCGCCGCGGCGGGGTGGTCGAGGCGGTGGCGATCCCGGCGGCGCTGGCGACGCGCTCGGCGCCGGAGTTCTGGCTCGGCATGCTGCTGCTCACCGGACTGGCGTTTCAGACCGGGTGGTTTCCGACCGGCGGCGCCAGCAGCCCCGGGGCGCCGGACGTTTCGGTGTTGCAGCGGCTCGTTTCCGGCGATTTCTGGTGGCACCTGGCGCTGCCGGCGTTGACGCTGGCGCTGTATTTGCTGGGCCTGCCGCTGCTGATGATGCGCGCGACGATGCTCGAGGTCTTGTCCGACGAGTTCATTACCATGGCGCGCATGAAGGGCCTGTCGCGCTGGTCGATCGTCATGCGGCATGCCGCGCGCAATGCGCTGCTGCCGGTGGCGACGGCGTTCGCGCTGGGGCTCGGCGCCAGCATCGGCGGCAACGTGGTGGTCGAGACGGTGTTCGGCTGGCCCGGCATCGGGCGCCTGCTGGTCAACGCGGTGCAAGGTGCGGACTACCCGTTGGCGGAGGGCGCGTTCGTCATGATCGCGGCGGCGCTGGTGCTGATGAACACGTTGGCCGATCTCGCCTATGCGGCGCTGGACCCGCGAGTGTCGGTCGGTGCGCGGCGTTAGGGCGCTGTTCGGGCTGTTGCGGTCCGAGCCGTTCGCAGCGGTGGGCGCGGCGATCTATGCGGTGATCGCGCTGGTGGCGGCGTTGGCGCCGATGTTGGCGCCGCACGATCCGCAGGAGATCTTGCGGGTGGGGCGCCGGGTCGCACGGTATATGCCGGTGTCGCCGGATTACTGGCTGGGCACTACGTCGAGTGGGCGGGACGTGTTGAGCCAGGTGATCTTCGGAACGCGGGCGGCGCTGCTGGTGGGGCTGACGGCGGCGGTCGCCGTGGTGGCGATCGGGACGGTGTTGGGATTGCTGTCGGGATATCTCGGCGGGTGGGTCGATCGGGTGGTGACCAAGCTGGCCGACGTGGTGCTCGGGCTGCCGTTCCTGCCCTCGATGCTGGTGCTGGCGGCGCTGACGCGGCCGGGGACGACGGTCATCATTGTCAGCGTGGCGCTGTTGCTGTGGCCGAATACATCGCGGGTGATCCGGGCGCAGGTCTTGAGCCTGCGGGAGCGGTCGTGGGTGGATGCGGCGCGGATGACGGGCTGCTCGCCGGGTCGGATCATGTTCGTGCACGTGCTGCCGCAGGTGCTGCCGCTGGCGGCGCTGTATGGGTCGGTGGCGATCGGGTGGGCGATCCTGGCGGAGGCGTCGGCGTCGTTCCTGGGGTTCGGCGACCCGGCCACCGTGAGTTGGGGCGTGATGCTGCAGGAGGCCTATGCCAACCAGGCGCTGTCGCGCGGGGCGTGGAACTGGTTCGTCCCGCCGGGGATCGCGATCGTGCTAATGGTGCTGGCGGGGTTCCTGATCTCGCGCGGGTCGGAGAAGCTGCTGTTCCCGAAGTTGGCCGAGCAGTGAGCCTGCTTTCCGTCGAGGATTTCTCGGTGCACTACCGAACGCGGAGCGGCCCGGTGCGGGCGGTCGACGGGGCCACGCTGTCGGTGCCGGCGGGCAGCATCACCGGTTTGGTGGGCGAGAGCGGCTGCGGCAAGTCGACGCTGGCGCGGGCGATCATGGGCGTGCTGCCAGAAGCGGCGCGGGTCGCCGGGGGACGGCTGCTGTTCGAGGGAGCCGACCTCGTCGCCATGTCCGAGCGGGGCCGCAAGCAGTTGCGCTGGCGGCGTATGTCCTTCGTGCCGCAAACCGCGATGAGCGCGCTCGACCCGGTGCAGCGGCTTCGGGGGCACTTCACCGAGGTGCTGTGCGAGCGGGGCGGGTCATCGCGCGCGGCGGCGGCCGTGCGGGCGGCGGAGTTGTTCGACCTGGTGGGGCTGCCGCCGGAGCGGCTGGCGGACTATCCGCACCAGTTCAGCGGCGGCATGCGCCAGCGTGCCTCCATCGCGCTCGCCTTGGCGCTGAACCCGGCGCTGGTGATCGCCGACGAGCCGGTCACCGCGCTCGACGTGATCGTCCAGCGTCAGGTGCTCGACGTGTTGCGCGACCTGCAATCACGGTTGTCGCTGTCCATGATCCTGGTGACGCACGACATGTCGGTGGTGGCCTACACCTGTGACCGCGTGGCGGTGATGTATGCCGGGCAGGTCGTCGAGGCCGGGATCGTACGCGCGGTGCTGGAGCGCCCGTTGCACCCATACAGCATGGGGCTGACGCATGCGTTTCCGGATCTGGCGGGAAGCGAGGCGGCGCTGGTGCCAATCGAGGGGTCGCCGCCGTCGCTGCTGAACCCACCGCCGGGCTGCCGGTTCGCGGCGCGGTGCCCGTTCGCGGAGATGCGGTGCCACGAGCGCGCGCCACCGTTGGTGGAAACGGACGGACATGCCGTGGCGTGTTGGCGGGCGGACGAGGCGGAGCCGTTGCGGGTGCTGGCGGGGCAGCCGGCGGTGTGGGCGCGGATGGCCGCATGATCGAAGCGCGCAACCTTTCCAAATCCTACGGCCCCGTTCGCGCGGTGGTCGACGTGTCGCTCGCCGTCGGGGTCGGTGAGGCGCTGGGCATCGTCGGCGAGAGCGGCTGCGGCAAGACCACCACGGCGCGCACCATGTTACGCCTGGAAGAGCCGAGCAGCGGCACGTTGTCGTTCGACGGTGCCGACGTCACGCATCTGCACGGCGAAAAGTTGCGGCGGTTTCGCGCCCAGGCGCAACTGGTGTTCCAGAACCCGTTCGACGCGCTCAATCCCCGGTTCACCATCAGGCGGTCGCTGCTGGAGCCGCTGCAGAATTTCGGCGTGCCGAAAGACGAGCGGGCGGACCGGATCGAAAAGGTGATGGCGCGCGTGCTGCTGCAGCCTTCGGCACAATGGCTGGACCGGCGACCGCATGAACTCTCGGGCGGGCAGCTGCAACGGGTCGTGCTCGCCCGCGCGCTCATCCCGAATCCGAAATTGCTCGTGGCCGACGAGCCCGTCTCGATGCTCGACGTCTCGGTCCGCGCCGGCATCCTCAACTTGCTCCGCCGCGCCCGCGACGAGTTGGGATTGGCGGCGATCTACATCAGCCACGACCTCGCGCTGATCCGCACCGTGTGCGAGCGCACGGCCGTCATGTATCGCGGCCGCGTGGTCGAGACCGCGCCCACCGCGGCGCTGATCGCGGCACCGCATCACCCGTATACCAAGGCGCTGATCGCCGCGGTGCCGGTGCCGCGCGTCGATCAAGACCGGGCGGCCCTGCCGATCCGCGGTTCGCTGTCGGACCCGCCGCCCAGCGAGGCCGGCTGCAACTTCCGCAACCGCTGCCCGGCCGCCTTTGCCCGCTGTGAGACGGACGTTCCGGTCTTGCGGCCCACTGACCCGGCGCGCACCGTCGCCTGCCATCTCGGAGACTCCCCCTAATGTCCTGCGATCCCGTGACGTTGGAGATCATTCGTGGTGCGATCCGTGCCGCGCAATCCGAGATGGAGGCGCTGCTCGAACGCACCGCGATCTCCGCCTTCATTCGCGAGAAGAAGGATTTCTACACCGCGCTGTTCGACGCCGACGGGGTGATGGCAGTCGGCTCCAACGTGCCGATCTTCGGCGACATCTGCGGCCCGGTGTTTGAGCATTTTCCGATCGAGACGATCCACGAGGGCGATCTGTTCTGGTACAGCGACTGCTACGGCAGCCGTGGCGCCGTGTCGCATTCCAACGACCAGGTGTTCCTCGCGCCGGTGTTCCACGAGGGCCGCCGTTGCGCCTTCGTAATGGGGTGGGCGCATTTCTCTGATGTGGGCGGGTTACGGCCGGGCTCCATCAGTCCCGACGCCACCGACATCTTCCAGGAAGGCATCATCATCCCGCCGACGCGGCTGATCGATGCCGGGCGCACCAACGACGCCGTCCTTGCAATCTTCTATCGCAACTCGCGGCAGCCGGACGCGTGCCGGGGGGACGCCGCCGCGCTGATGGCGAGCGTCGGCCTGGGCGTGCGCCGCATGGCCGATATCGCCGGGCGCTTCGGCCCCGACACGCTCGAGGACGCGCTGCGCCAACTCCTCGCCCGCACGGAGGCGTTGGTCCGCCGCCGCCTGCGCGAGACGTTCCCGGTGGGCACCCATCGCTTCACCGACAGCATCGACGGCGACGGCCATGGCAGCGGCCCGCTGCACATCCGCTTCGCGATGACCCGCACACCGGACGACCGCTTCATCTTCGACGCTAGCGAGACCGACGACCAAGCCGCCGGACCGGTAAATTTTATCATGAACCGCGACGTTCCCGGCATGGCGCTCGGCCTCTACTTCCTCGGCGGTGACCCGGCGGAGATCTGCAACGCCGGCGGCCCGCGCTCGCTCGACGAGGTCATCCTGCGCGAGGGGTCGCTGCTGCAACCGCGCTTTCCGGCGCCGCTGGGCATGCGGGGGCTGACCATGATGCGGGTCCTGTCCGCCCTCAACGGGCTCATCAATGCAGCCGGCGGGGCAGCGCCGGCAGCGCATTCGGCCTACGTCATCACGCTGCTGCGCGGCACGGCGGGGGGCGCCCCGTTCCTGATGTCGGACGGCATCGGCGTCGGTTACGGCGCCCGCCCGGACGCCGACGGTATCGACGCGGTCTATTTCGTCGCCCAGGAGAACTATCCGGTCGAGTTCCTGGAGATGGGGTACCCGGTCCAGCTCACGGCCTATGGCATCAACCGCGACAGCGGCGGCGCCGGGCGATGGCGGGGCGGCTGCGGCATCGTGCGCGACTACGTCATCCTGGCCGAGCAGGCTGTCCTGGCCGTGCGGATCGACGGCGTGACCAACCCACCCTGGGGGGCCGCGGGCGGCTTGCCGGCCGGATCGGGCCGCGCCGTGGTCAATCTGGGACGACCCGACGAACGGCTGCTCAAGCCACTATCGGACGGCAATCAGCTCCGTGTTGGCGATACCCTGCGCATCGAAACCGGCGGTGGTGGCGGGCTCGGCAATCCCTATCACCGGCCAGCGGCGTCGGTGGCGCGTGACGTGGCGGATGGGTTCGTCTCGCGCGACGCGGCGTTGCGCGACTACGGCGTGGTGTTGCTGCCGGGCGGCACCGTCGACGAGGCGGCGACTGCCGGCCGTCGTGGCCTGCAGCAAGCGGCATGAGCGGCTCCCTTTCCGTCGCGATCGACATCGGCGGCACGTTCACCGACGTCACGCTGCAGGATTCCCGAACGGGCCGCGCTTGGCGCGCCAAAACGCCGTCGGTGCCGAGCGATCCCAGCCAGGCCTTTATCACCGGCATCACCCTCGCGCTCGAGGCGGCCGGGGCCGAGCCGGCCGCCATCGGTCGCGTGCTGCATGGCACGACGGTGGCCACCAACCTGATCCTGGAAGGAAGAGGCGCCCGAACGGCATTGGTGACGACGGCCGGATTCAGGCACGTGCTGGAGATCGGACGCCAGGACATCCCCCGCCGATCCAACCTGTATGCCTGGCGCAAGCCCGCCCGTCCGGTGCCGCCGTCGCGCGTGTTGGAGGTGAACGAGCGGATCGCGGCCGGCGGCGGCATGCAGACCGCATTGGATGAGGACAGCGTGCGTAACGCCGCGAAAGCCTGCCGCACCATGGAGGTCGAAGCCGTCGCCGTCTGCCTACTGCACAGTTTCGCCAACCCGGTTCATGAGCACCGCGTGGTCGAGATCTTACGCGACCTCTTGCCTGGCGTGGTGGTCACCGCCTCGGTGGACGTGTTGCCGGTGGCGCGCGAATACGAGCGCACGCTGGCGACCGTGCTCAATGCCGCCGTCATGCCGGCGGTGTCATCCTACGTCGCGCGCCTAGCCGAACGCACCGAAGCCGCCGGCATCGCGGCGCCGCTGCTGTTGATGCAATCTAATGGCGGGGTTGCCGGCGTGACGGCGATAAGCCGGGCTCCGGCGGTCACGGCGCTCTCCGGCCCCGCCGCGGGTGTCGTCGGTGCGCGCGCCGTTGCTGCCGCGTGCGGGATCGTCGACCTCATCACCGTCGACGTGGGTGGCACCAGTGCCGATATCTGTCTCATCAAGGACGGCATCATCGGACTGACGCAGAATGGCCGCGTCGGCGAGTGGCCGTTACCGCTGCCGATGGTCGACATGGTCACCGTCGGGGCAGGGGGTGGGTCGATCGCCCGGGTCGATGCCGGCGCGCTGGGTGTAGGTCCCGCCAGCGCCGGCGCGGTGCCGGGCCCGGCCTGCTACGGGAGGGGCGGGGTAGCACCAACGGTGACGGACGCTCACGTCGTGCTCGGCCACCTGCCGCCGTCGCTGCTTGGTGGGAGCATGCGGCTCGATCCGGCGGCTGCGGCGACCGCGATTGCCGATCACGTCGCGACGCCGCTCGGCCTCGACCTGCAGGCGGCCGCGCGTGGCATCCTGGCGATCGTGAACAACAACATGGTGGGTGCCCTCCGCGTCGTCTCGGTCGAGCGCGGGCATGATCCCCGCAGCTTCACGCTGGTGCCGTTCGGCGGCGCCGGGCCGTTGCATGGCTGCGCGTTGGCCGAGATCCTCGGCATCACGACTGTTCTGATACCGCCCGCACCGGGCGTGCTGTGCGCCGAGGGCTTGCTTGCCGCCGATCTGAAAGCCGAGTGGAGCCGCACGTTGCCGACGGCCGGGGTGGTTTCCGAGGATGAGGCCAGCGCGATCCTGCTCGCCCTTCATGGGGAAGCGACCTCGTGGTTAGAGGCCGAAAAGGTGCCACCGCAGCACCGCTCGACGGAGGAAGTCGCGCTGCTACGCTATGCCGGACAAGGCGGCGAATTGACGGTGCCGTGGGGCGGCAGCGTGGCTGCCGCCCAGGCCGGCTTCGTCGCCGCGCACCAGGCGCAATATGGCTTCGTGCTGACGGCCGCCGTCGAGTTGGTCACCTTGCGGGTGGAGGCGACCGGGGCGTTGCCGGACGCAGTGATGCCGTTGCTGTCCCCCGGTGATTTGCCGGCGCCGCTACAGACCCTGCCGGTACACTTCGTCGGCGGCACGCTCGACACGCCGCTCTACGACCGGGCGGCCCTTCCGGCCGACGTTCGCCTCACTGGGCCAGC
>JBPBQE010000091.1:0-11528 GCA_050954595.1 Janthinobacterium lividum | reverse complement strand
CTCCTCGCGGAACCGGATTTTGAGTCCGGCGCGTCTACCATTTCACCACACCCGCATGCCGGCCCACGCTGTGGGCCGCATGACGGTTCGATGCCACAAAAGCCCTCATCAAGTCTAGACCGCGAACGCACCCCAGGATCTCGTCGAGGTTGCTTTCATGGGATTGCGATCGGAAACGAGTGGCGTTATAGGAGCGCTCTGCCTGATCCCTGATAGCTCAGTTGGTAGAGCAAGCGACTGTTAATCGCTCGGTCGTAGGTTCGAGTCCTACTCAGGGAGCCAGCGGGCTTCATAAACCTGGTAATTCTGCATCGCTGCTCGCAGCGTCAGACCCATGACCAGGAATGCTGCCAACGGCGACGCGAGGCCTTGCACCGTCGCATCCAAGTTTCCCGACAGCAGCGGCAACGAATATGCGATCGTCAGCCCAGTTTTCTGCCAGGGTGGAAAGCTGTGCTCGTGTCCGTCACGGACCAACCAGGCGATGGCGAGGCCCGTCGACATCAGGTCGTAGAACATCACGATCGGCGCCGCGACCGGAATGCCTGCCAGAAGCACTGCCGCACGCAACGCTAGCCGGTGCTGTCCTGCCCAGACCCAGGCAACCGCGACGGTGACACAGAGCGTCACCACGATTTGTAGTTGGATCGCCAACACCGGGTTGCCCCAAAGTGCGAGAGCGGCCCCGTAGGCGTTCGTCAGACCTGCCAGATCGACCTTTGTATCAGCTACGCCATAGACCGAGCCGGTTTGACCGGCGGCGGTCAGGAACGCGCGCCAGGTCGTCCAACCGAACGTGAGCACGGAGGCGGCGACGAGACCGAGGACAGACAGTGATGCTGCCCAGAATGCCCGCCAGTGCCGTCCAGCGACCAGCGCCACCGGCAGCAGCAAACCCAAATGCGGCTTGTAGCACAGCACGCCCATCACGATGCCGGCGAGTACCGGGCGCGTATCAACGGCCAGTGTCGCCACGGCCAGCAGCGCTGCAGTCAGCAGTGCGTTTTGCCCCGTTCCGATCGTCCAGAATATCGCCGGAAATGCCAGCAACGTCGCGAACGGCACGCCCGGCACGCTTTGTCGTGCCGCGATCACGCAGGCCAGCAGGCAACTCGCCTGGAAGACACAGAACGCCACGAGGTAGGGCAGGCGGGCGAGCGCGGCGCAAAGGAACAGGAATACCGGCGGGTAGTAGAAAAAATTGTAAGGAATGCCGGCTTCGGTCACCTGCTGCTCGCGCGTCCAATGCGCCGCTTGATCATAGGCCGACGCCGGACTGCCATCGTCAGCCAGTGACCCGGCGGCGTAGAAGCTGACGAAGTCGGAGGCATTGGGCTGATCGAGCGGCACGATGAAGCCGTGCGCCCCGGCGCTGCAATAGACGAAGGCGAGCAGTTCGAACGCCAGCAAGACGGCCGCATACCCGCCGACCCGGTCGCGCGTCCAGAAGTCGCCCCGTCGAAACGCCCGTGCCCAACCCGTCACATGAAGCGGCCTTGCTGACCGATCCTACTCTGCGCGTCTCGGGTTAAGACCGGGTGAAGATCTCAGAGCAGTTGACGCATCTTCTCCGCGATCCGTGCCGGCGCCGTCTCATGGGTGAAGTTCGCCACGAAGTCCCCGTCCGGGTTCATGACGTAGATGACGCTGCTATGATCCATCTCGTAGCCGCCATCGGCGGTTGGATGTTTGCCGTAATAGACGCGGTAGGCCTTGGCAGCGGCGGCGATCTGCTCGGCCGAACCGGACAACGCCTCGATCGGCGCGGCGAAGTTGCTCACATATTCCTGCATGACCGCAGGGGTATCGCGATCCCCGTCGACCGTGATGAAGACGATGACGATCGATTTACGTTGCGCCGGGTCGAGCATGTCGAGGGCGTTGGCCATGTCCTGCAGCGCCGTGGGGCACGCGTCCGGGCAATGCGTGTAGCCGAAATAGATCAACATCCACTTGCCGCGGAAGCTAGCGTCCGTGACGGTCTTGCCGCTGCCGTCAACCAGCGTGAATGGGCCGCCGATACCCCCCGCCCGAGCGGGCCGGTGCAACAGCAACCAACCGCTCGCGCCGATGCCGGCACCCACAACGGCCAATGGTGCCGCCCAAAGCGCCTGACGGCGGGTCAACATCGGCGTCCATCCAGCAAATTCATAAGTATTGTATGGGGTTCGTGGCGCCCAGGTAAAAGTGAGCCGCTTCTAGCGATTGCCGTGACAACCGTGTTATGGGCGTTCATACCCAAGGCCAAGTGCGCACAAGCACGTTATCGAGGAAACCGCCCACCATGCGTCAGACCAGACGTCACCTATTGGCCGCCGTCGCCATTTCCGCGACCTTCGCAGCCTGGTCCGCACAGGCGGCCGACCCGATCAAGATCGGCGTCAGCGGCCCGTTCACCGGCGGCTCCTCCAGCATGGGCGTCTCGATGCGCGACGGCGTGAAGCTGGCCATCGACGAGATCAACAAGAACGGTGGTGTGCTCGGTCGCCCACTCGAGGGCGTCTACCGTGACGAAGAGGCGCGCAACGAGGTCGGCGTCCAGGTCGCCCAGGAGTTGATCAACAAGGAAAAGGTCGTCGCCGACGTCGGCTTCATCAACACCGGCGTGGCGCTCGCCTCGCAGCGCTTCTACCAGGAAGCCGAAATCCCGGTGATCAACAATGTCGCCACCGGCACCGTGATCTCCACGCAATTCGCCAAGGAACGGTCCAACTACATCTTCCGTACCGCAGCCTCCGACGCGATCCAGGCCCCGATGATCGTCGACGAAGCCGTGACCCGGCGCGGCTTCAAGAAGCCCGCCATTCTCGCCGACAGCACCAATTACGGTCAGCTCGGCCGCGCCGACCTCGAAACTGCGCTGACGGCCAAGGGCGTCAAGCCGGTCGCGACCGAGAAGTTCAACATCGGCGATACCGACATGACGTCGCAGCTCCTGCGCGCCAAGGAAGCCGGCGCCGACGTGATCCTGACCTACGGCATCGGCCCGGAACTGGCGCAGATCGCCAACGGCATGGCCAAGCTCGGCTGGAAAGTGCCGATCGTCGGCTCCTGGACGCTGTCGATGTCCTCCTTCATCGATACCGCCGGGCCGAACGGCGACGGCGCGGTGATGCCGCAGACCTTCATCCAGATGGGCAACACGCCGAAGCGGGCCGCTTTCATCAAGGCCTACCAGGACGCCTACAAGATCGACCGCATGCCGTCGCCGGTGTCGGCTGCGCAGGGATATGACAGCATCTATCTGCTCGCCGCTGCTATCAAGCAGGCAGGGTCGACCGACGGCCGCAAGATGCGCGCCGCCCTCGAGGACCTGAACGAGAAGGTCGACGGCGTCGTGACCGTTTACGATCACCCGTTCAGCAAGACCGATCATGAAGCGATCTCCGCCAACATCCCGGTGTTCGGCGAAGTGCGCGGCGGCAAGGTGCAGCCGGCCCATGCCGACGACGTCGCCGGCGACAAGGCCGTTCGCGTCAAGTCCAAGAGCTGACAACCCGCTCCTCTCCCGGCACTGCCGGGGGAGGACCCGTTCCCGGGATAATCGATGCAAATTCTCGCCCAGCTCATCGTGAGCGGCATTTCCGTTGGCATGATCTACGGCGTGATTGCGTTCGGCTACCAACTGACGTTTGCGACCTCCAAAACGCTGAATTTCGGCCAGGGCGAGGCGTTGATGCTCGGCGCGCTGGTCGGCCTGACCGTGCAGCACTTCATCGGCTACTGGGCGATGCTGCCGGTGGTGCTGGTATTCGGCATGTTCCAGGGCGCCGTGGTCGAGCGGCTCGGCGTTCGCCGCGCCGTGGCGATCAAGTCCGAAGCCGGGTGGATCATGGCCACCATCGCGCTCGGCATCATCTTTAAGAACGTCGCCGAGAATATTTGGGGCCGCGACGCGCTGAAATTCCCGTCCCCGTTGCCGGAGACGCCGATCGATATCGGCGGCGTGCGCGTGTTGCCGATGGAGGTGGTGATCGTCATCGGTGCCATCGTGCTGATGCTGGCGGTCGAGCTGTTCAACCGCCGCAGCATCTTCGGCAAGGCGGTGGTGGCGACTGCGGCGGATCGTGACGCGGCCGGGCTGATGGGGATCAACACCGGGCTGGTGATCACGTTCAGCTACGCGCTGTCCTCCATGACCGCCTCGTTCGCCGGCGTCCTGGTTGCCCCGGTGACGCTGACCGGCGCTACGATGGGAGCTGTTCTGGGACTCAAGGCGTTCGCCGTCGCCATCATCGGTGGCCTGTCGAGCGGGCTCGGCGTGGTCGTCGGCGGCTTGATCCTCGGGATCACGGAGACCATGACCGGCTACTATATTTCCAGTGGATACAAGGACGTGCCGGGTCTCGTTCTGTTGTTGCTGGTGCTGTCGATCAAGCCGTCCGGGCTATTCGGCCGCGCGACGATCAAGAAGGTCTGAGCATGGCGAGCGCACTCAAGGCGATCCTGCTGGTCGCCGCACTGCTGGCGTTCCCGTTCATCGTCACCAATCCCTATTATCTCCACCTCGCCGTCACGATCGCGATCTACTCGATCCTCGTGCTCGGGCTGGACATCGTGTTCGGCTACACCGGCGAGGTCTCGCTCGGCCACGCCGCCCTGCTCGGCATCGGCGCCTACACGGCGGGCGTGCTGTTCTTCCAGTTCGAGATCGGCCTATGGCTGTCGATCCCGGCAGCGGTAATCGTCACCTGTTGTTTCGGCGCCATCCTGGCGTTGCCGGCGCTACAGGTGACCGGACCTTACCTCGCGATGGTGACGCTCGCCTTTGGCACCATCATCCAAATCCTCATCAACGAGATGACGTTCCTGACCAACGGGCCGATGGGCATCACGCTGCAAAAGCCGTTGCTGGTCGATTTCGGTAACTACCCGTCGCTCGAGGGCGGCTTCTTCGACATGAAGCTATCGACGATGCGCGAGTTCGAGTTCTACTTCATCGTCGTCGCCTTCCTGTTGCTGTCGCTGGTGTTCGTGAACCGCGTCATCGCCAGCCGGTATGGCCGCGCATTCGAGGCGTTGCGCGACAGCCCGATCGCGTCGGACTGCATGGGCGTCTCGGTCTACAAGCATAAGGTGCTGGCGTTCGTCATCTCGGCCGGCATGGCCGGGCTGGCCGGTGCGCTGTTCGCGTATTCCGAGCAGTATGTTGCCCCGAACAATTTTGGCGTCGAACTGGCGATCATGTTCCTGCTGGCGGTGACGCTTGGCGGCCGTAAATCGCGGGTTGGGCCGATCCTGGGCGCCATCGTCATCGTGCTGCTGCCCAACCTGCTGGCCGACATCGACCTGTTCCGCATCATCGCCGGCATCATCGCCGTCGTGGCGCTACTCGCTGGCGGCAACGCGCTCCGTACGGTGGAGAACAAGGTCTCCGTGCTGATCCCGGTCGTGCTCTGCCTGGCGTTCTTCACCTTCGCCATGCTGCTCACCAACGTCACCGATTGGCGGCTGTCGGTCTTCGGCGCCATGATCCTGTTCGTCGTCTACTACCTGCCGGACGGCATCTACGGCTACGTCCGCCGCTTGCTCCGCGTCCGCGAGCATGCCGTGATCGAGGCGGCAGGCGAGGGCGACAAGGTCTGGGCTGCTGCGGCACCGAAGATCGAGCCCGGGCAGAACCTGCTCGAGGTCAAGCAGATCGTCATGCAGTTCGGTGGCCTCAAGGCGCTCAACCAGGTCGATATCGCCGTCCGACCCGGCACCATCCACGGCCTCATCGGCCCCAACGGCTCCGGCAAGAGCACCATGATGAACGTGCTGACCGGCATCTATGTGCCCACTGCCGGCGACGTCGTGCTCGAAGGTCACTCCATCGTCGGCAAGAAGTCGCCGCAGATCGCCGCGGCCGGTATCGCGCGGACGTTCCAGAACGTGCAGCTGTTCGGCGAACTGACCTTGATCGAGAACGTCATGGTCGGCCTGCACCATAGCTTCGGCAGCTCGGTCATCGAGATCGCGCTACGCACGGCCCGGGCGAAACGCGAGGAGCGGGCGGCCGAGGTGCGGGCCGCCAGCATCCTGGGCTTCGTGGGCCTTGGACACCTCGCCAACGAGGAGGCGCGCAACCTTCCCTATGGCAAGCAACGCCTGCTCGAGATCGGCCGCGCGCTCGCGCTGGACCCGAAGCTGCTGCTGCTGGACGAACCCGCGGCTGGTCTGACCGCGCCTGACATCAAGGATTTGGTCGAGATCATCCGCAAGATCAGGGATCACGGCATCAGTCTGGTGCTGATCGAGCATCACATGGACGTCGTCATGAGCCTCTGCGACACCGTCACCGTGCTCGATTTCGGCCAAAAGATTGCCGAGGGCGCTCCGGCCGCGGTGCAAGCCGATGAACGCGTGCTGGCCGCCTATCTCGGCGGAACCGTGGTGGAGGCGGCCTGATGCTGAAAGTCGAGGGTCTCGTCGCTGGTTACGGCAAGGTGCAGGTGCTGTACGGCATCGACCTCCAGGTCGAAGAAGGGCGGCTGGTCACGCTGATCGGCAGCAACGGCGCCGGCAAGACGACGACGCTGCGGGCGCTGTCCGGCATGATCAAGCCGGTGTCCGGGCGCATCATGCTCGACGGCAAGGACGTCGCCGGGTTGCCGTCCTACACCATCACGCGGCGCGGCCTGGCGCACTCGCCGGAGAACCGCCGCGTCTTTGCGACCTTGTCGGTGGCCGACAACCTCGTCATGGGCGCGTTCCCACGCCTGACCGGTGCCCGTGCCAAGGGCGACGTCGCCGGCGACCTGGAGCGCATGTTCGCGCTGTTCCCCCGTCTGAAGGAGCGTCGCGAGCAGTATGCCGGCACGCTGTCCGGCGGCGAGCAGCAGATGCTGGCCATGGCCCGTGCGCTCATGCTTAACCCGAGCGTGCTGCTGCTCGACGAGCCCAGCATGGGCTTGGCGCCGCGTCTGGTCGCCGAGGTGTTCGCCACCATTGCGCGGCTAAAGGAGGAACGCATCACCATGCTCCTGGTGGAGCAGTTCGCGGCCGCCGCCCTCGAGGTCGCCGATTTCGGCTACGTGCTCGAGAATGGCCGCTTGGCCGCATCCGGCCCCGCCGCCCAACTCCGCGTCGACCCGGCGGTCCGTGCCGCCTATCTCGGTGCCGCCCACTGAAACGTGCGTCTTGAACCAGCAAACGACTCGCTACAGATTACATCCATGACCCACACACCTCCGACGCTCGACATGCGCCTCGACGGTAGTTTCCGCACGCCGCCGCGGACCGGGCTACCGCTCTCGTTCAAGCTGATGATCGGGGGCGTTATCATCGCACTCGCGGCCGGTGTAGTGGCCTTCGCCGCCTTGGCGCTATGGATCCTGTCAATGGCATTGCCGGTCATCATCGTCGCCGGCGCTTTTGCCTGGTGCATGATGCGGTTTCGCCGCTGGCAAGCACAGCGTTCAGCGTCAGGGTCGCGCTCGATCTACTGAGGCCTGCGACCCCGTCCGCTTCAGGCTTTCTTGAGTTCTTCCGGCTTGTGCACGGCTTCCTTGCCGGATTTGTCGGACTTCACCACGAACTGCGGCTCGTCCTCTGTGGCCTTGGCCACGTGACCTTTGATCTTAGTCTCGGACGTGACTTTCTTCTCGACGGTCCCATGGGTTTCGTCACCGGCCGTGTTCCATTTGACCTTGTCGCCTGCTTTGACCACCGCTCGTCTCCTCGTTGACCAGCGACAAACGACCCGCCGGCTCCGCAGGTTGCGTGGGAGGTGCGGAAGACTGGACAGACCACGGCGCCCCAACTATCCGGCGGCATGACCGACCTATACGCGGTGATCGGTAACCCGATCAGCCAATCCAAATCGCCTGCCATCCACGCCGCCTTTGCCGCGTCTCTCGGTCACGACGTCGAGTATCGCGCCATCGAAGCTCCGCTCGACGGGTTCCGCAACTCGATCGAGGCCTTTCGCGCAGCCGGTGGCCTGGGGCTGAACGTTACTGCGCCATTCAAGCTCGAGGCTTTTGAGTTATCGACCGTGCGGTCCCAGCCGGTGCAACGGGCTGAGGCGTCAAATTGCCTGCGCTTCGTCGACGGTCGGGTGGAGGCGGAGAATTTCGACGGGGTCGGTCTCAGAATCGACATTGAGGACAACCTGGCCACACCGCTGGCCGGCCGCCGTGTCCTGATCCTCGGTGCTGGCGGTGCCGCCCGTGGCATCCTCGCGCCGTTGCTGGCCAGCAACCCGGCAGCTCTGATGCTGGCAAATCGCAGCATCACCAAGGCGGTCGCGATCGCGGAGCTATTCTCCGGGGTCGAACCGTGCGCGCTGGACGGCCTGGGTCGTCACACCGGGTTCGATGTCGTGATCAACGCGACCTCGGCCGGGCTGCACGGTGAGGCGATGGCGCTGAGCGCATCGATCTTCGCCAACGGCGCTCTCGCCTACGACTTGAGCTACGGCAAGGGCCTGACGTCGTTTCTGTACGCCGCCAAATCGGCGGGCGTGGAGCGGCTGCATGACGGCGTCGGCATGGTGGTGGAGCAAGCCGCGGAGTCGTTCGCCTGGTGGCGAGGCGTCCGCCCCACCACGCGAGACATCATCGCCCAGCTCACCAAGCCGCTGAACTAGCCCACGCTCTCGAACATCAACATCGGCTCTCCCGAGCGCTCGAACTCCTCGCACGGCCGCATGCCGATCGCGCCCAGCACCATCCGCGAGCCAAAATTATTCTCGCGGCACACCGCCACGACCCGGTGGACATGGGCGCGATCATGCGCGAACCGCAGCGCCGCCCCGGCCGCCTCCCGTGCCAGCCCCTTGCCTTGAGCTTCGACCCGGAACGCGAAGCGAAGCGCGATCCCCCGCCCATCCACACGCTCGTGCAGCCCGGTCAACCCGGCCACGTTGCCCTCAAAATCCCGCACCATCCACATGCCAACGCCATGGCGCACCCAGAACTGGGCATCCTCGGACAACTCAGCCGCGACCTGGACGGGGCTTCTGACCCCGCCCAGCATTGCCGCATAGACGCGCGGATCGGACTTGAGCGCGCACAACTCGCCGATGTCCTGCCACCCTACCGGCGTCAAAGACAACCGGCCGGTGCGGATCGACCACGATGGGGCCATCAGCCCGGACGGTCTGCCAGCCTTATTACCGGGCGAGCGGCCGGTACTTGATGCGATGCGGCTCGGTGCTGTCGGCTCCGAGTCGACGTCGCTTGTCCTCTTCGTAGGCCTGGAAGTTACCCTCGAACCACTCGACGTGGCTGTCGCCCTCGAAGGCCAGGATGTGCGTCGCCAACCGGTCGAGGAACCAGCGGTCGTGGCTGATCACCACCACGCAGCCGGCGAACTCGGTCAGCGCCTCTTCCAGCGCCCGCAACGTATCGACGTCAAGGTCGTTGGTCGGTTCGTCGAGCAGGATGACGTTGCTTTCGGTCCGCAGCATCTTGGCCAGATGGACGCGGTTACGCTCGCCGCCAGACAGGATGCCGACCTTCTTCTGCTGGTCCGAACCCTTGAAGTTGAACGCACCCACGTAGGCCCGCGACTGCACCGCCCGCTTGCCGAGATAAATGACATCGGTGCCGCCGCTGATCTCCTGCCAAACGTTCTTGTCCGGATCCAGGCTCTGCCGGCTCTGGTCGACGTAGCCCAGCTTGACCGTGTCGCCGACGCGCAGGCTGCCGGCGTCCGGCGTCTCCTGCCCAGTGATCATGCGGAACATGGTCGTCTTGCCGGCGCCGTTCGGCCCGATGACGCCGACGATGCCGCCCGGCGGCAGCTTGAAGCTGAGGTCGTTGATCAGCAGCCGGTTGCCGTAGGCCTTGCGAACGTCCTCCGCCTCGATGACCAAGCCGCCCAGGCGAGGACCCGGCGGAATGACGATATCGGCCGTGCCGCCGGCGCGCTCGGCGCTGAGCTGCTGCATCTCCTCGTATTTCGCGATGCGCGAGCGGCTCTTGGTCTGCCGGGCCCGCGGGCTCGACTGGATCCACTCTTCCTCGGCCGCCAAAGCCTTCTGACGCGAGCTTTCTTCCTTCTCTTCCTGCTGCAGCCGCTTGCGCTTCTGCGCCAGCCACGACGAGTAGTTGCCCTCGAACGGATAGCCACGGCCCCGCTCGATCTCGAGGATCCAGTTGGTCACGTTGTCGAGGAAGTAGCGGTCATGGGTAATGACCAGGACGGCACCGGCGAAGTCGCGCAGCGTCCGCTCCAGCCACGACACGCTTTCGGCGTCCAAATGGTTGGTCGGCTCGTCGAGCAGCAGCAGGTCCGGCTTCTCGAGCAGCAGCCGGCACAGCGCGACCCGGCGACGCTCGCCGCCCGACAGGCTCGTGACCTTGGCGTCGGGCGGCGGGCAGCGTAGCGCGTCCAGCGCAATCTCGACCCGACGGTCCAGCTCCCAGCCATCCTCGGCGTCGATCTTCTCCTGCAACTCCGCCTGTTCGGCGAGCAGGGTGTTCATCTTGTCGTCGTCCATCGGCTCGCCGAATTCTTCGCTGATCGCGTTGAACCGGTTCATCGCCTTTTTCAGATCGGCGAACGCCAGCTCGACGTTCTCGCCGACGGTCAGCTCCTCTTCGAGCTTCGGCTCCTGTTCGAGATACCCGACGCGGATGCCGTCGGCCGCCCAGGCCTCGCCACCGTATTCGGTCTCGATGCCGGCCATGATCTTCAGCAGCGTGGACTTGCCCGCGCCGTTGACCCCAAGCACGCCGATTTTCACGCCGGGGAGGAAGGAGAGGGTGATGCCCTTGAACACCTCGCGGCCGCCCGGATAGGCTTTAGTGACGTCTTTCATGACGTAAACGTATTGATAGGCGGCCATTCTCAATCCTCTCAAATTCCCTCTCTCGCGAACGAGAGAGGGGGTCGCGCAGTCTAGTTCTTGGTGCTCTTGGCGCGCTCGATCGCGTCGGTGATCATCTTGCGGGCTTCGGCGGCATCGCCGAACCCGGTGACCTTCACCCACTTGCCGGGCTCGAGATCCTTGTAGTGCTCGAAGAAGTGCTTGATCTGCTCGAGCAGGATGTCGGGCAGATCACTCAATTCGAGCACCTTGAGGTAGTTCTTGGTCAGCTTGGACGATGGCACGGCGATGATCTTCTCGTCCTCGCCGCCCTCGTCGGACATCTTCAACACGCCGATCGGGCGGCAGTTGATCACCGCGCCGGGCAGGATCGGCCGGGTGCTGGCGATCAGCACGTCGATCGGGTCACCGTCGTCGGACAGGGTGTGCGGCACGAAGCCGTAATTGCCCGGGTAGCGCATGGGCGTGTGCAGGAAGCGGTCGACGAACAGCGCGCCGGACTCCTTGTCCATCTCGTACTTGATGGGCTCGCCGCCGACCGGCACTTCGATGATGACGTTCACGTCGTCGGGCGGGTTCTTGCCGACGGGGATGGCTGCGATCTGCACGGACGATCCTACTGCTTGGGTTGGCTGGCTCTACCACGCCGGGCCCCATCGTCAACGCGTGGACCCAACGGGTGCGGCATGAGGTTGGTTGGTGCGCCC
Source organism: Janthinobacterium lividum (assembly GCA_050954595.1). Lineage (GTDB taxonomy): Bacteria > Pseudomonadota > Alphaproteobacteria > Acetobacterales > Acetobacteraceae > JAVVHH01. The sequence continues at coordinate 62 of JBPBQE010000091.1, read as the reverse complement.
GGCAGGACTTGAACCCGCGACCAAGCCGTTATGAGCGGCCCGCTCTAACCAACTGAGCTACA
>JBPBQE010000040.1:0-11539 GCA_050954595.1 Janthinobacterium lividum | reverse complement strand
CTCTCCGGTCGATTGCAACCAGAGCCCTTCGAATCGCATTCAGCACCCGATTCGCAACCAATTTCCCGATTCCAGTCAGCACAAACACGCTCTAATTGAAGCCTACGCGGCAAGCGCCGCGGTGGAAAGCTGATCCTGGCGGACGGCATTCGGGTGTTCTGAAGCCGTGACGCTCGATCAGCCATGGAGTGTGGTGCATGGATCGCTGCACCGTCGGCTGAGGTTGGATAACGCTGGGGTCGTCCCCCGTCGCTGTTCGGGGTTGTTTTCATACCGCTCAAAGCCAATGCGGAACGCCGTCAGCACAACCCCAAGCAGCGGCACCGCACCACGAACTCTGCAGCCTATGATGCTGCCCTGCGGCAACATGGCAGCATGACGGTTTGGTTCACCGACGCAGCGATTGCTGCCTGGAAGGCTGAACCGCGAACAACCAGAGGCGGTCAGGCGCGCTATTCGGCCCTGGCGATCACGAGGGCGCTGACGCTGCGAGAAGTATTCCGCCTGGCCCTGCGCCAGACCGAAGGGCTGATCGGCTCCATCATTGCTCTGCTCGGTCTCGACCTTGCCGTACCGGATCGTACACCTTTGAGCCGCCGGGCCGAGAACCTGGACCTGGGTCGCCTTTGGTCGAAATCCGATCCCGTGCACCTGGTGGTAGACAGCACGGGGCTGAAGCTCTGCGGCTCGGGCGAGTAGCTGCTCGAGAAGCATGACACAAAGATCCGGCGCTCGTTGCGCAAGCTGCACATCGCGGTCGACGCTGACACCAGACAGATCGCGGCGGCGGAGCACTCTGGTGCACAAATCCCGGGCGTGCTGGTCCAGGTGGGATAGAGCAGTCCCTCTCCACCGCTGCTCAAGGCTGCCTCTTTGCCGTTCAAAGCTAATGCTGATCGTCGTCGCCACATTCCCAAGCAGAGATATCGGGCAATGAACTCGGCCGCTTACGATGCCGCTTTGCGTCAGCGCGGCAGCCTGACCGTGTGGTTCACCGAAGAGGCAATCGCGGCATGGGCGGCCAAGCCACGCCTCACGAGAGGCAGGCCCGCGCGCTACTCGGAGCTGGCCATCGCGACGGCGCTGACGCTGCGGGCAGTGTTCCGCCTGGCGCTGCGCCAGACCGAAGGCCTGATTGGGTCCATCATGGCCCTGCTCGGCTTGGATCTCGCCGTGCCGGACCACACCACCCTGAGCCGCAGGGCCGAGACGCTGCAGGTGCCCCGACTAGGTCGCCGGCACAATGGCGAGCCCCTGCACCTGCTGGTGGACAGCACGGGGCTGAAGCTGTGCGGCGCGGGTGAGTGGCTGCAGGAGAAGCACGGCACCAAGACACGCCGGGACTGGCGCACGCTGCACATCGGCACGGACGCCGACAGCGGAGAGATTGTGGCAGCCACGCTGACCGGCAGCAGCGCCTGCGATGCATCCCAGGTCGGCCCGTTGCTCAACCAAGTGTCAGGCCCAGTCGCGTCCTTCACGGCCGACGGTGCTTACGATTGGCAGAGCGTCCACGACGAGATGGCGGCGCGCCACCCTGACGCTACCGTGGTCGTGCCGCCGCGGTCCGATGCCGTGCCGAGCAGCAGCGCCGACACCGAACCCACGCAGCGCGACCGGCACATTCGTATCCTGGCAGAACAGGGCCGCATGGGCTGGCAAGCTGCCTCGGGATACAACTGGCGCGCGCTGGTCGAGGCCGACGTCAGTCGTTTCAAGCGGGTGATCGGGGACGGGTTGCGCTCGCGCACGGACCGCCGTCGCGCCACGGAGGTAGCGATCGCTGTCCGTGTGCTGAACCGCATGTTGGACCTGGGACGCCCGGAGTATGTCCGCACCGCATGAGATCGGGCCCGGGAAAGGCGACGTCCGTCCGGCTCTCGGATTTATGCAACACGGTGGCGGGAAGCAACATCCCGCGTAATACGGGCAGGCAGTTGTCGTCATCATGTCCGCCTGCTCCGGTGTCGCCACAACTCTCAATCTAACCAGGACCAAGTTGACGTTGCCTTAATGCGGCGAACCAGCAACTGACGCTTGCGATCTGATCGCACCCAATCTCAACCTCAATTGGGGCAGTCAGTCTAACGCATGGTAACAAATATTCTGCCAAGGTTAGCCGCATTTATTCCCGATAAGGATAGTTGTCGGCAGCAGTTATGATACGCACTGTGAGAATACTAAGAACATACCTTCGACCGCACGAAAATTGCAAGCGAGACGACGTGAGCGACGACTGGCGGCGTTGCTGTACACGATCGACACCGCCATCTCCTGGATGCTCACGGACACGCTTCAGTTAGACCTCGGTACTAGTATTGGCCTGAACCGGAACGCGCCCAACCTTCAACTTTACACCGGCATCGCGAAGCGCTTCTGAACCGAAGGCGACTTTCGACACTCGGCGCCACTGAACTGGGCAACTGCGCTGGGTTTACCACTTTTCGGTTTTGACGCTGCGGATTGAGCAGCGAGGGGTGGAATGGCAGTTCAGCCCGAGAGGCGGCGCGGCGTATTGCCGTGAGTGAGTCTGCCGCCATCAAGCTGGTCCGGCGTGTGTGCGAACCGGCAGTATGGTGCCGGCCCGGATCGGCAGATATCAGAGACTGGCAAAATGCTGATGCTGGACCACAAACTCGCGCGCCGCGTGTTCCGACAGCGGCGGCGCGAACAGGTAGCCCTGGACCATGTCGGCGCCGGCCGCATAACCAATGGCAGATTGGCCGTGCGTTTCAATTCCCTCAAGCACCACCAGCTTACCGACCGCATGGGCTAGCGCTACTACTGCGCTGATGAATCGGTCTCCGCCGACATTGCCGCAGTCTGCATCCTCCAGGAAGCTGCGGTCGAGCTTGACCACGTCCACTGGTAGACGGCGCAGATAGGACAGCGACGAGTAGCCAACGCCGAAATCGTCGATCGCCACTTTGACTCCGAGCCGGCGGACCTCGCCGAGTACCGACGACGCGGTAGTGTCGGACAACATGCTCTCGACGACTTCCAGGCAAAGCGACGATGGCGGGAAGTCCTCTGCCAGCAGCATTTCCGCCAGCCCTGAGCAGAAGCCCGCCTGCTTGAGTTGCAGCACCGAGACGTTGACGTTGATCGTCAGCACCTCATTCTGACAGATTCGTTGCAAGTCGCGCCCTTGGCGAAGCGCGGTCGTCATTACCCAGTCGCCCAACGGCAGAATCAGGCCTGACTTTTCAGCCATCGGGATAAAGCGGCCCGGCGCCATCCAGCCTACCGTGGGGTGCCGCCAGCGCACCAGTGCCTCAAACCCAATCAGCCGGCTCTTGTGCGCGGAGGTCATCCTTAGAACCGGCTGATACAGCAAGGTTAATTCACCCTCGGTGGATAGCGCTCGCCGCAGTTCCTGCTCCAATTCGAGCTGCTCGGCGGCATGGTCGAATAGCGACTTGTCGAAGGTGATACCGCGATTGCCGCCACCCTGCTTGGCGGCATACATCGCCATGTCCGCCGCCTGGATCAGGTCAATATTGCCTGACTGATCGCCCAGTGCGGTGCCGATGCTGACAGAAATGTGGAAGGGTCGGCCAGAGAGCACGAATGGCGCTTCAATCGATTTGCGGATCTCCTCGCCGAGGTTCGCAACCTCCCTTACGCTCAGGCCATCGCATAGCACGACGAACTCGTCGCCCCCTATCCGAGCGACCATGTTCCGCGGCCCGACGACCTTGAGCAGACGAAGGCCGACCTCGACCAGCAATGCATCGCCTGCGGCGTGCCCCTTGGTGTCGTTGACTGCCTTGAACCGGTCGAGGTCCAGGAACATCAGGGCCGTGTTGCTCCCACGCGTGCGGCCGGCTTCGGCCAGCCGCTCCTTGAGCTGTCTCCTGTTCGGCAATCCGGTCAGGGTGTCGTGGTAGGCGAGGAAGCGGGCACGGTCCTCCGTCGCGCGACGATCGCGAATGTCGCGAAGGGCCGTGACCCAGGCGGGACCATCGGCATAGGATATCTCCCTGGACTGTATCTCGACCGGCATAGACTCGCCTTGCCCCGTCCTGATGACGATCTCGCGCATGCTGCCGTCCTGGGTCGCTTCGCCAACCTGCGCCAAGAGCGGGGTCAAGGCGTCCTCCCAACAAGAGGTAAAGTAGCCGACCGCCATGCCGCGGACCTGCTCGAGCGGAAGATCGACCAGTGCGCAGAACGCAGCGTTGGCGTCCAATACCACTCCATCGCGATGGATAAGCAGTCCCTCAAAGGTGCTGTCGGACAACTCCCGGAGGCGGCGCAGTAAGGCGCGGTCATGCTCGACGCGTCCGAGCAGGTTCGCCTGCATCAGTGATAGGCTATTCAGCAGCCGACCGAGCTCGTCACGACCGTGGCTGACGATCATGTCGGTGTAGTTGCCGCCAGCGATGCGTTCTGCCACTCGCGTGGCAGCACGAATCGAACGCGTCAGCACCTGAGCGAAGCCGAGAGCAAACGCGATGCCGATCGTGGCGATGCCGCTAGTGGCAAACACCATAGTTACACGGCGCGCCTGCAGGGTAGCGGCCGCTGCGCTGCGCATCTGGAAACCAATCGCGGCCACTTGGTCGATTGCGTCATCCAGCGTTGCAGACGCTTCCGCCGCCTTGCGCTGTAAGCTTTCGGGCCGCGGCAGGACAGCGCTGCCACCCTTAGGCGGGGCGATCACCGTGAGGCCGTCCTGCATCCACTCCGCCCGTGCAGCCTCAGCCGCATCCAGCGTTCGGCTCACCTCTGCATGCTGCACGCGGTTACGAACCACAGTAAGATCCTCGGCGACATCGGCGTTCAACCGCCGAAGGGCGGCGATCTGCTCCGGTGTGGCGCCGTCGGCTGCTGCGAGCGCGCGTTCCATCAGCGCGCGCGCCTCGACGAGCTTCGCAGCGGCCGCGCGTCCGCTGCTGATACCGATCAAGGCCTGGTCGTAGACCTGGGACAACGAATTCGATGCGTCGTGCACCGCATACAGGCCATAGCCGGCCAACCCTCCGGTCAGGGTTACCAGGAAGATGCAACAGAGCAGGAGCTTCCAGCGCAGCGAAACGAACATCAGTCTGACACCTCGACGGACATGCGCATCCGGGGATGGATTGCGCAGATCACGTCGACCAGGCCGGCCTCGTCAAACGTTACCGGCACGGCGGTGCCCGGCATCTGAGAACCCAGGTCAAAGCTGTTGTTGCGGGTAAGCGACATAACGTTGTGAGGTACAGTGTCGTCGTTGATAAAGATCAACCTCTCGCCGCGCCGGACGTGGACCAGGAGGGTAGAAAAGTTGCGCCCCTTTTGTCCGATCGTCTGGCCGTCAAAGAGTGCTGCCGAGGCGCCAGCGGCCAGTGCCGTCAGGAGCAAGGTTGTGATCAGGAGCCTATACGTCATGAGCGGGTCCGTTCAGCGCGGAAGGCCAGACGGCGATGCTGAACGCGATGGGCTGGACAGCGTTTGTAGGAACGCCACCAGATCGGCCTTCTCCGCACCGGTAAGGCCGAGTGGCTGGATCGCCGAGACCCCGCTGGTGCGCGCGAGCCCGCCAGCGTCGTAATACTCCACGACAGTGGACAGCGTGGGCAACGAACCGTCGTGCATGTAGGGCGCACGGCGGTCGATTTCACGCAGCCCTGGAGTCTTATAGGCGAACTGCATGGTCGGTACCGTTGGAAACAGACGGCCGCGGCCGATGTCGGACCCGGTTAGGCCAATATCGTGGAAGCCACTATCGGTCAGGTTGGGGCCGCTATGGCAGACCGCGCAGTGGGCCTTGCCGGTGAAGACGGCAAACCCATTCTTGGCCGCGCCGGAAATGGCCGTCTCGTCGCCGGCGATCCAAGCATCGAAAGAAGCCGGTTTGGAGACGACGGTGCGTTCGTATGTGGCGATCGCCTGGCCGATGGTGGTGCCGTCAATCGGTCGTCCGGGAAAGGCCACCTCGAACATCTGACGGTAGCCGCTGATGGCATTCAGCTGTTCAATCGCCTGCGCAACCGATGTGTCAAGCACGCCTGGTGCTGCAAGCACCGCGAGCGCCTGCGTCTCAAGCGACTCGAAGCGGCCGTCCCACATCGTCGTGTCGTTCCAGGCCACGTTGATGATGGATGGCGAGCGGTGTGCGGAAACCGTGTGGTTGGCTCCGATGCTCCTGGACGCCGCGTCACCAAAGGCCAAGGCCGGGCTGTGGCACGAAGAACAGGAGAGTGCGCCCGAGCGCGACAGCCGGGGATCGAAGAACAGGGCGCGGCCGAGACGAAACTTCTCGGGTGTGTATAGATTATCTGGTGGAAAAGGGATCGTATCGGGTTGCCGGAACGCCTGCTTAACATCGTTTACTGGCGTGCTCGATACCTGAAGCTGATACGGTTCGCCGATTACGGCCGCTGCCCGAGCGCTGTGCGCGGTCAAGGCCACGAAGATTAGTGCGACCACAATATGAAAAGTCTGCTGCCAGTAGTTCCTGCTGCTGCTCCTCATCAAACTACATCAACGCGCTTCTGTCGCCCACTACGCGAGAGTCCCTGCTGAGCAAATTAGGCTCCTTACGAGAAAGGATTGTTACAGTTAGTTTCAATTACCTAATATCGTCGATTAGAATGAAGATTCAGTTAATCAGTACCTTTATGAAAGGTGTTGTCAGCTTGGTGTGACTGACCAGTCCATGGTAGCGTGCTCAGCATGACGAAGGCGTCCATTCCATATTGCGGCTTCTGCTTCCTGGCTGCGGTGGTTGAGCACGCAATAGGGTTTTTATAACTGTTTCAGCTTGAGCCTACGTGACGTCGAGCCGGTGCTTGTCACGCGCAGCATCGTGATTGGCTAAGAAGGTATTCGTGAGGAACTGCGCTATCAGCGCCGTCGCTTCGGCTAGCGGCAACGGTTTGCTGAACAAATAGCCTTGCGCCTCCCGACAACCTACGCTGCGGATCCAGTCAAGCTGATCAACTGTCTCGACCCCTTCGGCGACCGTGCCGATAGAAAGCTCCTGGGCGATGAAAGTGACGGCTCGAACGATTGCTGCGGAGGCGACGCGTTCGGCAGCGTCGGTGACAAACGAGCGGTCTATCTTGATCGTGTCGAAATGAAGCGTGCTAATGTGCGACAATGAGGAGTAGCCGGTTCCGAAATCATCCAAAGCGATACGTATGCCCATCGTGCGCAGGGCACTGATGGTGTTTTCGGCATAGCCCGACGTCTGCATCATCGACGTTTCAGTAATCTCAAGCTCGAGGCGCTCGGGTGGCAAGCCGGATTGGTGCAAAGTCTCAGTGATGGCAGGGAGGAGACCCGAACTGGCAAGCTGCCGCGGTGACAAGTTAACGAAGATTCTGATGTGCTCCGGCCACTGCATGGCGTCCCGACACGCTCGTTCGAGAACCCACTGACCAACTTGTGTGATCAATCCAGTAGTCTCGAGGACGGGGACAAATTCACCGGCCGCAAGCAATCCTCGTGTCGGGTGGTGCCAGCGGATGAGCGCCTCAAAACCGCTGATCCCGCTCGACGCAACGTTTACGATCGGCTGGTAAAAGACGTCGAATTGTTCGTTCGCAATGGCAGTGCGGAGCTCGGTCAATAACGCTTTCTCGCGCAGCTCCCGCTGAGCCATTTCCGGCACGAAGGTACGCCAGCAGCCACGCCCGGCCGCTTTAGCGCTATATAGCGCCATATCGGCGCGCCAAATGACCTGCGAGCGCTCGGCCGGGTCGGTCATCTCGGGTGGAACAGTGACTAGGCCGACGCTGACAGACGGGATCAACGTCTTGCCCGAGTGTTCGAAGGATAGCTTCATGCCGGCAACAATTGCAGCGGCGGCGCGCTCGCCGATCAAGGAGTTGGGAACGTCGCGGACGAGTAACGCGAGTTCGTCACCCCCTAAACGAGCAGCCAAATCACTAGCTCGGACAATGGCCCGGATCCGGTTGGCGACTTCCTTAAGCAGGGCGTCGCCAAACTCGTGACCGTGTGCATCATTTACCCGCTTAAAATCGTCGATATCGATGAATAGGATCGTGAATCCGGACTCGCCTTCGATGGAGGCTGTAACTTCTTCCTGAAACCTTGCACGGCTAACCAAACCAGTAAGAAAGTCGTGGTGAGCCAGGTAATTTACCCGCTGCTCTGCCTGCCAACGCTCGGTGATGTCGGTGTGAGTGCGGACGACACCTCCTTCGGCCAGCGGGACGCTGCAAACTTCCAAAACTGTCCCGTCAGGTCGGTAGCGATGATACAGTTCGGGTTGTCGCAAAAGAAACTGCCGGATCAATTCGGCCTTGATCTCAGGCGGGCAAGCGGAAAATTCTCGACGCCGGTATTGCTCTTCGACAACCTCTACAAACAGAGGTTTTCCGGCAAGGAATTCCCGCGATACACCGAGCATCTCTGCGGCCTGGTCGTTGCAAACAAGTATCCGGCCAGTGTGGTCTATTAACTGTACGCCACGGCCGACGTTGTTCAACGCCAGCATGACCATCTCGAGTTCGGACCGTTCCGCCGGAGGCGTGATGGTGTCACCATGGGGGAAAATATCGCGATCTTCGAATGCGGCCGCGATAGCGTTGCTGAACGGTTGACTTGTCGCTTCGTGGCTTGCGAGGCTTCCAGGCTGAGCGAGTTTCCGGCGTTCAGGTGCTCCTACACGGCGCTCAGCGCGAGAAGCCGTCCAGTCGATAACCTCCACAGGCGCGGCGCTCGGGATTTTCGGCATGACGCATGAGTCGGTTTGGCATTCTTCGTTCGGCAGATGTGGCTCGGACATTGCGTTGGTGGTCTTGAGGAGATTGCTCAAGTGCCATGCCCCTGAGAGCGGTTATGCTGAGCAGTGATCTCAAATGCCACCCTGCATCCCCAAATTGAAAAATTGCTGGTCATGTCGTCAGCGCGCCAAAATGTTTGCGGCCGCTGCACCGAGCGCGCCGCCTACGAAGCCCACCGCTGTCACGAGGGAGGCCATGCGGCCGCGGCTACCCACATCGGGTGCAACAGCCTGGGCGCGGGTCTGATTTGCGACGAGTGCCAGCTGGGTGCCGATCTCGATGAGGACCATGGCTCCGATGTAGGCCAGACGTGTCCCGATAAATGCCGACAGGGCCACGGCGACGGCGATAAAGAGCGGCGCGATCGCGGCTAAACTTGCCGAGCGAAACCTGCGCGCAGTCTGGCCTGCGACCACCGCTGTCAGCGCGCCAACGCCAGCGACAACGGCGCGGGTCGTGGGGGTGGTCGTGGTGAGCATCGGCAAGACCGCCCAACCAGCGTTGAACGCCGCAAAGATTACAGCCTGGTGCAAGGCAGCGTGGCGTAACGTTGGGTAGCGGCACCAGAGCCCCGGTATCGAGATCGGGCGTAGTACAGGCTCAGTCGGCTCCGGCCATTTGGTGGTGAATAAGAGCGCAAGGAGGATGACGATCAACACCGCGTCCAAGACAAGGGCGTGACGCCAGCCGATGCGCTGTGCAATGTCGCCGATCCAGGCCCTGGCGACGACGATGCCGCCGAGGCCGCACGCAATCAGTAGCCCGATGATCTCTGCGCGTCGTTCGGGCCGCCACGTGGTCGTCGCGATTATAAGAAGGCGCTGAGTTAATGCGCAGCCGGCGCCGACGAGCAAACAGGCCAGAACCGCGGCCATTGCAGTCGGTGCGGCGGCAAGGGCAGTTATTCCAGCCACGAGAACAACACCATGCCAGACCAGACCGCTGCGGTTTGCGAGGTTCTGTGAGGCAATCGCGAGGCCTGTAACGCCGGCGGCGTAGCCGAGCAGGCTTGCGCCGGGTAACAGGGCAACGAGCGTGGGATCGCCTAGCTCGGTGCGGATCTGCATTAGTAGAGCCTGTGGCCAGTAAATGGTGGACACCGTTGCCGTGGTCATCATCAGAACGAGCGCCAGGGTGGCAATTCCAGTCACTGGCCGCTGTACATTTACCAGTGTCATGGAAACTCTCGCGCTTCGGTTGAATGCCGATAGACAGTATGCAACCGTACATGCCAGGATTGCTAGCTCCGTTTAACGCACGGTTGTGCGAAACGGCGGAGCCGGGATGCTCCCGTCGTATTGAACCAAAAAGGAGACCACATGAGCATTGATCAAAACGTGTCTGACGCCGGTAAGGTCCGTCTCGGCGGCATGGGGCCTGTATTCCGCCCGACCACCGACGTCAGCAAGGTCCGTCTCGGCGGCATGGGTCCGGTTTTCCGCCCGACCGCAGAAGTCAGCAAAGTGCGCCTCGGCGGCATGGGGCCTGTATTCCGCCCGACCACCGACGTCAGCAAGGTCCGTCTTGGCGGCATGGGTCCAGTCTTCCGCCCAGCTGATGCCGGCAAGGTCCGCCTCGGCGGTATGGGTCCGCTGTTCCGGTAACAGCACTTCCCGATAGGAGGGTGGCGGCTCGAGACGCCGCCCTCTGCGCTCCTGGACGCCGCGCCGACTGTGCGTCGACTATCCTTTTGTCCCGATTTTTGGTTCCGCAAATGCCCGACAATGCCAGCAGTCGTGATCTTCCCGCAGAGGTCGTCGGCAAACCGCTCGTGACATTCTACCGCATGATCGATACCGGCCTTGCGCCCCAGGCGGCCGACCGTTCGGCCGGAGGTCTGCTGCCGACCCGTGCGTTCCGTTATTGTGAGGCAGTTACAACCGCTTCGGCCTTCGGCTGGTATGTGTTCCCGCCGATCGCATTCTCCCTGTTGTGGGACGGCACTTGCGTGCACTGGTCTTGCGACGGCGAACAGACGTGGCTGTTGCTGAAGCGTGCACAGTTTCCGGATTTCGCTGCTCGTTTCGACGCACTCGCCCCGGAAGAGGCGCGCGGCTTTCCTCCGCCGTTCTTGGGCGCGCTTCCGGAGCCAGGTGTTGTTCAGGTGTGGTCCGGGTTGCTGGCCCGCACGCTCCCGGAGTGGAGCCTTTTGCTTAGGGCACCAGCAAACATTCCGAAGCAAGGGCACTACGATCTGTTCGAAGGCATTGTCGAGACCGACCGCTGGTTCGGGCCGCTGTTCACCAATGTAAGGCTGACCAAAACCGACGTGCCAGTTCGCTTCGACACGAACATGCCGTTGTTCCAGATCCAGCCATTGCCGCGATCCCTTTATCTCCGATCGAGCGAGCAGGATTTTGCTTGTATCGATGGCATCGATGCGCTCGGGCCGGAGGAGTGGCGCGACTTCGGACGGACCGTCGTCGCACCATCGTCCGATGATACGGCCAGACATGGTGCCGATGCCGTGCGAGTTCGTCGGCGCCGAAAGCGCAACTTCGAAACGCAGCCAACCTGATGACACCCTGTCGTGCAACATGCCGGGCACTATGAAGCGAAAATCTTAGGAATCTTTAAAGATGGGGTCTGAGATTCCTTCTCTAATTTTTGACAACTTCGGGACATAAGCTGAAGCGATCGAGCCAACTGGCGGCGCTCGATGTTGCACGACTTTGGCGATTCGATTAAGTTCCTGACCGCATCAGATCGCTTGCACGAATTACCAGTCATGCTTTGCAGTTAACTGCAGCCAAGCTTTCGGCAGCAACACTAGGAGGCTGCCGCGTTGCAAAACAAAG
>JBPBQE010000414.1:0-11644 GCA_050954595.1 Janthinobacterium lividum | reverse complement strand
CGCGGTCTCCCGCCCCGGTGACCCCGAGGTCACGGTCAACAAGCAGGAGCAGATCGACCCGGCCGATCTGCCGCGCCTGCTGGCCGGCTACGACTTCGTGCTGGACGATCACAGCGCGATGCCGGTCGAGGCCATGCGCGGCTGCACCGGCCTCAAGCACGTCATCTTTCTCGGCACCGGTGCGCGCAGCTACATGGACCCCGAGGCGCTGGCCGAACTCGGCATCACCGTCCACACGGTCAAGAACTATGGTGATACCGCGGTCGCCGAGCATGCGATCGCGCTGATGTGGGCCGCCGCGCGCGGGCTTGCCGCGATGGATCGCGGCATGCGCGCCGGCCAGTGGCTCCGGACGGAGGGGCTGCAACTCACCGGCAAGACGCTCGGCCTGATTGGGTTCGGCGGTATCGGAGCCGAGGTGGCGCGCATCGCGTCCGGCAGCGGCATGCGCGTCCTCGCCTGGAACCGCACACCGCGCCAGGCCCCGGGCGTCGAGTTCGTTTCGCTCGATCGCCTGCTGGCCGAGAGCCATGTCGTGTCGCTGCACCTGTTGCTGACGGACGAGACCCGCGGCTTTATCGGCGCTGCTCAACTGGCGCAGATGCGACCCGGCGCGATCCTGATCAACACGGCACGCGGCGCGGTGGTCGATGAAGCCGCCATGATTGACGCGTTGCGCACGGGCCGACTCGGGCATGCCGCGTTGGACGTGTTCGACGTCGAGCCATTGCCGCCGGGTCATGCTCTATCGGGCTTGGAGAACGTGACGCTGTCGGCGCACAGCGCGTTCCGAACGGCCGAGGCGAGTGAAAATCTAATCCGTCTGGCGATGGACATCGCCTGCCAGGTTTCCGCCGCCTCGCCGAGTTGATACAAGGTCGGCGCGTGCCCGCCTGGCGGAATTGGTAGACGCAGCGGACTTAAAATCCGACGTCCGTGACAGGGCTTGCCGGTTCGAGTCCGGCGGCGGGCACCATCGTTTAAGCAAAACCAAGCCCACGAGGATCAGGAGTTCCCTCCTGACGCTCGTGGGGCGTTACGCTGCCGGCTGACCCATGAACCGGATCGGCTGCGCACCCTGCCAGAGCGTCATCTTGCCCAGCGGCTGCAGGTTCTCCAGCCCCTCGACGATGGTCAGGAAGTGGTTGCCCGAGAGTTGGCCGGCCTTGCTCGCGAAACAGACCGGGCCGTAGGCGAGCAGAATCTCGGTTTCGCTCACGCTGCCCGGATACAGGATGACTTGGCCCGGTGCCGGAAAACTGGTGTTGTTCTCGTAGCCTAGACCGAGATCCAGGTCGCCAAGGGGGATCCAGCAGCCTTCGCCGCTCCAGCGCACATGGATGATCCGCTCGTCATAAGGCAGTAGCGCGCGAAACCGTGCGCACGTCTTCGGCGCCAACTCGTCCTCGAGGTGGGCGCGGAAAGTGAACGGGCCGGCGATGATGGTGATCAGATCCATGGCGCATCTCTATGGATCAGACCGTCGGCCATATCCATATCGAAGTGGTGGCCGAGTTCGTGTTAAGTTGCCGACGCAGAGGGAGTGCTTGCAGGTGAAGAGCAAACAATCGGCAATCGTGGTCGAAAAGATGCCACCCGTTCGCAAAGCCAAGGCCAGCGTCGCCAAGCAGACCGACCGGCGACAGGAAACACGAGAGTTGCTTGACCAGATCAAAGTGCGGGGCGATCAGTTGAGCGCCGAGATCAAAGAGCTTCTTGTTCGCATGCGCTGAGGGTCGGTTGCCATCCAGCGAGATTTCCTTCGACGACATTGCCGATGCGGTCGAAGCGGTAAAGAAACTTCAGGATCAGATATCGGATTTGTTGATCACCATCACCTTACTCGGCAAACGCGTCGAAGCATTGGAGAGCAAGAGTTCCGCCCATGGCTGACGTGCCACCCGGTTGGCCCGCCGACGTCAAGCCAATGGTCCTGCAGGACCTCAAGCGGCTCGGCACCGACAAGAACAATCGCCTCTATTGGGACGGCAAGCTCGTCCGCACTCCCTTCATCTTAACGACGCCGCAGGTGGCCCTTGCCGTTCTCGCTGCCCTGGCATCGATCGCGACCGTCTTCACCGGCTTGAACAACGTGTCGGTATTCCTGTGCGCGCGCGGCGTGACCTGGATGACCTGCCCGATCACAGCGCCGCCGCTGCCGAAACCCTAGATCACACCACGCGTCGCCAAGTCGTCGATCTCATCCGGCGACAAGCCAAGCCGGTCGCCGAGCACGTCCCGCGTATCGCGGCCGAGCGCTGGCGGTGCGCGGCGGTAGGACACCGGAGTCGCCGACAGGCGCACCGGGTTGGCGACCAGCTGAACGGTCGCGCCGTCGCGGTCCATCGCCTGCTGCATCCCGCGCGCCTGCACCTGCGGGTCCGCGAACACTTGGTCGAGCGAGTTAATTGGGCCGCACGGGACACCCTTGGTCTCGAACAGGCTGACCCATTCCGCCGTCGTCTTGGTGCGGGTGGCGGCGCTCAGTTGGGGGATCAGCGAATCGCGGTTGACGATGCGGGCGGCGTTGCTGACGTAGCGCGGGTCCGTCGCCAGTTCCGGGGCGCCGAGTGCGGCGCAGAGCCGGCCGAACTGCCCGTCATTGCCGACCGCGATGATGACGTCGCCATCCGCGGTCGGGAAATCCTGATACGGCACCACGTTCGGGTGTGCGTTGCCCATCCGCTGCGGCGCGACGCCGGAGGCAAGATAGTTCATCGGCTGGTTCGCCAGGCTCGCGATGCCGACGTCGAGCAGCGCCAGGTCGATGTACTGACCGACCCCGGTGCGGTCGCGATGCGCCAGTGCGGCCAGGATCGCGGTGGTGGCGTATAGCCCGGTCAGCACGTCCGTTAGCGCCACGCCGGCTTTCTGCGGCCCGGCGCCGGGCTCCCCGTCGCGCCGCCCGGTGATGCTCATCAGCCCGCCCATACCCTGGATCAGGAAGTCGTAGCCGGCGCGCGGCGCGTAGGGGCCGGTCTGGCCGAAGCCGGTGATGGAGCAATAGATCAGCCCGGGATGCACCGCGCTCAGCCCGGCGTAATCGAGCCCGTAGGCTGCGAGCCCGCCGAGCTTGAAGTTCTCGATCACCACGTCGCACCCGGCCGCCAACTCACGCACTAGGCGCTGGCCCTCGGGTTGGGTGAAATCGATGGTGACCGAGCGCTTGTTGCGGTTGGCGCACAGGTAATAGGCCGCGTCCGGCCCGTCGCTGCCATCGGCGTTCTTGACATAGGGAGGGCCCCAGCCGCGCGTATCGTCGCCGGTGCCGGGTCGTTCGACCTTGATGACGTCGGCGCCGTAATCGCCGAGCAACTGACCGGCCCAGGGCCCGGCAAGAACGCGGGACAGGTCGAGGACCCGAATGTGCGCGAGTGACCCCGCAGTGGAATTCGACATATTCGGACACTGGCGAAATTTCTGGACCCTGGGTAGTCCGTGCTTTGACCCCTGCGTCCGCGCAGGTATCGTAGGTAGTATAGCCGTCAAGGAATTATCGATGCTGAACCGCCGCACTCTCCTCGGCGCCGCTGCCATGGGCCCGTTGCTCGGCACCGCCGTCTTCAGTCCGGCCGTTGCCGAAACGCCCAAGGACGTGATCGTCATGGCGTATCAGATCGACGACATCATCAGCCTGGACCCGCAGGAGAGCTTCGAGTTCAGCGGCAACGAGGTCACCGGCAACATCTACGAAAAGCTGATCCACCCGGATTTGAAGGATCCGACCAAGATCCTGCCGAAGCTGGCCGAGAAGTGGGAGACGACGCCCGACGGGCTGACCACCACCTTCCATCTGGTCGCCGGCCGCAAGTTCGCCTCCGGCAACCCGGTCACCGCCGAAGACGTCGTGTTCACCTACACGCGCGCCGTCGCGCTGAACAAGGCGCCGGCATTCATCATCACCCAGCTCGGCATCACCAAGGAAAACGTCGCCGAGCGCATCACCGCACCGGACCCACAGACCGTGGTGATCAAGCTCACCGAGCAGTTCGCGCCGACCTTCCTGTTCTACTGCCTGTCCGCCAACGTCGGCGGCATCGTCGACAAGAAGACGGTCATGTCGCACGAGACGGCCGGCGACATGGGCAATGCCTGGCTCAAGACCAACAGCGCCGGGTCGGGCCCGTTCGCGCTGCGGGCGTGGAAGGCGAGCGAGTCCGTCTCGTTGGACGCCAACCCGAATGCAATGCCGCCGCCCAAGGTGAAGCGCATGCTGATCCTGCACCGCCCGGACTCGAGCGCCCAGCTGCTGGCGCTGCAAAAGGGCGACGTCGACATCGCGCGTAACCTCAGCCCCGAGCAGATCAAGACGATCGAGACCAACGGGGACTACAGCCTGGCCAAGGGCACCAAGGCGTCCGTGCTGTATCTGGCGATGAACCAGAACCACCCGAACCTGTCCAAGCCGCAGGTGCGCCAGGCGATCAAGTGGGCGCTCGATTACAAGTCGATCGCCACCAACATCACCCCAAACATCTTTGTCGAGCAGCAGGCTTTCCTGCCCAAGGGGCTACCGGGTTCGTTAACCGACCGGCCGTTCTCCAAAAACGTCGACAAGGCCAAGGCGCTGATGAAGGAAGCCGGGCTGGAGAACGGCTTCGAGATTACGCTCGATACCCAGAACGTGTCGCCGTATGCCGACATCGCGCAGGCGTTGCAGGCCGATCTGGCCGCCATCGGTATCAAGGTAAACATCCTACCGGCCGAGTTCCGCCAGGTCATCACCAAGACCCGCGCCCGCAAGCACGAGCTGGCACTGCTCCGCTGGGGCTCGGACTACATGGACCCCAACAGCAACGCCCAGACCTTCTGCGAGAACGTCGACAACGGTGAGGACGCCAAGGATCGTACCCTCGCCTGGCGCTCGTCGTGGCAGAACAAGGAACTGACGGACCGCGCCATTGCCGCCGTCCGCGAACAGGATGCCGACAAGCGCGTCCGCGCCTACGAGCGCCTGCAAGGCGACCTGCAGGAGGTCGGTCCGTTTGCGGTCCTGCTGCAGCAGGTCGAGATCGCCGCACTACGCAAGGGTGTGACCGGGCTGGAGATCGGGCCGCTATCCGATAGCACCCGCTACGTGGACATCTCCAAGGCTTGAAGCGCTTCCGATCGCTCGCCGCTGCGGTGGCGAGCATCCCCATCACGCTGTTCGGCCTCGTGCTGATCACCTTCCTGATCGGCCGCGTCGTCCCGATCGACCCGGTGCTCGCCGTCGTCGGCGACCGCGCGCCGCAGGATGTGGTCGAACGCACTCGGCACGAGATGGGGCTTGACCAGCCGTTGCCGCAGCAATTCGTGCACTACGTCGTCGAACTAGCGCACGGCAATCTCGGCCGCTCCGTGATGACCAGCAACTCGGTCACCACGGACATCGCGCGCTTCTTCCCCGCCACGCTCGAACTCTCCAGCGTCGCGTTGATCATCGCCACGCTCGTGGGCGTGCCGCTGGGAGTCTACGCGGCGGTGCGGCAGGGGAGTTGGGTCGATCAGATCATCCGCGTCGTCTGCCTTTCGGGCCATTCCATCCCGGTCTTCGTCCTGGCCCTGCTCGCGCTGCTGATCTTCTACGCCACGCTCGGCTGGGCCCCCGGGCCGGGGCGGCAGGATGTGCTGTATCAGGACATGGTGCCGCAGGTGACCGGCGTGCTGCTGATCGACGCGGCTTTGGCGATGGATTGGGATGCACTGCGCGACGCCGTCGCCCATCTCGCGCTGCCGGCCCTGGTGCTGGCGGCGTTCAACATGGCCTACATCGCCCGCATGACCCGCGCCTTCATGCTCGACAGCCTGCGCGGCGAATACATCGTGACCGCGCGCGCCAAGGGTCTATCGGCAACGACGATCATCTGGCGGCATGGCTTCGGCAACATCCTGGTCCGCCTCGTGACCGTGCTGGCGCTCACCTATGCCGGGCTGCTGGAAGGCGCCGTGCTGACGGAGACGATCTTCAGCTGGCCCGGTCTCGGCCAATACCTGACCGGCAGCCTGCTGAACGCCGACATGAACGCCGTGCTCGGGGCAACGCTGGTCGTGGGGCTCAGCTACGTGATCCTGAACCTGTTCGCCGACCTGATGTACCGCGTGCTCGACCCGAGGGTCCGTTGATGCTTCTGCTCGAGAGCCCTCTGTTGCCGACCCTGCGGAATCCGGGATGAGTGCTTCCTCCCGCGACTGGCTGCTGACCGAAACCCCGGCCTCACGCAGTCAAGCAGCCTGGGGCCGGCGCTACCGCCTTTGGCTGCAGTTCCGCTCGAACCCGCTGGCGATGGCCGGGCTGATCGTCGCCCTGTTCCTGATCGTCGTCTCTCTCGCCGCCCCGCTGCTGACCAACCAGGACCCCGGCGCGCAGGATCTCGCGCACCGCCTCGCCAGGCCCTCGGCGCAGCACTGGCTTGGCACCGACGAACTCGGCCGGGACATCTATAGCCGCGTGCTGTTCGGCGGCCGGGTCACGCTGGGCATGGTGGTGGCCATCGTCATCCTCGTCGCGCCGTTCGGCCTGGCGATCGGCTGTATCGCCGGTTACGCCGGCGGCATCTGGGACCGCCTGCTGATGCGGATCACCGACGTCTTTCTCGCCTTTCCCCGCCTCGTCCTGGCGCTCGCCTTTGTTGCCGCGCTCCGACCCGGCGTGACCAGCGCCGTCGCCGCCATCGCGCTCACCGCCTGGCCGCCCTATGCCCGGCTCGCGCGTGCCGAGACCTTGGGCCTCCGCGGCACCGACTTCGTGGCTGCCGTCCGCATCACCGGCGCATCCGGCGGGCGCATCATCCTGCGGCACATCGCCCCGCTCTGCCTGCCGAGCCTCATCGTCCGCGTGACGCTCGACATGAGCAGCATCATCCTCACCGTCGCCGGCCTTGGCTTCCTCGGCATGGGCGCGCAACCGCCCGCGCCGGAATGGGGCACCATGATCGCCACCGCGCGGCGCTTCATCCTCGAGCAATGGTGGGTTCCAACGATTCCCGGCATCGCCATCTTCCTCGCCAGCCTGGCCTTCAATCTTCTCGGCGACGGCTTGCGCGACGTGCTCGACCCGAAGCAGGGCGGCTGATGCCCATGCCGTCCACCCTCGTCGACATCAAAAACCTGCGCATCGCGTTCCCGACCCCGTCCGGCCCGGTTCAGGCCATCTGCGGCGTTTCGATGACACTCGGCCGCGAGAAGCTCGGCATCGTCGGCGAAAGCGGTTCGGGCAAATCGCTCACCGCACGCTCGCTGCTCAAGCTGCTCCCGGGGCACGCGATCATCGAAGCCGACCGCCTTTCCTTCGACGGCATCGACGTCCGTGCCGCGTCGGAACGGCAGATGCGCAAGATCCGCGGTCGTCGCGCCGGCTTGATCCTGCAGGACCCGAAATACTCGCTCAATCCGGTCATGACCGCTGGCGACCAGATCGCCGAAGCCTGGCGCGCCCACAAGGGCGGCAGTCGCCGGATCGCGCTGCAGGCGGCGACCGACTTGCTCGACCAGGTTCGGATCCGCGATCCCGCCCGCGTCGCCGCCAGCTACCCGCATGAGCTTTCCGGCGGCATGGGCCAACGCGTGATGATCGCCACCATGCTGGCGCCCGACCCCGAGCTGCTCATCGCCGACGAACCCACCAGCGCGCTCGACGCCACCGTGCAAGCCGAGATCCTGCGGCTGATCGAGGACCTCGTCAGCCGCCGCGGCATGGGCTTGATGCTGATCAGCCACGATCTGCCGCTGGTCGGGCATTTCTGCGACCGCGTCGCCGTGATGTATGCCGGTCGCATCGTCGAGGAATTGCAGGCCGGCGAGCTGCAACGGGCGCAGCACCCCTACACGCGCGGCCTGCTTTCCTGCATGCCGTCGCTGACCCATCCGACTGACCGACTGCCGGTGCTCAACCGTGATCCCGCTTGGTTACGCCCATGATCGATGTCGATGATCTCCGTATCCGGTTCGGCGCCAACGAAGTCGTTCGCGGTGTGTCGTTCACCGTACCGGATGGCGGCAGCCTGGGCCTCGTCGGTGAGAGCGGCTCGGGTAAGAGCACCATCCTGCGCGCGGTGTCGGGCCTGAATCCGGATTGGTCCGGCCACATGGCGATCGGCGGCACAGCCTTGACCAAGCGGCGTGGCCGCGACTTCTTCCGCCGGGTCCAGATGGTGTTCCAAGATCCCTACGGATCGCTTCACCCGCGTCAAACGGTCGACCGGGCCCTCAGCGAGCCCTTGATCGTGCATGGCCTAGGTGATCGCGACGCCCGCATCGCCCGCGCTTTATCCGACGTCGCCCTTCCGGCCAGTACGCGGTTTCGGTTCCCACACCAGCTTTCGGGCGGCCAGCGTCAACGCGTGGCCATCGCCCGCGCCCTCATGTCAGAGCCGGACGTGCTCCTGCTCGACGAGCCAACGAGCGCGTTGGACGTTTCGGTTCAGGCTGAAATCTTGAATTTGTTGAAGGATCTACAGCAGCAAAGACGGCTGACGTTCATCCTGGTGAGCCATAACCTGGCCGTCACCGCCCATCTGTGCCCAACCATCGCCGTCATGCAGGCGGGCTGTATCGTCGAAACCGTCGATGCCGAGGACCTCCGGGCCGGCCGGGTGCAAAACGCGCACACGGCCGAACTCCGGCGCCTCAGCGTCGAGTTGGAAAGCTAGGACTTCAGTTCGATACCCGGCGCGTCGAACGGGGACGACGATTGCCCGTCCGGCGGAACCTGACCGGCCGGGGTCATCTGATCAACGGCGTGGGGAAGGATCTTGGACAGTTCGGACAGGATAGTGTCGTGCGACATCCCGGTCTGCTGCGCCCATTGATCAACCTGATCATGACCGAGAACCTGCCCGAGTTGGCCAGGTTCGACGGTCTGGTTGCTGCCGTTGCCAACCCAGGAACTCACGACATTGCCCAGGCCAGCCTGGTTCATCTTCTGCACCAGACCGCCCACGCCCCCCTGGCTCTGCAGCACCGATCCGAGAATGGACCCTAGAGCGCCCTGGTTAGGATTGTTCCCACCGAGAACGCTCCCGATAATCGTATCGAGCAGACCCATTGAACTCTCCTATTATCGCTGACTAGAGGGTCGAACGACGGCCCACGATGGCGTGGTAGATCCACAATACGACAACGGCGCCAACCACAGCCACGAAGAGGCTGTAGAAATTAAACCCGGTCGTGCCAGCAAAGCCGAAGGTGTTGAACAGGAAACCGCCGACGACCGAGCCGATGATGCCGAGAATAAGATCGACGATGAAGCCTTCGCCGGCCTTGTTGACGATCTTGCTGGCGATGAAGCCGGCGACGACACCCAGGATTACCCAGGCGATAATGCCCATTTCCATAACGCTCTCCATTTACCCTAACACGAGAACGTTAACCGCAGCCTGCTGACTAGGTTCCGTGGTGTTCAGACATTGAACCGGAATAGCAACACGTCGCCGTCTTTGACGACGTAGTCGCGGCCTTCAACACGCATCTTTCCCGCTTCCTTGGCGCCAGTCTCGCCACCCCCAGCGACGTAATCGGCATAGCCGATCGTCTCGCAAGCGATGAAGCCGCGCTCGAAATCGTTGTGGATAACGGCTGCAGCCTGGGGCGCCTTGGTTCCGGCGGTGATGGTCCAGGCCCGGGTCTCCTTCGGGCCGACGGTGAAGTAAGTCGCCAGGCCCAGCAGCGCGTAACCGGCGCGGATGACCCGGTCGAGCCCGCTATCGTGCAGCCCGAGCCCATCGAGGAACTCGGCCCGCTCGTCTTCGACCAGCTGCGCCACTTCGGCTTCGATCGCGGCCGAGACAATCACGGTCCCGGCTCCCTCGGCCTTCGCCCGCTCGGCCACGCGCTCCGATTGCGCATTGCCCGTCGCCGCCGCGCTCTCCTCGACGTTGCAGACGTAGAGCACCGGCTTGCTGGTCATCAGCTGCAACTGCTTGGCCGCTTCGACCTGATCGGCCGGGATTGCCGTGCGCGCCGGCAACCCGGCCTGCAACGCGACCACGATCGGCTCCATCAGCGCCACCATCGCCTGCGCTTCACGGTCGTTGCCGCGCGCCTTTTTCTGCAACGCCGGCAGACGCCGCTCGAGGCTGTCCAGATCGGCCAGCATCAGCTCGGTCTCCACCGTCTCGGCATCCCGCAACGGATCGATGCTGCCCTCGACATGGGTGACGTCCGGGTCCTCGAAGCAGCGCAGTACGTGGATGATCGCGTCGACCTCGCGGATGTTGGCGAGGAACTGGTTGCCCAGGCCTTCACCCTTGGAGGCGCCTCGGACCAGCCCGGCGATATCGACGAACTCAAGGCTCGTCGGCACGATCTGCTTGGACTTGCCGATGCTCGCCAGCGTGTCGAGCCGGGGGTCCGGCACCGCGACCCGGCCGACATTCGGCTCGATCGTGCAGAATGGATAATTTGCCGCCTGTGCGGCGACGGTCGCCGTCAGCGCATTGAAGAGTGTCGACTTGCCGACGTTCGGCAGACCGACGATGCCGCAATTGAAGCCCATCTATTTGGTTCCCAAGAGCATCCTTAGGATGCTCGTTTTCTCAGAAGCATGTTCGCGATGCTCGTCAGACCGAAGTCGCCAATGCGATCCGGCTCATGAATTCTTCCGGCTTTCCGCCAACCAGCAACGGCGCTTCGTCGGCCACCGCGTCGAGCAGCTCGGCAAGCCAACCCTGATCGACCTTGGCGAAGTCACCCAGCACATGACCGGTCACGCGGTCCTTGTGCCCGGGGTGCCCGATGCCGAGGCGGATGCGCCAATAATCCGGCGTGTTGAGGCAGCGATCCATGCTGCGAAGACCGTTATGTCCCGCTGCGCCGCCGCCGAATTTGACCCGGACCTTGCCGGGGATCAGGTCCAACTCGTCATGGAACGCGGTGATCTCAGCCGGCGCAATCTTGAAGAACGACGTCGCCGCCTGCACGCTTTCGCCCGACGCGTTCATGTAGGTCAGCGGCTTGAGGGCGAGGATCTTGACCCCGCCGATAGTACCTTCGGCGATCAGCCCCTTGAATCGCTGGCGCCACGGGCTGAACCCGTGGCGCTGCGCGATCCGGTCGACGGCCATGAAGCCGATGTTGTGACGCTGGCGCAGCATGCCGGGCTCGGGATTACCGAGCCCAACCCAGAGCAACATCGGCGCAGCCTATCGACTACTTACTTCTTGGGCTTGGCCGGCGCCTTGGTGCCACCCTTGGCCGGCGCGGCTGCGGCGGTCGCATCGGCTGCGACTTCAGCGGCCTTCACCGGCGGCGTGATGGTGGCCAGCGTCGTCTCTTCGCTGATGCTGACCGGCTGCACGCCATCGGTGCCCTTGAGGTCGGACCAGTGGATCGACGTGTTGATGTCGAGCTGGCTGATGTCGACCGTGAAGTATTCCGGCACCGTCTCCGGGTCTGCCAACACCTCGACCGCAGCGCGGACGACGTTCAACAAGCCACCGCGCTTGATCCCGGGGGAGGTTGCCTCGCCCTCGAAATGTAGGCTCACGGCGATGCGGATCTTCTCGCCGGCGGCGAGCCGCTGGAAGTCGACATGGATCGGCTTGTCCGTGACGGGGTGCAGCTGCACCTCGCGCATGAGCGCGCTCACGGTGCTGCCACCGTCGACGCTGAGCTGGTAGGGGCGCGAACGCCAGCCGCCGCGATGCAGCTCGCGCATGATGATGCG
>JBPBQE010000308.1:0-11669 GCA_050954595.1 Janthinobacterium lividum | reverse complement strand
GTGGTCGCCGACCGGGGCTACAGCAGCCACGCCTTTCGCGAGCACATCTGGAGCCTGGGCGCGCGTCCGGTGATCCCGACGCGCAGGAACGAGGAGACGCTGTCCTGTCCGTTGTGGATCTATAACAATCGAAACCAGGTCGAGCGCTTGTGGGCCAGATTAAAAGAATGGCGCGCAATCGCCACGCGCTACGAGAAGACCGCACGCTCTTTTATGGGCATCCTCTGCCTCGCCGCCGCGTGCGACTGGATCAAGTGCTAACAGGCCCTAGCACGGCGAACGTTCCACCGATCGTGAGTTGGAGTTACGGTGCCGGAAATGGCGACGGGGTGCAGTATCAGGGACCGCCACCTAAGTATTCATTCAACTATGGCGCTGGCGCCGACGTTCCAGTCAACAGCGGTGGAAAGCCGCAGATGAGCTATGGCTATGGCGGCGAGGGCATGACGGGCAGTTCCGTTCAGATGACCGCGCCGGAGAAGCAGCAACTCGCTGCGCCAATCGCGAAGCCGAACGCCAACACGCATAGCTGAGCGACCGTTCAGGCCGCACTCTGCCGCGCCCTATCGCGGTAGATGGCGGTCTCGAACCCGTGGAAACCGTTAATGGCAGCGGGGTCGACGAACGGCAGGATCTGAGTGGCCCAGAAGCCTGCTACACCAGTCGTACGATCGATCCAGAAATAAACGTTGGCCAGTCCGGCCCATGCCAATGAGCCGGCCGGGCGACCAGTAGGCGCATCATGATCGTTGATCATGAAGCTGAGTCCCCATGATTTCGGCATGCCGGGGAAGAACTCGGCATCGTTTGACAGATGGGTCATGACACCCGGCAGCATTGTCACCTTCAGTGCGCCCATGGCATTCTGCGACGCCATCCGCACCGTCTCCGGCCGCAGCACGCCGCCCCCGTCGCCCAGCCACATCCGCATGAAGCGGGCGTAGTCGAGCGCGGTCGAATACATGCCGCCGCCGCCGCGATCCCATGTCGGCGGCGGTGGCAACTCCGTGCGGTGCATGGGGATCAACCCGTCATCGGCCCCGCGCTGGTGCACCGTCGCCAAGCGCTCGCCCATCGAGCCGGTCAGCGAGAAGCCCGTGTCGTTCATCCCCAGCGGGTCCAGCACGTGTTCGCGCAGGTAGGTGCCGAGGCGTTGGCCGGTGACGGCCTCGAGGATCAGGCCGGCCCATTCGATGTTGGCGCCGTATTCCCAGCGCTCGCCGGGGTCGAACAGCAGCGGCGTCAGCAACGTCTCCGGCCCGTCCGTCAGGCGCGGGCGGCCGGAGATCTCGGCCAGCTTGCGATAATGCGGGTTGCAGAAATCGTAGCCGAACCCGGCGGTGTGGGTGAGCAGCATGCGCAGCGTGATGGCGCGCTTGGGCGCGCGCAGGATCGGGGTGCCGGCCGCGTCGTATCCGTCGAGGACCTGCACCGTTCCCAGCGCGGGGATGTAGTCGGCGGCCGGCGCTTCGAGATCGAGGCGCCCGGCTTCGACCAACTGCAGCACGGCGGTGGCGGTGATCGGCTTGGTCGCGGAGTAGATCGCGAACACCGTGTCGAGCGTCATGGGCGCATCGACGCCTTGCGCGCGCTGGCCGGCGGCGCCTTCGTAGATGTTGCCGTAGCGATCGGTCGCGACGGCAACGACGCCGTGTATGCCGGGGCGGCCCTCGACGGCCTGCGCCAATGCGTGATCGCCCGCTGCTCGAAGCTCGCCCATATCGCCCTCCCGTTCGTCGTTGAATGGAGGCTAGCTCAGTGCCGGAAGTGGCGCATCCCCGTCATCACCATCGCCACCCCGGCCTTGTCGGCGGCGTCGATGACTTCCTGGTCGCGCATGGAGCCGCCGGGCTGGATGACGGCGGTGGCGCCAGCAGCGATGGCGGCCTCGAGCCCATCGGCGAACGGGAAGAACGCGTCGGAGGCAACGACGCTGCCTTCAGTGAGCGGGCGCTCCAGCCCGGCGGCCTTGGCGGCCTCGGCGCCTTTCCAGCCGGCGATGCGGGCGCTGTCGACGCGGCTCATCTGGCCGGCGCCGATGCCGGTGGTGGCGCCGTCACGGGCGTAGATGATGGCGTTGGACTTGACGTGCTTGCAGACGCGGAATGCAAACAGCAGGTCGCGCATCTCCGACCGGTTGGGGGCGCGTTGCGTCACCACGCGCAGGGCGTCGGCCTCGATGCGGCCGGCGTCGCGGGATTGGGCAAGGAAGCCGCCGGCGACGGTGCGGATCGTCATGCCGGCATCGGCCGGATTCGGCACGCCACCGGTGAGCAGCAGGCGAAGATTCTTCTTGCGCGACAGGATCGCCTGCGCCGCCTCGTCGGCATCGGGCGCGATGATGACTTCGGTGAAGATGGCGGCGATCCGCTCGGCCGCCGCGGCGTCGAGCACCCGGTTGACGGCGACGATGCCGCCGAACGCGCTGGTGGGGTCGCAGCGCAGCGCCAGCTCCCATGCCTCGGCCAGCGACCCGGCGGACGCCACGCCGCACGGGTTGGCATGCTTGATGATGGCAACGGTCGGGCCGTCGAACTCGGCGACGCACTCGAAGGCGGCGTCGGTGTCGTTGAGGTTGTTGTAGCTCAGCTCCTTGCCCTGCACCTGGCGGGCGGTGGCGACGCCGAAGCGGGAGCCGTTGACGTAGAAGGCTGCCTTCTGGTGCGGGTTCTCGCCGTAGCGCAGATCCTGCCGCTTGCTGCCGGAGAGCGTCATGCGCTCGGGCAGGCCGGCGTCACGGGCGAACCAGGCGGCGATGGCGGCATCGTAGGCGGCGGTGCGGGCATAGGCGGCGCCGGCCAGGCTCGTTCGCTGCTCGGCGGTGGTGCCGCCCGATGCGAGCGCGGTGATGATGTCGGTGTACTGCGCCGGGTCGGTGAGCACGACGACGTGGGGCGCGTTCTTGGCGGCGGCACGGATCAAAGCGGGGCCGCCAATGTCGATATTCTCAATGCAATCGTCGGGCGCGGCACCCGAGGCTACGGTGGCTTCGAACGGGTAGAGGTTGACGCACACGAGGTCGATCGGTGCGATGCCGTGCTCCTCCATCTGCCGCACGTGCTCCGGCAGGTCGCGACGACCGAGGATGCCGCCATGGATTTGCGGCACCAGCGTCTTGACCCGGCCGTCCAGAATTTCCGGGAAGCCGGTATGGGCCGACACCTCGGTGACGGTGATTCCCGCGTCGCGCAGCGCCTTGGCCGAGCCGCCGGTGGACAGGATCTCGGCGCCATGGGCGATCAGGGCACGCCCGAGGTCGAGCAGGCCGCTCTTGTCGGAAACGGAGATCAGGGCGCGGCGGACGGGGATGGGGCTCATGCGCGCGCCATAGCCCTAGAGGCCCAGCAGGTCCAGGGTTCGTTCCACCACGGCGCGCTCAGTATATAAGTCGAGCGCGCGCAATCGACCGGCTTCGCCCATCCGCGCCCGCAGGCCAGAGTCGGCGGCAAGCCGGGTGAGCGCATCGGCCAAGGGGGCGACGGTGCCGGGCGGGACGAGCAGGCCGGTGACGCCGTCGACGACCTGCTCGCGCGGGCCGCGAATGTCGGTCGCCACCACCGGCAGCCCGGTCAGCATGGCCTCGATCACCGACATCGGCAGGCCCTCGAAATGGCTCGGCAGGGTGAAGACGTCCGCCGCTGCCAAAATCGCCGGCACGTCGCGGCGATAGCCGAGCCGGCGCACCCGCAAGCCCAGCCCCGCCATGGCGAATACCGTCTCCATGTCCGCCCCATGATCGGACGCCAGCCGCTCGCCGACCACCCACAACTCGGCGCCGGGAACCTCGGCCATGGCGGCCAGTAGCTCCGGATAGCCCTTGTGGCGCACCAACCGCGATACGATCACCACCACCGGCACGTCGTCCGGCACGTCGAGTTCGGCCCTGACCCGGGCGCGGGCGACTGGGTCTGGATGGAAGCGGGCGGGGTCGCGACCGTTGCCGACCGGGATGGCGTCTCGCGCGATCCAGAGGCGTCGCGCGTCGGCGGCTTCCTCGGTCGAGACGGTGAGGGTGACGTCCGTCAGGCGGCCGCCAAACCATTCCATGGCCAGGCCGAGCAAGCGCCGGGGCCAGGGGCCCGGTTGGTTGAACAGAAAGCCGTGGCACGTGTACGCCACGTGCGGCACCCCGGCGATGCGGGCGGCCAGACGCGCGATGACGCCGCTGATCGGCATGTGGGCGTGCACCAAATCCGGCTTCTCGCGCCGCAGCAGCCGGACGGTGGCCCAAAGCGCCACCCATTGCGCTCGCGGCGACAGCGAGCGGGCCAGCGGCAGCGCCTCGACCCGTAGCCCCTCCGCCCGAACCTCGTCGAGCAATGCGCCGTCGGCCGAGACGCCCAGCACGTCGTGCCCCCGCGCCTGCGCGCCGCGCATCAGCGGCAGCAGGAAGTGCCGCAGCGAGAAATCCACGTTGGTGACTTCGACGATCTTCACGCGCCGCTTTGAGCATTCGCGCTATTGGTTTGCCAGCGTCCATCCGGCGGCGTTACCCAGGACCGTGATCGACAAGCTCACCTATTTCGTCACCCTCGCCCGCGAGCAGAGCTTCCGCCGGGCCGCCGAGCTGTGTGGCGTGGCGCAGCCGACGCTCTCGGCCGGCATCAAGCAACTCGAGGACGATCTCGGCGTGTTGCTGGTGCTCCGCCGCTCGCGGATGCTGGGGCTGACGCCGGAAGGCGAGCGGGTGTTGATCTGGGCGCGCCGCTTGGTGGCCGATGCGCGGGCGATGCGGCAGGAGCTGCAGGACATGCGAACGGGGCTCTCCGGCCATTTGCGCCTGGCCGTGATCCCGACCGCGCTGGCGATGATGCCGATGCTGACCGGGCCGTGCCTGGCGCGGCATCCGGGGCTGCAATTCACCATCCTGTCCTGCGGGTCGGACCGGGTGCTGGAACTGCTCGACAATTTGGAGGTCGATGCCGGGGTCACCTACCTCAACAACGAAGGGTTGGGCCGGGTACGCACGGTGCCGCTCTACACCGAACGCTATCTGCTGGTGACGCATGTGGGCGGCGCG
Organism: Janthinobacterium lividum; assembly: GCA_050954595.1. GTDB lineage: Bacteria > Pseudomonadota > Alphaproteobacteria > Acetobacterales > Acetobacteraceae > JAVVHH01. The sequence goes on along the minus strand of JBPBQE010000308.1, from coordinate 6,649 downwards.
TTCGGCGCCCGCGAGCAGGTGCGCTGGGCAGAACTCGACACGCTGCGGCTGTGCCTGCTGACGCCGGACATGCAGAACCGCCGCATCATGGATCAGCTCATGCGCGGCGCTGGGGTCGAGCCGCAGGCGGTGATGGAATCGGACTCGCAGATCACGCTGCTGGCCCACGTATTGACCGGGCAGTGGGCGACGGTGCTGCCGGAAAGCCTGGCGCACGCGCTGGCGGTGGCGCCCGGGCTGCGCCGCATTCCGCTGGTCGACCCGGCGGCCACGTATCAGATCGGCCTCGTCTTCCCCGATCGCGAACCGATGTCGACGCTGTCGGCGGCGTTGATGACGGAAGCCCGGTTGCTGACCCGAGGTCGATAGGACTTCGCTATCGCAGCACCGAAGTCTGCGCTTGATTGCAACTCACGTTGTCGTCTCTTTAACTATTGCCACCCATCATAAATCTCATAACCAGGTCCCAGGGGGGAATACGCGCTTTGGCGTCAACCAACACCGCACTGTTCGCCGTAGCTGCACCGCCGCCGGATCTGGCGCGCGCCCGGGATATCATCGCCACCCATGCCCGCCTCGAAGGCGCGGCTTTGCCAATCCTGCACGCGCTGCAGGAGGCGTTCGGATATGTGCCCAAGGCGTGCGACGCCATAATCGCGGACGAGTTGAACCTGTCGCGGGCCGAAGTGCATGGGTTGATCTCGTTTTATCATGATTTCCGTCGTTCGCCGCCGGGCCGCCACGTGCTGAAGCTGTGTCGCGCGGAGGCGTGTCAGTCGCGCGGGGCCACCGCGCAATCCGAGCAGTTGCTGGCCGACCTCGGCATCGGCTGGGGCGAGACCACCGCCGATGGCGCGCTGACGATCGAGCCGGCCTATTGCCTGGGCCTGTGCGCCTGTGGACCCAACGCTCTTTTGGATGGCGAGCCGCTCGCCATGCTCGATGCCGCCGCATTAGCCGACACTGTTCGCGAGGCTCGCGCCGCATGACCAAGCTGTATCTTCCCGCCGACGTCGCGGCCATCGCGCTGGGTGCCGACCGTGTGGCGCGCATGCTGGTGGACGAGGCCGGTCGCCGCGGCCTGCCGATCGAGATCATCCGCACCGGGACGCGGGGCGCCGTCTGGCTGGAGCCGCTGCTCGAGGTCGAGACGCCGGACGGGCGCATCGGCTATGGCAACGTCAAGCCGCAGGATGTGGCCGGGCTACTGGACGCCGGGTTGCTGACGGGGGACGAGCACGCGCTGCGGATCGGTCGGCCGGAGGAACACCCGTGGTTCGCGGGGCAGACGCGGTTGACGTTCGAGCGCTGCGGCATCGTGGACCCGGTGTCGGCCGAGGATTACCAAGCCCACGGCGGCTATGTCGGTCTGGCCAAGGTGCTGGAGATCGGCCCGCAGGCGACGGTTGATGCGATCAAGGTGTCGGGGTTGCGTGGGCGCGGTGGTGCCGGGTTCCCGACCGGGATCAAGTGGAACACCGTCATGCTGGCGCCGGCGGATCAGAAATACGTGGTCTGCAACGCCGACGAAGGCGATAGCGGCACGTTTGCCGACCGGATGCTGATGGAAGGCGACCCGTTCTGCCTCATCGAGGGCATGACGATCGCCGGCGTCGCCGTTGGTGCGACCAAGGGCTACATCTACACGCGCTCGGAATATCCGCACGCGATCCGGACGATGGCGCGCGCGATCGAGGCGGCCGAGCGGGCCGGGCTGCTCGGCCCGAACGTGATGGGCAGCGGGATCGCATTCGATCTCGAGGTCCGGGTTGGGGCCGGTGCTTACATCTGCGGCGAAGAAACCTCGCTGCTGAACAGCCTCGAGGGCAAGCGCGGCATCGTGCGCGCCAAGCCGCCGCTGCCGGCGATCGAAGGGCTGTTCGGCAAGCCGACCGCCGTCAACAACGTGATGTCGCTGGCCTCCGTGCCGTGGATCATGGCGCATGGGGCCGAGGCGTACGCGGCTTTCGGCATGGGTCGCTCCCTGGGCACGCTGGCGATCCAGTTGGCCGGCAACGTGGAGCGCGGCGGGTTGATCGAGCTGCCGTTCGGGCCGACGCTGCGCACCCTGATCGAGGAGTGGGGCCACGGCACGGCGAGTGGCCGCCCGTTCCGCGCCGTGCAGGTGGGCGGGCCGTTGGGCGCCTACTTCCCGGAAGCGCTGCTGGACACGCCGCTGGATTACGAGGCGTTCACCGCGGCGGGCGGCTTGGTCGGCCATGGCGGGATCGTGGTGTTCGACGACAGTGTAGACCTGGCCGCGCAGGCCCGGTTCGCCTTCGAGTTCTGCGCCATCGAGAGCTGCGGCAAGTGCACGCCGTGCCGCATCGGCGCGGTGCGTGGGATCGAGGTCGTGGACCGTATTCTAGCTGGGACTGACCGGAGCAAGAATTTCGAGCTGCTCGACGACCTGATGGAAACCATGACGGACGCCTCGCTCTGCGCGATGGGCGGGCTGACGCCGATCCCGGTCGGCAGCGCGCTGAAGCATTTCCCCGAAGATTTCGACCGCGCTGCCGCCTTTCCGGCAGCGGCGGAATAGGAGCGACCCATGGCCCTGATCCGCGAACTCGACCTCGGCACCCCCATCCGCGTCGCCGACACCACCGTGACGCTTACCATCGACGGCCAGTCCGTCAGCGTGCCGAAGGGCACCTCCGTGATGGCGGCGGCGATGTCGATGGGCACCAAGATCCCCAAGCTGTGCGCCACCGACAGCCTCGAGCCGTTCGGCTCCTGCCGCGTCTGCCTGGTGCAGATCGAGGGACGCCGCGGCTACCCCGCCTCCTGCACGACGCCCGCCGAAGAGGCGATGGTCGTGCACACGCAGAATTCGGCCATCGCCAAGCGCCGGCGCAATGTGATGGAGCTGTATATCTCCGATCACCCGCTCAACTGCCTGACCTGCTCGGCCAACGGCGATTGTGAGTTGCAAGACACGGCGGGCGAGGTCGGGCTGCGCGACGTCCGCTACGGCTATGACGGCGCCAACCACCTCGACGCGCCGACCGACACCAGCAACCCGTATTTCACCTTCGAGGCCAGCAAGTGCATCGCCTGCTCGCGCTGCATCCGCGCTTGCGAGGAAACCCAGGGCACGTTCGCGCTGACGATGGAGGGGCGCGGTTTCGCGTCCAAGATCTCGGCCGGCGGCACCGATTTCATGAACTCGGAATGCGTCTCCTGCGGCGCCTGCGTCCAGGCCTGCCCGACGGCGACGCTGAACGAGAAATCCGTCATCGCCATGGGCAAGCCGGAGCACTCGGTCGTGACCACCTGCGCCTATTGCGGCGTTGGCTGCTCGTTCAAGGCGGAGATGAAGGGCGAGGAGATCGTCCGCATGGTTCCCTACAAGGACGGTGGCGCCAACGAGGGCCATTCCTGCGTCAAGGGCCGCTTCGCGTTCGGCTATGCCACGCACAAGGACCGCAAGACCAAGCCGATGATCCGCGCCAAGATCACCGATGCCTGGCGCGAGGTGACGTGGCACGAGGCGCTGACGCATGCGGCGTCCGAGTTTAAGCGCATCCAGGGCAAGTACGGCCAGAACTCGATCGGCGGCATCACTTCCTCCCGCTGCACCAATGAGGAGACGTTCCTCATCCAGAAGCTGATCCGCGGCGCGTTCGGCAACAACAACGTCGACACCTGCGCCCGTGTCTGCCACTCGCCGACCGGCTACGGGTTGGGCGCGACACTCGGCACCTCGGCCGGCACGCAGGATTTCGCCAGCGTCGACCATTCCGACGTCATCCTGGTGATCGGCGCCAACCCGACCGACGGGCATCCGGTGTTCGCGTCCCGCATGAAGAAGCGGCTGCGCGCCGGGGCCAAGCTGATCGTGGCGGACCCGCGGGCAATCGACCTGGTGAAGTCGCCGCACATCCGGGCGCAGCACCATCTGCCGCTGCTGCCCGGCACCAACGTCGCCGTGCTGAACGCGATGTCGCACGTGATCGTCACCGAAGGGCTGGCCGATACGGACTACATCCGTGAGCGCTGCGAGTGGGATGCGTTCGAGAGCTGGGCGCGGTTCATTGCGCTCGAGCACAACTCGCCGGAGGCAACGGAGGCCAAGAGCGGCGTGCCGGCAGCCGAATTGCGGGCGGCGGCGCGGTTGTTCGCCACCGGCGGCAACGGCGCGATCTATTACGGGCTCGGCGTCACCGAGCACAGCCAGGGCAGCACCACCGTGATGGCGATGGCCAACTTGGCCATGGTCACTGGCAACATCGGCAAGCTTGGTGCCGGCGTGAACCCGCTCCGCGGTCAGAACAACGTCCAGGGCGCCTGCGACATGGGCAGCTTCCCGCACGAGTTCAGCGGTTACCGCCACGTGACGGACAACGCGGCGCGCGAGATGTTCGAGGCGACCTGGGGCGTGTCGCTCTCGGCCGACCCGGGCCTGCGCATCCCCAACATGCTCGACGAAGCCGTCGGCGGCACGTTCAAGGCGCTCTACATCCAGGGCGAGGACATCGCACAATCCGATCCGGACACGCAGCACGTGACGGCCGGGCTGCGGGCGATGGAGTGCGTGGTGATCCAGGACATCTTTCTGAACGAGACGGCGAAGTATGCCCACGTGTTCCTGCCGGGCTCCTCGTTCCTCGAGAAGGACGGCACCTTCACCAACGCCGAGCGCCGCATCAACCGCGTTCGCAAGGTGATGACACCTATGGGCGGGATGGCGGATTGGGAGGTGACGATGGCGCTGTCCGAGGCGCTGGGCTTCCCGATGAAATACGCCCATCCGAGCGAGATCATGAACGAGATCGCGGCGCTGACGCCGAGCTTCGCCGGCGTCTCATACGACAAGCTGGACGTGCTCGGGTCGATCCAGTGGCCGTGCAACGACGCCGCGCCTAGTGGCACCCCGATGATGCACGTTGACCGCTTCGTGCGCGGCAAGGGCCGGTTCATGCTGACCGAATACGTGCCGACCGAGGAGCGCACCGGGCCGCGCTTCCCGCTGATCCTGACCACCGGCCGCATCCTCAGCCAATATAACGTCGGCGCGCAGACGCGGCGGACGCAGAACAGCCGCTGGCACGAGGAAGACGTGCTGGAGATCCATCCGTTCGACGCGGAAAGCCGCGGCGTGGTGGAGGGGGACCTGGTGTCGCTGGCCAGCCGCTCCGGCGACATCGCGCTGCGCGCCCGCATCAGCGAGCGCATGCAACCCGGCGTGGTCTACACGACCTTCCACCACGCCAAGACCGGCGCCAACGTCATCACCACCGACTACTCGGACTGGGCCACCAACTGCCCCGAGTTCAAGGTGACGGCGGTGCAGGTGCGGCTGACCAACCGTCCGTCGGACTGGCAGGCGCGGAACTTCGAAGAAGACTTCTCCCTCACGCGCATCGAGCTTGCGCAAGACGCGGCGGATTAGAGCCATGGAAGTAGAAAAACTCGCCCATATGGCGAATCAGATTGCCGGCTACTTCCGCTCGTATTCCGACGAGGAAGCCAAGGCCGGCATCCATGATCACATCGTCGCGTTCTGGACCGGCCGTATGCGACAGGAACTGATCGCGGCGGGACCGCATGCCGGCCTGGACCCGCTGGTGATCGCGGCGTTTCACGGCACGCCACGCGCCGAAAGCCCGCTCCTGCCAGGAGTGACGGAGCCAGCGTTGGCCGGCGCGGCGGGGAGTGACGCGGGCTGAGACAACCCATGTTCAGGTGAACCCATCCCGAGGCTGCCATGCTGTCCCGCCGAAACATCCTCCTCGCCGCCCCCACCCTGGCTCTCGGCATCCGCACCGGCCGCGCTGCCGAGGCCCCAATCCGGTTCGCCGTCGGTCCGTTCCAGCCTACAGCGGGGGACACGCGGCGCGCCTATGAGCCGTTCTTCCAATATCTCGGCGCGCAACTCGGCTGACCGTTCGAGCTGACCGTCACCACGGATTGGGCCGGGATCGCCGTGGCGTTGGCCAACGGACAGGTCGATTGCGCCTGGATGGGGCCGTGGGGCTACGTGCTGGCCAAGGATCGGTCGGGCGCCGAGGCGCTCGCGGTGGTCGATTATCAGGGCAAGCCGACCTACTACGCCGTCATCATTGCGCAACCCGGCCTCAAGATCGACAACTTCCCCCAAGACGCCAAAGGCATGTCGATCTCTTTCGCCGATACTGGTTCGACCAGCGGCTGGCTGATCCCGTCCTACTGGTTCAAGACCCAAGGTATCGACCCGAAGACCTACTTCAACTATCGCGACGGCGCGTCGCACCCGGCCAACGACATCGCGGTGGCGAGCGGACAGGTCAATCTGGCGACGGATTACAACCGCAACCTCGACGCGATGATCGCCGCCGGGCGGATCAAGGCGGACCAGGTGAAGGTTGTCTGGAAATCCGACCCGTTGCCGAACGATGCGTTGGCCGTGCGCCGGGATCTCGATCCGGCGCTCAAAACCGCGATCCTCGACGCTGTGCTGAAGCTGACGCCGGAACAGGCCAAGGCGATCCTGCCACCCAACTACACCGGGTGGGAACGGGCGGGGCCGGAGACCTATGAGTTGATCGAGAAAGCGGGCAGGGCGCTGGGCAAGATCGGGGCTTGAGGCGGGCCGGCTGGCTGATCGGGCTCGCCTGCCTCTACATCGCCTATATCCGAGTCGTCTCCCCCGACCTGCCACGCCTCT
>JBPBQE010000401.1:0-11701 GCA_050954595.1 Janthinobacterium lividum | reverse complement strand
GGTGCGGATCGTAACCGGCCGCCGCGCCGTCGCGTAGGTAATGCGCCAGCGGATTGACGCCGCTAGCCGCGACGTCCGGATAGCGGCGGAGATAAAAGGCGCTGTCGAACAGCGGATGCGGGTCGTAGCCGGCGCGGCAGCCGCTCCAGATATAGTGCCATAGCGGGTCCACGCCGGATTTGGCGACGTCCGGGTAGTTGGTCAGGTAGGCGTCGCGGTCGAACAGCGTCGAGGCGAGCAGCAGCGCGGCATCCTCGCGCACCTGGCGGCGCAGGCGCATGCGTGCGGGCAGCTCGCCTTTGGCCGCAGCGGCGGCATTGGCGGCGACGCCGACCACGCGACGGCTGACGCCCGGGAAGCGGTCGCCCAGCTTGCGGATCGGCGAGGTGGCGCGCCAGCTCGGGGAGGCCACGACGGTCTTGTATTCGAGGTCGAGGGCCGCCAGCGCGGCGCGGGTCGCTTCGAACTCGGCCGATCTGGCGGTGCTAGCGGCCGCGAACTCGGCCTCCCGCGTCGCCAGGGCATGACGGGCGACGGCAGCGCTGCGATCGGCGGCAGCTGCAGCGGCGTGGGCGGTCTTGACGGCGGCTTCCAGCATCGTCTCCCGCTCTTCCAGCCGGGCGACGTTGGCATCGGCCTCGCCGAGGCGGTCGGTGTGCTCGCCGAGCAGCGATTCCAGCCGCAGTTCCGATGCCTGCAAGGCAGAAACCTGGGCGGTGGCGCCGGCAAGCGAGGCCTCGCTCTTCTGCAGCCGCGTCAGCGTTTGCAGCGCCTCGTTGGCCTGCACCCAGCGTTCGCCCAGATAGGCGAAGCGCTGGCGGACATCGCCTTTCGCTCGTTCGTCGGACAGGGCGCAGAGCTCGACCACGGGAGCCGGCACGTCCTCCCCGCAGGCGAGCACGCCCAGGCCGTGTTCGTGAAAGAACGTGAAGTGCGGGAACTGCGCCGACAGCTCGTCCCACAGCCGCCAGACGCCGAAATCCCGCTCGCGCACGTTGGTGTCGTGGAACAGCACAACCGCGCGGCGCGACAGTTTCGGTTGCCAGGACAGCCAATCGGCCCGGACCGCCTCGTAGGTATGCAGGCCGTCGATGTGCAGGACATCGATGGAGCCGTCGGCGAAGTAGACCAGCGCCTCGTCGAAGCGGCAGCGCAGCAACTCGGAAAACCCGTTGTAGCGCCCGTCGTGGAAGCGCCGAAGATCCCAATACACGTCGTCCGAATACCGGCCGGCATGCTCGTCGCCCTGCCAGGTGTCGACGGCGTAGGCCCGGCCGTGCGGGGCGTAGCGCGTCATCGCTTCGCAGAAGGACAGATACGAGGCGCCGTTATGCGTGCCCAACTCGACCAACAGCGTCGGCTGTGCGGCGGCAACCAGCCAATGCGCGAACGGCACATGACCGAACCACGCGCTTTCCACGCCGAGGCGGGGCGGCGCCAGGAACAAGGGTTCTAGGCCCGGCGCTGCGAGGGCGGCGGCGTTGGCGAGAGGGGAGGTGAGCAAGTGGGGGGACCCGTCCTGGGCTAATCGAAGCAGTGCAATGCCAACATCATGCCCGGGAGGCAAGGTTGTGGGAGGCAAGTTGCCGCGGCCGGGTCAGGACGAGTTGGCCCGAGTCCAGGGCGAGGAGGTTGGGGTTCAGAAACGGATCACCGTCGAAGGCCTCACCCCACTCGGCCAGCATCAGAGCTTGCTCCTCGCGGAAGCGGGCGAGCTTGGCTGTGTCCTCGGCCTCCAGGCCCCGCGTCGTGGATTCCTTATGGATCAGCGTCGCGCGCGGGGTCCAAACCACGCGCAGCCCGGCGCGGCGGACCCGCAGGCAGAGATCGATGTCGTTCCAGGTCACGGCGAAACGCTCGTCCATGCCGCCGATACGGTTCCAGGTCTCCACTTCGATGGCGAGGCAGGCGCCGGTGACGGCGGAGAAGTCGCGCACCCCGGCGAGCTGACCGAGATAGCCCGTGCTGGTCTCGGCGGCACCGCGGCCGACATGGGTGGCCCGGCCGCCGGGGCCGAGCAGGATGCCGGCGTGTTGGATCGTGCGATCGGGGTAGAGCAAACGGGCACCGACGATGCCGACGCCGGGCCGGGTGAGTTGGGCGACCATCTCGGAAAGCCAGGCGGCGTCGAGGATTTCGATGTCGTTGTTGAGCAGCAGCAACACGCCGCCGGCGACGGTGCGGACGGCCTCGTTGTTCAGGGCGGCGAAGTTGAACGGTCCTGGGCGGCGCAGGACGCTGACGTTGTCGCGGCGCTCCAACTCGGCCAGCAGCGCGAGCGCGGCGTCGTCGGTGGTGCCGTTATCGACCAGGATCAGATGAAGGGCCGAGTAGTCAGTACGCTCGAACAGGCCGCCGGTGCAGGCGGCGAGAAGCTCGGGATGATCCTTCGTCAGGATGACGACCGTAACGGGCGGGGGTGGCTGCGGCACGGCGAACGGGGCACCGGCGAGGATGTCGGGCTCGCTGGCCTTGGCGGCGGCGGGGCGGTGCAAGGCGACGATCGGGACGTGGCGGACCCGTGCCGGGTCCAGTTGGGCGGTGATCTGGGCGGTAGCCGGGTCGAACAACTCGCGGCGCGCGACGACGAGGCTGCCGATGGGGAGCGGGCGGTCGGGCGAGAAACCCGGCATGAAGCGCGGGCTGTGCCTGCCGCTCGCATCCTCGACGTCGTCGTCGGTGAAGACCAAGTCGGTCGAGGGCTCGAAAGCTGCGGCGATGCGGCTTAGGGCGTCGAGGGCCAGGGTGTCGCCCGGCACCAGGATGCCGACGAGCGGGCCGGTGGTGGTGGCCAGGGCCGAGGCCAGATCGTGACCTTCGACCAGCCGGACGCGGGGCTCGTCATGGGCAAGCGCTTCGATCGTTTGCTGCGACCAGGGGGATAGGGCGCGCGCCGCGAGGCGGAGTTCCCAATGAGGATAGCTTTGCCGGGTTAGCGAAGCCACGGAACGCTCGGCGGCCTCGGCTTCGGTATCGCCGGCTTTCATCAGCAAGCAGATAGGTTGATCGCCGGGTGTTCCGTGGGGCGCGGCGGGAACCTGACCGTATTCGGAAACCCAGAGCCGGTAGGCGACGGGGTCGTCGGGAGGAACCCCTGGGACCAAGCCGGGCAGGAGCGGAATGGCGCCTTTCGTCAAGGCGATGTCGGTGATTACGGCAATCAGTTCGGCATCGGTGCCGGCCCAGTCGGCGATGCCACGGACATCATCGAGACCGGCTCGACCGGACCCAAACGCATTGCCAAGGAACAGCTTGGCTCGATCCGCCGGAGCAAGACCAGCGTAGCGGCTGGTATATTCAGGTGTGGCGATGATGGAGGCTGCGATCGTCGCCAACGGCGTCCGATTGCGGATGGCCTTTGCCAGATCCTGGATTTCTAGGGGGCCGGGGTCTCGCCCCAGCGCAGTATGAAACAGGCCAACGATCGGCGCGCCGAGTAGCCGGATCTCGTTCAAATCGGCGAAGACGCTCATGGCGGCTGGCTATCGCGTCTCTCGACGACAAACAAGCCAACCGTCAGCGCGTCTTCGCGCGAGAAGGCTCGGCGGTTAGCGGTTCCGTAGCCAGTCCCACACCAGGGCAACGGTGGGGATCAACACGATGGCGAAGAAGATCCAGTCGAAGGTCTGGGTCATGTCATGGCCGGCTTGCGACATTTTTCGTCTCCTTTGGCGTCAAGGATCGTTACGAATGGACGGTGCCACAGTTGCGCGAGAACCGATCACGTTTCCTTGGAGTCAGCTTGTCTTTGGGGCGTAGAACGCAACGCCTTCGAAAGTCATGTCGGGCCGGCTCGCCGTGATCGCCGCGCGTTCAACGGCGCTGTCGGTGTAGAAATGGGTGCCGTCGGTTTGTTCGAAGAAGCGGTAGACCGGGACGTCGCCGGTCTGAGCGGTGGCGTGTTCGTAAAGGCTGGTGCGTTCGAGCACGAGGTCGGGCCGGGTGACGGCCAGGGCATCTTTCTCCGACGGGCTGGCGGTGAAGAAATGTGTGCCGGTGTCGGTGTCGAAGAAGCGGAACACCGGGACGGCGTTCGGGTCTTCGGGCGAGGTGCCTCCCATGGCGATGCCTTCGTCGGTGAGGTCCGGCCGGGTCGCGAGGATGGTGTCGCGTTCGGCGCTGCTGGACGTGAGGAGCTGGGTGCCGTTGCGCGTGTCGAAGAAGCGGTAGACCGGGATCGTCGCCAATGCCGGCGCCGGGGCGGGGGTCGCGACCGTCGATGCCACGGTGCTGGGCGCGGTGGCGGCCTGGACCTTCGGGGGGCTACCCGGGCTGCCGTAAAGGAACTGGATGCCGGCGATATCGGCCGGGCTTAGATCGGTGTCGGCGGGGCCGAGGGCGGGATACATGACATCCGCCGGATTGGTGCTGTGGGCGAGGCCGAGCGCGTGGCCGAGTTCGTGCAGCGTGATCTGGTACAGCGTCGCAGCGGTGCCCTGGTAGATGTCGCCCAGGGCGGTGCCCACCGGTGTCGTCGCGGGGTCTTCGAGTTTCAGGACAGTGCCGGGCTGGAAGACCAGGGCCTGGTTGGTCGTATTGGGGTAGGAAAACACGGTCTCGCCGATCTCGCTGCCGGAGACCTTTGCCCAGCCGATGCGGATGTCGACCGCCGGGCTATCGGCCGACTGGACGAAAACGAGATTGGACACGAGCGCCCAGCGGGCGATGGCGGCGCGGATGGTGGCTTGGTAGGCGCCGGTGACGGCGTCGCTGAAGTCACCGCCGGCGGGGGCGAAGCTCCAGGTGATCGTCGAGGTCGGCCAAGTCGGCCCCTCGACTGCGTAGTCGGACAGATATGCCTCCTGCGGCGATATGCGGACGTGACAGCGGCATAAATGAATGCAGGATTAACTCAACAGCGATCTGCGGCGGTTTTGTGTCCGCCTGATCAGACGCCAGGTGGCGTCCAGCCGCGACCGGGAACGGAGGCGAGCAGGGCGCGGGTATAGTCGTGCTGCGGAGCGCCGAAGACGGCGGAGACCGTGCCCTCCTCGACCACACGGCCACGGTGCATGACGGCGATGCGGTCGCAGATCTGGGCGGCGACGCGAAGGTCGTGGGTGATGAACAAAGTGGAAAGCCCGAGCCGTTCGCGCAGGTCGGCCAGTAGGCGAAGGATCTGCGCCTGGACGGAGACGTCGAGCGCGGAGACGGCCTCGTCGGCCACCAGCACCTCGGGCCGTAGGGCAAGGGCGCGGGCTAGGCCGATGCGTTGGCGCTGGCCGCCGGAAAATTCGTGCGGAAAACGGGTCATCGCGCCGGGATCGAGGCCGACCAAGCCGAACAGTTCGCGCGCACGGTCGAAGGCTTCGGCGCGGGCGACGCCCTGCACCATCGGCCCTTGCGCCACCAACTCGCCGACCCGGCGGCGCGGGTTGAGCGAGGCATACGGGTCCTGGAACACCATCTGGATGCGGCTGCGTTCGCCGCGGAGTTGTCGGGGGGTGAGCGTCGCCAGGTCGGTGGTGCCGAGCCGGATGCTGCCGCCATCGGGATCGAGCAGGCGCACGACGCAGCGGGCGAGGGTGGATTTGCCGGAGCCGCTTTCGCCCACGATCCCGAGCGTGCCGCCGCGCGGCAGGGTGACGCCAACATCGTCCAGCGCGCGGACGAGGCGCTTGGCGCGGCGGAAGCGCGTCGGCTTGCCGAACTCCTTGCTCAGCCCAGTGATGGTCAGCGCCGCTTCCGCGGAAATCGGCCGGGCTGGCGGGATGTGCGATAGCGGCGGAACGGCGGCGATTAGCGCTCTGGTGTAGGGGTGCTGCGGATGGTTGAGGATGGCGTCGGCGGGGCCCTGCTCGACCACGACGCCGCCCTGCATGACGGCGATGTCGTGGGCGATCTCGGCTACCACGCCGAAATCATGGGTGATGAACAGGACCGCGGTGCCGCGGCGGGCCTGGAGGTCGCGGATCAGGTGCAGGATCTGCGCCTGGGTGGTGACGTCCAGCGCGGTGGTGGGCTCGTCGGCAATGAGGGTTTCGGGTTCCAGGGCGAGGGCCATGGCGATCATGGCGCGCTGACGCTGACCGCCGGAGAGTTCGTGCGGGTAGGCCGTGAGTGCGGCAGCCGGGTCCGGGATGCGGACTTCCTCAAGCAGCGCCAGCGTGCGGCGGGCGATCTCGGGGCGGGGGAGGTCGGTGTGGGTGCGGAACACCTCGGCGATCTGGTCGCCGATGGGGCGCAGCGGATTCAGCGCCGTCATCGGTTCCTGGAAGATCATCGCGACGCGCGCACCGCGGATCTTGCGCATGGCGGGTTCCGGCAGGGCGAGCAGGTCCGCTCCGTCGAGCAGCACCTGGCCGCCAGATACCGAGACGCCGTCAGGCAGCAGTCGCATCACGGCGCCGGCGGTCATCGACTTGCCGGAACCGCTCTCGCCGACCACGCACAGGGTGCGGCCACGATGCAGCGCGAGCGACACGTCCTGCAGCGCAAAGGGGCGGTCGGCGCCGGGCGGCAGCGCGACGGAGAGGCCGCGCAGTTCCAGGATGGCGGTCACGAGCGGCCGCGCAGGCGGGGATTGAGCGCGTCGTTCAGGCCCTGGCCGACCAGCGACACCGCCAACACGGTGATCAGGATCGCGACGCCGGGAATGGCGGAGACATACCATTGCGACCGCAGCACGCCCTTGCCGGCGCCGATCATGTTGCCCCAGGAGGCGATGTTCGGGTCCGACAGGTTGAGAAAGGCGAGCGCACTCTCCAGCAGGATGGAGCTGGCCATCACCACGCCGGCATAGACGATGATCGGCGGCAGCGCGTTGGGCAGGATCTCGCGGAACACGATCTGCAGATGCCCCATGCCCAGGGTGCGGCAGGCCTGGACGAACTCGCGCTCCCGCAGGGTGAGGAACTCCGCCCGCGTGAGCCGCGCCGTGGCGGGCCAGGAGACCAGGCCGATTGCCAGCGTCACGGTGGCGATGTCGGAGCCGAACACCGCGACCAGGACCAGCAGCAGCAGAAAGGCCGGAAGCGTCTGGAACGCCTCAGTCACCCGCATCAGCACGTCGTCGACCCAGCCGCCGAAATAGCCGGCAAAGGCGCCGATCAGGATGCCGACGCCGAGGGAGACGATCGTCGCGATGCCGCCGATGAGCAGGGAGACGCGGGCGCCGTGCAGGATCTGAGCGGCGATGTCGCGGCCGCTCGGGTCGGTGCCGAACGGGAAGCGCGGGTTGGCGCCGGGCCATTGCAGCGGCCGCCCGGCGAGGCGCAGCGGGTCATCGGGGTAGAGTGTGGATGCCAGCAGCGCGGCGGCGAGGACCACGAGCATGAGGATCAGGCCGATGACCGCGGGTGGACTGCGGCCGAAGCGCTTGAGTAGGCTCATCGGCCGGTGGCGATGCGGGGATCGAGCTTGGCGTAGAGCACGTCGACGCAGAAATTGACCGTGATCACCAGCAGGGCCGACACGAACACGATGCCGAGCAGCATGTTGAGATCCCGCTGCACGACAGACTCGTAGGCGAGCCGGCCGAGACCCGGCAGGGCGAACACGCTCTCGACCACGACGGAGCCGCCCAGCAGCGTGCCGGCCTGTAGCCCGACTAGGGTAACGGCCGGCAGCAGGGCGTTGCGCAGGGCATGACGGATCACGACGCCGGTTTCGCTCACGCCCTTGGCGCGGGCGGTGCGGATGAAGTCGAGCGTCATCACCTCCAGCATCGCCGCACGCATGACCCGGAGATAGATGGCCAGGAAGATGAGCGTCAGCGTGGCGGTCGGCAGCACCAGGTGTAGTGCGATGTCGCCGGCGCGCTGCAGCCCGGTGAATCCGGCGCCGATCTGCTCGAAGCCGTTGGCCGGCAGCCAGCCGAGCTTCACCGCGAACACCACGACGCCCATCAGCCCGAGCCAGAACGAGGGCGTGGCGTAGAAGATCAGCCCCAGCGTCGAGATCAGCGTATCCGGCCAGCGATTGACCCGGCGCGCCGCGAGCACGCCGAGCGCGGTGCCGCCGGCAAAGGAGAGGCACAGGGCCGATACCATCAACAGCAGCGTCACCGGCAGGCGCTCGGCGATGACGGTGATGACGGGTTGGCCGTAGATGGCCGAGAAGCCGAGGTCGAAGCGGATCAAGCGGAGCAGATAGCGGCCAAGCTGGACCGCGACGGGTGCGTCGAGGCCGTAGAAGCTGCGCAGCTTCTCCATCTGCGCCGGGTCGCCGCCGCCCATCTGCGCCATGAGCGCGTCAACGGTGTCGCCGGGGGCGAGCTGCAACAGCAGGAACAGGCCGACGAGGATGATCAGCAACGTCGGCACGCTGGCCAGCAGACGCCGGCCGGCGAGGAGGAGAATGCGCATGGATTAGGCGGGCGCGAGGCCCGTGTCGTGCCAGTCGCTTGAGCCCCAGCGCGGCTGGTTCATGCCGTTCTGCACTCGCTTGCTGGCGACGGTCTGGAACTCGCGTTCCGTCATCATCCAGATCGGCAGCTCGTCGTTGATGACCTTGACCCACTCGGCATACAGCGCCTTGCGCCTGGCCGGATCGAGCTCGGAGGCTGCCTTGTCGGTGAGTTGGTCGACGGCTTCCGAGGTCCAGCCCCATTGGTTGGTCCACGGTGCGCCCTTGGGGCTGCCGGAGCGGTACCAGACGGAGGTCGAGACGGCCGGGTCGCCGCGATACTGGTGCCAGCCGGTCGCCAGGTCGAAGTTCCAGTCCTTGTAGACGGCGGCGAGCGCACCGGCGATGTCGAGGTTGACGATCTCGAGACGGATGCCGACCCCGGCCAGCGATTGCTGCATAAAGGTGGCGAGCAGGGGCACGTCCTCGCCATTCTGGATCGGCACCAGACGCAGGCTGAAGCGGATCCCGCCGGCGCCGCGCTTGTAGCCGGCTTCGTCCAGCAGGGCCTCGGCCTTCTTCTTGTCGAACGGGTAGGGCGGCTTGCTGTCGGCGGGGTAGAAGGCGGGCGAGGTCGAGGGGATCGGGCCGGTGGCCGGCTTGCCCTGGCCGTAGAGGAAGTTCTCCAGGAAAAACGGCACATCGATTGCGTGGGCAATGGCCCGGCGCACGCGGACGTCCGACAGCTCCTTGCGGCGATGATTGAACTCGAGCGTGTTGTTGAAGGCGTTGGCCTCGGTACCCTTGGTGGTGACGGTGAAGGCCTTGTCGGTCTTCAGCCGATCGAGATCGGCGAGTGAGAGGCCGTTATAGGTGGAGACTTGGATCTGGCCGGATTCCACCGCGGCGGCGGCGGCGGACCGGTCGGCGATGAAGCGCCAGGCCATCTTGTCGAGATACGGGAAGCCCTCGCGCCAGTAATCCGGATTGCGCTCGGCCATCACATACTGGCCGCGCTCGTATTTAACGAACTTGAACGGGCCGGTGCCGACCGGGGCGGTGTTGGCCGGGTTGTCGAGCACGTTGGTGCCGGCGAAGACGTGCTTGGGCACGACGTAACCGAGGTCGCACAGCGCGCGGAGCAACAGGTTCAACGGCATCGGCTGCGCATAGCGGAAGATGGCGGTGTGCTCGTCCGGTGTGTCGACCGCGGTGAGGTATTGCTGGAGCTGGGTGCTGTAGTTGAGCTGGGTCTTCCACAACTCCATAGCGTTGTACTGCACGTCGGCGGAGGTGAACGGCTTGCCGTCGTGCCATTTCACGCCTTCGCGCAGCTTGAACGTCACGGTCTTGCCGTCCGGTGCTGCCTCCCAGCCGGTGGCGAGCACGCCGACCGGCTTGCCGTCCGCGTCGAGGTCGACGAGCGACTCCACCATCTTGCTGGTGATGGCATAAACGCCGGTGGAGGCGCGGAGCGCCGGGTTGAGGATGCGTTGCTCGCCGCTCATGTGCGCCGTCAACGTGCCGCCGCGGGTAAGGGCCGGGTCGGCGGCGAGCGCCGCGCCGGCGCGGCCGACCAGCACCAGGCTGGTGGCAAGAAGCAGGGTATCGCGCCGGGTCGGTCGCATGGCGTTTCTTTCGAGAGGGGTCGAGCGAGGCGACGCTAACACGGTTCGCTGCACTGCACAGCGACCGTGTCCGATCACTACCGGTTCAGCAGAGCCGTCGCGTGACTGCGGCAGTCGCGGTGGTCAGGTCACCGAACGGCGGACGGCGTAGGCCGGGTCGCGCCAGAGGTCCTGGGTCATGATCGTGCCGAGGATGGCGGCGGCATCCCATAGATCGACGTAGCGCAGAGTCAACGGCGTGATGCCGAAGCGCAGGATGTCGGGCGCGCGGAAGTCCCCGATGACTCCACGGGCGATGGCGGCCTGCATGATCGCGTAGGCGTCGGGGTGCGAGAAGCAGAGTTGACTGCCGTGGTGCGCCGGGTCGGTGGGGGTCTCGCGACGGAAGGCCGGGATCGCGGCGTCGACCAACTCGGCCAACACGGCTACTTGCCGGACCGATTTGGCGCGGATGTCGGCGGCGTCGACTTCGGCCATCAGCGAGACGCCGACATCGAGCGCGGTCAGGCTGAGGATCGGCGGCGTGCCGATCACGGCGCTGGCCAGGCCGGGGGCGGGCCGGAAATCCGGCTCGAAGGCGAACGGTGCGGCGTGTCCGAGCCAGCCGGAGATCGGGAACCGCAGCGCGTCATGATGGCGGGGCGCGGCGAACAGGAAAGCGGGCGCGCCCGGCCCGCCATTGAGGAATTTGTAGCCGCAGCCGACGGCGAAGTCGGCCCCGGCACCCGTGAGGTCGACGGGAACAGCGCCGGCGGAATGTGCGAGATCCCACAGTGCGAGCGCGCCGTGGGCGTGCGCGGCCCGGGTCAGCGCCGCCATGTCGTGCATCGCGCCAGTGCGGTAGTTCACATGGGTCAGCATGACGACGGCGACCGTGTCGTCGATCGCGCCCTCGATCTCCTCGGCGGGCAAGGTCCGCAACTCGTGGCCGGCGGCTAGGAACGCAGCCAGGCCCTGGGCGACGTAGAGGTCGGTCGGGAAGTTGCTCCGCTCCGACAGGATCACGCGCCGACCCGGCTGCATCGCTAGCGCCGCCCCCAGCACCTTGAACAGATTGATGGAAGTGGAGTCCGCCACCACCACGCTGCCGCGGGGCGCGCCCACGATCGACCCGATATTGTCGGCCACGCGGCCGGCGAGATCGATCCAGCCGGCGTCGTTCCAGGAGCGGATCAGGCCCTGGCCCCATTCCGCCTCCACCGCCGCCGCGACCCGGCCGGGAGTGGCGCGGGGCAGGGGGCCGAGCGAATTGCCGTCGAGATAGATCACCCCCTCCGGCAGGGTGAAGCGGTCGCGGAACGATGCGAGCTTGTCCGCCCGATCGAGCGCCGCGAGGTCGGCGCGCGTGATCAAAACAGGCCGGTGATGGCGCCGTCGGGGGCCAGACTGATCCCTTCGGCAGCCGGGACGCGCGGCAAGCCCGGCATGGTCATGATCTCGCCGCAGATGGCGACCACGAAGCCCGCGCCGGCCGACAGGCGGACATCGCGGACCTGAACCGTGTGGCCGCTTGGGGCTCCCACGGCCTTGGCGTCGGTGCTGAAGCTGTATTGGGTCTTGGCGACGCAGATCGGCAGGTGGCCGTAACCTTCCTCCTGCAAGGAGTCGAAGCGCTTGCGGATGGCCGGGTCGGCGGTGATGTCGGCGGCGTCGTAGATCTCGGTCGCGATCGTGCGGAGCTTGTCCCACAACGGCATGTCGTCCGGGTATAGCGGGCGGAAATGGCTGGGCTCGGCGTCGATCAGCTCGACGACGGCCTGGGCCAGATCGGCCGCGCCGGGGCCGCC
>JBPBQE010000451.1:0-11734 GCA_050954595.1 Janthinobacterium lividum | reverse complement strand
TGAGCGTCTGAAGCCTTAAGCCGCGATTACCCGATGTCCACACATGCAACACAGTCGCGCAGCGTGCTTATGACTGTCCCCGAGCATGCTCTACTGTGGACGCTCCGATCATGTCCGGGTTGCATGGGCACAGGCAGGCGAGAGGCACTGTCCACCTACCCTCTGACCTGTGCAACCCCAACCATTAAGCCTCAGCGCGACCGCATCCCAACAAGTTGCCGGTGCTCATTTTACGCCCGATCGTGCTCCTTTAAAACTTCCTCAGCGATGCGAAATCCGTCAACGGCGGCCGGCAATCCGCAATAAATAACCGATTGCAGCAGCAATTCTTTGATTTCTTCCCGCGTGCAGCCGTTTCGCAAAGCGCCGGCAACATGCAGGCGAAGTTGGGCTGGACGATTTAGTGCCACTAGCATCGCCATGCAAAGCATGCTGCGAACCTTGCGCGGTAAGCCTGGTCGTCCCCAGATCTCGGCGAAGCAGTATTCCTCTGAAAGCTGCTGGAATTCGGCGTTGAAGTCACTGATTGCGCTTTCGCGTTTCGCGTAATACTCGTCGCCGATAATCTCGCGCAGGATAGCCTTACCACGCGTCTGCCGATCGTCTGCATCACTCGGTGCAACAGATACTGTCAAAATATTATCTCCTCGTAGTCCATCTGCATAGCGGCAAAACAATATTAATGTTGATGACGGCTGTAACGCAATTTAGTATTAGCTTAACAGTTGCAATTTGTCGATCACATGAGTTTGTTTGCGTCGGTTTGGTGCGCGCGTCATCTAGTGGTCAAAACCTGACAGAAGAGTCCTGAGTGCGTGGGCAGTATGATCCAATTTCATTGACGCCCTGCGTTTTTGGCCGGGAACCAAGCGTTAGCTTCTTACCACTAGCTGACCACGCAAGAATGAGCGCGGGACAGATGCGCGTGCCATCTGCAACTAACGAATCCGTTAGTAGCAGCTACAATGGCGCTCTATCTCGTCACAAGTGGACACTCGCTCTTCGAGAGCGGTGATGCGGCTTCTTCGGCTGGAATAGTTGCGAGGATGTTGTAAACATCCCACTTGCTTTTCGATTGTTCGGGAGCCTTGATTTGCACCAAATAAATATCATGCATCAACCAACCATCTATCCGAAGCTTGCCGTTCTTGGTAAAGACGTCGTTCACCGGAAGCTCACGCATCTTGGAGGCAACCGTCAATCCTTCGTCGGTTCCAGCGGCCGCAACCGACTTTAAATAGTGGGCGACTCCCGAGTATACTCCAGCCTGCACCTGTCCAGGAACACGGCCGAACTTAGCCGCATATCGGTTGGAGAAATCCCGTGTTTCCTCGTTCAAATCCCAGTACCACGACTCAGTTGTAAAGAGTCCTTGAGCTCTCTCAAGTCCGATTGCATCAACTTCGAATATCTCGGCGGCCGGCACGGCGATCTTTAATTTTTGCGCTAAGCTAAACTCGGCTGCTTGTCGAACTGCATTCACCATATCAGCACCGGCGGTGACCAGTCCTAATACTTTCGCTCCCGACGCTTGAGCCACCAACAACAAAGATGAGAAGTCACTGGACCCAAACGGGTAGCGTTGCTCACTTAACAACGTTGCCTTGTTTTCCGCCAAAACGTTTTTGATGTCGGCCGACAGTGAATAACCAAAGGCCAGATCTGCAACGATGAGGGCCCATGTATCTCCTCCTTGTTTGATAACAGCCTTCGTTTCAGCCACAGCTTCGGTGTATGTATTGAAACCCCACATGAAGCTTGTCGGAGAACAGCTCTTATTAATCAGCTCCGTCGTGGCAGCACCAACGTCGATACTTATCTTTTGCCGTTGCCGGGCAACATTCTGCATCGCGATGGCAGCAGATGAGAAAGTCATGTCCGTGATCATACCGACATGCTCCTCGTCAAACCATCTGCTAGCAATTGAGCTAGCGATGTCCGGCTTATTTTGATGATCTGCGCTGATAACCTTTACCGGGCGACCAAGCACGATACCGCCGAAGTCATCCACCGCCATCTGCGCTGCAATGACCGATCCCTTTCCACCCAGATCGGCAAACGCCCCGCTTTGATCGTTTAGGACGCCAATGACAACGGGCAAGCTATTATCAGCAGCTCGCACGCTTTGGACATCCAGCGCCACAAGGCTGACCGCAGATATTGCTGCCCTTATTACCCAGGCACCCAGAGTGACACATGCCCGAGACGACGCCACATTTGCTGCTTCCACTTCGTTCACGCTAGTGCTCCTATTGATCAATTATTTTAATGATGGCGGCGTAATCTAAGGCACCATGTTCCGACTTCAGCAGGTCATCAAAGACCCTCATAGCCGTAGCTCCAAGCGTTGATCGAAGGTCGACGGACGCAGCAGCCGCTTGCGATAACAGTAGGTCCTTATGCATCAAAGCGGCGGAAAAACCCGGTCGATACTCTCGACTGGATGCACTTCCGGCCACTATACCGGGAACTGGACACGACCTTGTAAGTACGTTGCTGCCCCCCGACGACGTAGACATAACGTCGAACAGCTTTTTCGGATCGAGGCCAAGCCGGTCTCCTAAGACAAACGCTTCTGCGGTCACTGCCATGATTACGCCGGCAACCATGTTGTTGCAGATTTTAGCAGCCTGACCACAACCTGCGGGGCCGCAATAAACGGCAAGTCGCCCAAGTTTTTGAAGTAGTGGCTCCGCCTTGCTGAAGGCGGCTTCATCACCACCACACATCAACGTTAGGGTCGCAGCGTTTGCTCCGGCAGTGCCGCCCGAAACGGGAGCATCAAGGCTGGACATGCCCGCGGCAGCTAGTGTCGCGTGAATCTGCCGGGACGTCTCGACATCGATCGTCGAGCAGTCAATGAACAAAGTGCCAGCCTTGACTAAGGGCAGACATTGTTGGGTCACCGCGAGTACCGACGCTCCAGACGGGAGCATGGTTAGAACAATGTCGACGTTTTCCAAAGCTTCTGGCAAGGCCTCTGCAGTCTGAACGCTAAGCTCTCTGGCAGCTTCACGTAAGCTCGAGACCAAATCGTACCCAATCACGTCTAAGCCACCTTTGACGAGATTGCCTGCCATAGGCGCGCCCATTTTCCCCAAGCCGACAAAACATACTCTTGTCATAGTGTACTCTCCGTTGCTGTCTGGCGTCGTTCTCCGTCTAACGTCGCCTTACTACCGAGATAGGTTGTGGACTCGCGACGAATCGAAAGTCGGTTTGGCCGACCAGCTTCTATGCTCTAACCCGTCTTATTCATCGTCATGGCAGAGGTTCGGTGGCGAGCGCCGGCTAAGCTGCTGATTGTGTTTAGGGATTGGGTGTTGACGCATCCACTCACACGATCATGCCGAGCCACAACCGCCATGTCCGACGATACGGTCGTATTGCAACAACCCGATCTCGCCCTTGATCATCAACGCGGAGCTGCCCGCGTCCAGATCGTAGCCGCCGCCGCGGCGGAAATACTTCATCTGGTGGCCGGTCTCGTCTTCGCCAAAATCGTGCTTGAACCCGATCGACTTCAGTCCGACGATCAGGGCCTCATCGAGCTTGGCCATCCGCTTGGTTACTGCCCTGTAGCTCTTGAGGACTAGCGGCGGCGGCGGCGAGCTGACGATCAGGTCGCTGTCGGCCAGCGCGCCGCCCTCGTCGAACACCGCCTCGTTGAGCCGCGCGCTCGGATCGATCGAAACGACAGTGATGGAACCTCTCTGGATCAGCGTGGTGTCGACGCCGTTGCTATGCAAATCGAGCGCGATGTCGTTGGCGCTGCTGCCGGTACCGACGATCAGCGCGTTCTTCCCGGCCCATGCAGCGCCCATGTCGAACTCCTCCGCATGCACGACCTCGCCGGCGAAATCGCCGAGGCCGGGTAGGTCCGGAACTATGGGAATGGAGCTGACGCCATTGGCGAACACCAGATGCCGCGGCCGCAGCATTCGCTCGCTGCCGTCGGCGCACTTGACCCGGGTCGCCCAACACTGGGCGGCCTCGTCCCAATCACCGCCGACGAACTCGGTATCGGTCCAGCAATTGATCTCCATGGCGTCGGCATAGCACTCGAACCAGTTCCCCAGCATGTCCTTGGGGATGTAGGTCGGCCAGGTCGGCGGAAACTCCATGTAGGGCAGGTGGTTGATATGCGGGGAGTTGTGCAGCGCCAACGAATGATACCGCCGCCGCCAGCTGTCGCCGATCCGGGGCCAGCGTTCGACTACCAGTGTGCCGACACCCAACTGGTTGAGCCGGGCGTCGATGGCCAGCCCGGATTGCGCCCCACCGACGACCAGCACCGTGGGTTCGCGATCCGCGTAGGCCAACGCCTTGCTGCGCATGTCGGCCCAATTGTCGCCGCCGAAATTGCGCGAATACGCTGCCCCACTCGGCCGGCGGGCGCCGACCCGCTCCTCATGGCCACTGATCTCGTCGAGCACGGTGGAGACAAGCCAAGCCCGCATCTCGCCGTCTTGCGTGGCGGACAATCGCAGCAGGCCGGACCCTCGGCCAACAGCCGTCTCGAACTCGAAGATCGCCTCAATGCTGTCGATCCCGACCCGGTTCACCTTGCGCGGGGCACGGCGGTCCTGCGGCAGGTGGAAATGCCGGGCGTCGGTGCTGGCCTGCGCGGCGGCCAGGGCGGAGCTGACGGCGTCGGTCCCCTGCGCTGACGAAAGGTGCCAGGTTAAGGCCAGAATGTCTCGCCAGTAGCATTCATCACGGAACAAGGCACTGAGCTGCAACACATCGCGGGCCCGTAACGCGACCTCGAACCCGAACAACCAGGCCTCGGCTTCCCGCCTGGCCTGCTGTGCGGCCTGCGCCTCGTGAACGCAAAGCGCGACGTCATCCATGATGGCTTGCCTCTCGAAGATCGATCCGCCAAGCGTCCCCGAGCGCGGCAGCAGCAAAGTCGATGATCCAAGCGGACGCTGCGACGGCCCGGCCGGGATTGAGGATGCCATGGCCCTGGTCGGTCATGTCGAGCGCTGTGACAGTGACGCCGGCTTGGCGTAGGTGTTCGGCATAAGCAAGCCCCTCGTCGAGCAGCGGATCGTGGCCGACCGTCAGCACGAAAGCGGGCGGGACACCGTCGACGCTGTCGGCGAGCAACGGAGAGGCGCGCCAATCGTCGCGATCGGCCGGGTCGGGCACGTAATGGCCGACGAAGTAGCGCATCGAGTCGCCCGTGAGCACTCCCTCGGTGACGCGATCGTAGCCGGGGCTGGTCATCCGCAGATCGGTAGCCGGATAGAACAGGAGCTGGAACATGGTGCGCGGCACGGTGCCGTCCCGGCCCATCAGGGCGAGGACGGCGGCGAGGTTGCCGCCAGCGCTGTCGCCGCCGACTGCCAGGCGAGCGGGGTCGATGCCGAGCCGCTCCGCATGGTCGGCCAAGTAGCGCAGCGCGGCGGCGCTATCGTCGACGGCGGCCGGAAACGGATGCTCCGGGGCAAGCCGGTAGTCGACCGCGAGCACGCAGGCGCCGGTGCGGGCTGCGATGCGGCGGCAGATGCCATCGTGGGAGTCGAGGTTGCCGAGCACCCATCCGCCCCCGTGCAGGAAGAGAAGGCAAGGGGCGTTGGACTGTGCGGTGCCGCGGTAGAGTCGGGCAGAGATGTCGCCACCGGATCCCGCAATCACGTGCGGTTCGATCGCTGCAATCGGCTCGGGCGGAAGTTGCAGCTTGCGCCGGATCTCGGCGTAGCTGCGGCGCATTTCTTCCGGCGGTAGGCTGCCGAGTGGCGGCGCATCGGAGGCGCGCAGCATCGCTTCGATATCGGGGTGCAGCGTGAGCTTCTTACGAGCCATCACTTCGGCAAATCGACAGCGGTTGAAACCATCGAGCAGTGGCCTTCGGCAATCGGCCGGTATCCGCTTTCTGGAGGTATGGTTTGAAGCACGCTGAAAACGTCTGATGGGTTGTCGGTGGCAGCATCCTTGACGCTGAGGACATACACCGGTGTCACCCGCCGTCCGTCTGGGCGAACTGCGGACTCACCATAGACAGGATCTTGACTGGGTCGTTGCTTCATTCGCGCCACCACGGCGCGGCAGTCGACGGTGCCGCCGATGTCGTCCGTCGCGACCAGGAAATTGTAGACTGCGGAATAGGCCCCGGCTTGTAGACTAGTCGGCATCTTGCCTCCGAAGCGCTGTGCGAAGCGGGCCGCGAATGCGCGGGTGGCGTCGCTCAGGTTCCAGTACCAGTTGTCCGTGACGATCGCGCCTCGGGCTGCTCCGGGAGGCAAGGACAGGATGTCGGATAGGTAGACAGCCAGGCCGACCACACGCTGACTGCCTCCCGACAGCTTGAATTCGTCGGCTTGCTTCATCGCGTTGACGAAGTCGCCGTTCGCCGCCGCGAGCGCGATCACGTCGGCACCGGATGACTGGGCCTGTAGCAGGTAAGACGAGAAATCCATGGTGTTCAGCGGGAACTTGACGCTGCCGGCTACCGTGCCACCCGACGCTTCCAGTGCCCGCACGGATTGTCGCTGCATATCGGCGCCGAAGGCGTAATCGGCCGAGACATAGAACCAGCGTCGGCCACCGGCAGCGACGAGAGTTCGCGTGGGAACATTCGCCAACGTCCATGTGTCGATCGAGTAGTGCACGGTGTTGGGCGAGCATTGCTCGCCGGTCAGCGCACTGGATACCGCGCAGGTGACGAGGAGGGTGCGGTTGGCAGTGCGCATCACCTCGCTGACCGCCAAGGCAACAGCTGAGTTCGGCACGTCGATGATGAGATCGACGCCACCGGTATCCACCCAGCGCCGCGCCAAGGCGGAGCCGACATCCGGCTTGTTCTGGTGATCCGCCGAAATCACCTCCACCGGGCGGCCGGGATGCTTGGCCCGATAATCTTCGGCGGCCATACGCGCCGCAAGCACCGACCCAAGCCCGCTGACGTCGGCAAACGGTCCGCCGAGATCACTGAGCACGCCGATACGGAGCGGCGGCCCAGGTTGCGCGCGGGACGAAGTTACCGGGGCGGCTGACCCGGCCAGGACCGCCAGAGCGAGCCATAGCCCAGACCGCCAGGTCGGGGTCATTGGAGCGGACCCAGGATCCCAAGCTCGGTCGCCTTGATCTGCAGCGCCAGATATTTCGAGTTGATGCGGCATTGAGGAAGACCGCCTGCGATAAACCAGAGGCCGGGTTGGGGCGTGCGCTTGAACATGTTGCTCAGCTCACCCTCGTCGTCGATGCCCCAGACGGGGCCGATCCGATCCGCGATCTCCTGGCCGAGCGCGCGGCGCACCAACTCCTTCTGCGGGAAATAACCGGTGGCCAGCACGATCAGGTCGGCCGGCACCGTCGTGCCGTCGGTCAGGCGGGCGCCATCGGCAACGAAGCGCTCGATCCGATCGTACTGAAGCAGCCCCAACTCGCCCTTGATCATGAGGGCGGAGCTCCCGGCGTCGAGATTGTAGCCGCCGCCACGACGGAAATACTTCATCTGGTGCCCGGTCGCGTCCTCGCCGACATCGTGCTTGAAGCCGATGCTCTTCAGGCCTGCGATCATCTCGCGATCGAGGTCGAGCATACGCTTCGTAACGGCCTGGTAGCCTTTGATGATCAACGCCGGCGGCGCCGATGCGACGATGAGGTCGCTATCCTCAAGCGGGCCACCCTCGTCCCAGACGGATTCGTTGAGGCGAGCGCTCGGATCGATCGAGACGACGGTCGTGGAGCCCCGCTGGATCAGCGTCGTCTCCGCGCCGTTGCTGTATAGGTCGAGGGCGATGTCGTTGGCGCTGCTGCCCGTGCCGAGGACGAGGGCCTTCTTGCCCGTCCAGTTGACCCCGCTATCGAACTCCTCGGCGTGCATGACCGCGCCGGCAAATTTATCGAGCCCTGGGAAATCGGGCACCATCGGGTAGGAACTCACCCCGTTGGCGAACACCAGATGGCGCGGGTGCATCACCTGCTCGCTACCATCCTCGAACCGCACCGTCGCCGTCCACCGACCGTTCCCCTCGTCCCATGTGCCGGCGACGAACTCGGTGCCGGTCCAGCAATTGATCTCCATCGCGTCGGCGTAGAACTCGAACCAGTTCCCGAGCATGTCCTTCGGGATGTAGAGCGGCCAGGTCGGCGGGAAATCCATGTAGGGCAGGTGGTTGATATGGGTCGAATTGTGCAGCGCGAGCGAGTGGTAACGCCGCCGCCAGCTATCGCCGATCCGCGGCCACCGCTCGACGACGAGCGTGTCGACGCCGAGTTGATTCAGGCGCGCTGCGATGGCCAGTCCGGCCTGTGCCCCACCGATTACCATCACGGCCGGCTCGCGGTCCGCGTAGGCCACGGCCTTGCGGCGCATGTCGGCCCAATTGTCGCCGCCGAAATTGCGCGAATAGGCTGCCCCGCTCGGCCGGCGGGCACCGATCTTCTCCTCGTAGCCCCGCAACGATTGCAGCGTCGTCGACAAGAGCCAGGCGCGCATGACGCCTGCCTCGTCCGGCGACAAGCGGAGCAACCCGGCGCCAGCTCCATCCACGGTCTCGAACGCGAAGATCGCCTCGATGCTGGCGATGCCGAGCCGCGTTACGTCGCGCGGCTCTCGATGCCCCGATGGCACGCTGAAGCCGTGCGCGCCGGTTCGGTGTTGCGCTGAAGCAAGTTCGAGCGCCACAGTGTCTCTACCCGAGGCAGAAGTAAATTGCCACGTAAAGGCTAGGACGTCACGCCAATGACAGTCCTCGTGGAAACAAACGCCGATACGTTCAGCATCGCAAGACACTAAGGCGCTTTCGAACCTAACCAGCCATTGCTCCGCTTGGCGGCGAAACTCTTCCGCCGCTCGGGTCTGATCTAACTCTGACGAGAAGTCGTTCATTTTGACCTGCCCTACGCTCGGTCTATTCGCGAATAGTTTCTACGCCGACCGGTAATTAATTATTGCGGCGAGAGTGCGAGCGTTGACCAGCGGTGTCAATCTTACCAAGGGTCAATCCGCTTTTCGTCCTACAACTCCTTCCAGTGAGCTTCGCCGTCATGCGACCTGCCCGGCTTGAAGTTCAAGCGTCATCGAACGCCTGGACCGCTCTTCCCCTAACCGGATCGTCCTACAGCGGCCCCTCGAACTGTCCATCATGACCTGAAGCACGACCTTGAAGTAAGCGAAATAAGTCGAACTGTTCCGTCTAAGTCTTAGGAGATATCTAGCATGTTATAGTGGGTGATAGTGGTAGAAAACGAAGGAGTTTAGCAACAAGAGTTATTGCCGTTAGTTACAGCCTAGTAAGCGGCAATGCGGTGAGGTTGGGTAGTGGCTAGGCCGATTCTGAACCGAATTAGATTGCACAGCAATCAAGACAGCATCACTTGTTGGGATGATTGTTCGAATACTTATCACGGAGCTTGGCTGGCTACGATCACTCGCTTGTCGATTGATCATAGCCCAGCCGAACTGGGCCCTGTCGGTCCAGCAATGACTCCGCAACCAAAACGCGGTGCTCCGGCGCAGTTCCACACCGCAAGCTCCAAGCAGCAACCCTGCGATACCAGAGTTGTTGATCGAATTCGGCGATGAAGCCGATCCCGCCATGGATCTGTTGCGCCATGCGGACGGCAGCCAGGCATTTCTCGCTGGCGAAGGCCTTGGCTTGCGCCACTTCGACCCGAGCCGACAGGCCGTTGCCCAGCCTGTATATCGCTTCTCGCATGAGCAGTTGGGCGCCATCCACCCCGATCGTCATGTCCGCCGCCATGTGCTGGATCGCCTGAAAGGATCCGATCGGCTGACCAAACGCAGTGCGGCCCTTGGCGTAGTCAACCGCCCGATGGGTCGCCTCGCCTGCCGCGCCGACCATCATTGCCGTGGTGAACGCCGTCGCTAAATCCATCAACTCGAGTACGATAGCCCGGCCTATCTCCGGCGAACCAACCATATTGGTCACGGGAACCCGCACATCGGCAAACCGGACGATCACCTCGGCATCACCAGCGGTTGTCACGAGATCCTCGACGGAGATACCCGGAGCGTTCGGGTCCACCAAGGCGAGCGCCAAGCTGCCACCCTTAATACGGAACACCACCAGGCAGGCGCCGGCACTTCGAAAGTTGTCGACGTAGGCTTTCTCACCATTCAACAAGAGTTCGTCACCGACAACTGTGCCGGCAAGGGTCACGGCATCGGAGGACCATGCGCCGTCGCGTTCTTGCACAGCGTAGGTCAGGGTCAGCTCACCCTCCACGACCCGGTGCAAACTGTCCCGCTGAGCCGGGCTACCGTGACGGGCCAGGATCAGGGCGGTGACCATGGTGCTGAGCATGGGAAGCGGTGCGAGCTGTCGGCCGAGCTCCTCGAACAGCAGACCGAGATAGGAAAGCGGCAGCTCCTGGCCACCACATTCTTCAGGCAGGCTGATACCGAGCCAACCCAACTCCACCACTTTCGCCCACAGGTCGCGCGAAACGCGGTGGGGATCACGCTCAGCCTTGCGCACGAGAGCAGCAGTAGATTCGGTCGATAGAAAGGCTGCGGCGGCAGTTTGGACGGCGGCTTCGTCGTCGTTCAACAGAACATCCATACGTCAGGCCTCCTCGCGGCGCTTGGCCGGCGCTGCAGCTTTTGCGCGGGGCATGCCGAGACCATTGCGCGCGATCTGGTCACGCATGACCTGGACACTGCCGTGGTTGACGGTCGATTGGAACGCACCAAGCAGATTGTGCGCGAATAGTCCCTCCTCGATCGCATCGGGGGATCCGTTCAGCAGTTGCGCTGCCGGGCCGAGGATCTGGCTGATTGCCTCGGTCGCGCGGACACCGTGTTCCGGCGCCCAAACCTTCTCGGCCGCGCCTTCGTAGGAGAACGGAAGGCCACGCTGAGAGATCGACATGCTGCGCATCGTCATCAACCGGGCAACTTGGCCCTCGATCCATAGCTCCGCCACCTTATCGCGCACCCGTGGGTCGTGCCGGAGGCTGGCATTGCGGGGTTCATCCTGCTTGAGCCAGTTGACGATATCCTCGTCGCGCATGACGGAGATCAGATAACGCCAGGCGCCAACGCGATCGAGGTTGAGCCCGCGCCGGGCCACCGCCCAGCCATCGCCTTCCTCGCCGAGCAGCGCCGAGGCTGGGACAACGACGTTATCGAGGAACACTTCGTTAGTGCGGGGCTCGCCGTAGGTGGTGCGCTCCGGCGCGCGGGGCTCGTTCTGGATGGTCCAGAGCGGCCGCACCGTGATGCCCGGAGTGTCGATCGGCACCAGCAGGATCGATAGCCCGGCCTGGCGCACGCTCTGTGGGTCTGTCCGCACCATCAGGAAGATGTGGGTGCAAGCGTGGGCAGAGGTCGTATAGATCTTCTGCCCGTTCACCACGTAGGTGTCGCCGGTACGGATGGCCCGGCACTGGATGCCGGCCAGGTCGGTGCCGCAGCCGGGCTCGCTATAGCCCTGCGAGAATGAGATTTCGCCCTTGATGGTGGCAGGGACGAAGTGACGCTTTTGCTCTTCAGTGCCCGAGGCAAGGATCGCAGGCGCGCCGGTGCCGCCGCCGCCGATGCGCTTGTAGCCCACGCGCTGAAATTCTTCCTCGATGATGAACTGGTCCATTGGGCTGCCACCCTGCCCGCCGTATTCCTTCGGCCAGCTGACCGCGCTCCAGCCACGCGCCATAATCTTCTTGAAGAAAGTGTCACCCTCCGGGCCGGAACCGCGGGCGTCGTGCTTCAGTTCGGCGCGCAACGTGTCGGTCATGTTCTCGGCGATGAAGGCCTGGA
>JBPBQE010000178.1:0-11785 GCA_050954595.1 Janthinobacterium lividum | reverse complement strand
TCCCGCGGATCAGCCAAACGCCCTGCCCGGCCAAGGATCGCGTAACTCGCCCGTGGTCGGCCGAGCCGACGACGTCGCACCGGGCATCATGTCGCCTGAGGCTCTGGTCACCAGCGTCAAGCGTAGTGCGGACGCGACGCCCTACGGGTTCCGCGACCTGCTCGCGCTCGATGACTTCCAGCGACACGCCAAGCGTCACCTGCCGCCCATGGTCTACCAGTATGTCGCTGGTGCCGTGGAAACCTCGACGGCCCTGAATTCGAATCGCGACGCCTATACACGCTGGTCGTTCCTGCCGCGGCGTATGGTAGACACCTCCGCCCGTAGCGCCGAGACCACGCTGTTCGGCAAGACCTACAGCGTTCCGTTCGGCATCGCCCCGCTGGGTGGCGCCGCCTTCGTCGCCTACCGCGGCGACCTCCGCCTTGCGGAGGCAGCCCGGCGCACGAACATGCCGATGATCCTCAGCGCCTCGTCGCTCATCAAGCTCGAGGACGTCTACGCCGAGAACCCTGACGCCTGGTTCCAGGCCTATCTGCCCGGCGACCAGACGCGCATCGATCGCCTGACAGACCGCCTCGCGGCGACCGGCTTCGGAACGTTGGTCGTCACCGCAGACACGCCAGTCCTTGGCAACCGCGAACACAACACCCGCAGCGGATTCAGCATGCCCATGCGCATCACGCCGAAGGTTGCGTGGCAGAGCGCCACCCATCCGCATTGGCTGCTGGGCACGGTGGCGCAAACCTTTTTCCGCCACGGTCCGCCGCATTTCGAGAACATGGAGGCCGAGCGCGGCCCCCCAATGCTGTCGCGCAACGCGCTGCGCAACACGACGGCGCGCGACAAGCTGTCCTGGGCCAACCTCGAGGTGATCCGCCGCCGCTGGAAGGGAACGCTCGTGGTCAAGGGCCTGACAGCACCGGCTGACGTGGCGTTGGCTCGGGAATGCGGCGCAGATGGCGTCATCCTGTCCACACATGGCGGGCGCCAACTCGACTACGATGTCGCGCCACTCGACGTATTGCCGGAGATCGCCGCCGAGAAGCGCGACATGACGCTCATGATCGACAGCGGCATCCGCCGGGGCACGGACGTGCTCAAGGCCTTGGCGCTAGGGGCCGATTTCGTATTCCTGGGCCGCCCGTTCCTGTTCGCAGCCGCGATCGGCGGCACCCCGGGCGTGAGCCACGCGGCGCGCATCCTGCGAGAGGAAGTCGAGCGCGACATGGCGCTGATCGGGGTGAACCGGCTCTCCGAACTGAGCCCGGCCTGGCTGCGGCACCGGCAGACTGCAGTTCAGCAATGATCAAGGAAACCATCCAGTCATGAGCACCGTCTCCGGCGAAAAAACCCTGCACCTGAAATGCGCCCTGGTCGTGAAGGGAGCGTTCGACGCGGTCCTCATCCCAGCATTTGAGAAAAGCTCCGGCTACAAGCTCGACATCGATTGGGCGCCGACCACGGTGATCATGAGCAAGCTCGCGGACGGTGCCACGGCAGACCTGGTGCTCATCGTCGCAGACTCCGTCGATGAGCTGATCGGGCAAGGCAAGGTCGAGGCCGAGACCAAGCAGGTCGTGCTGCGATCCCGCATCGGTGTTGCCGTGGCCGCCGGCGCGACCCATCCGGACATTTCCACCCTTGATGCATTCAAGCGGACCATGACGGGCGCACGCTCGGTCTGCTACTCCCGCGGTGGCCAGAGCGGTGTGCATTTCGCCCCCATGCTGCAGCGGATTGGCATCGCAGACGCCGTGAATGCCAAAGCTACGATCATCCCTGCCGGTTTCACGGCCGAAAAGCTGGTCACTGGCGAGGCCGACATTGCCATCCAGCAACTCAGTGAATTGTCGGTCGTGCCGGGCATCGAGATCGTCGGGCCACTGCCGGATGCGGTGCAAAAGGTGACGACGTTCGCCGCAGCGGTGATGACCGGATCGGCCCATCACGACGTGGCCAAACGCTTCGTGGAGTCCCTGGTGACGGACACAGCCTTTGCCGCCTACAAGGCAACCATGCTCGACCCGGCGCGCGACTGACCTCCTTGCAGCAGACACCGAGGAGCAGCCACGATGCCGACCGTCACCCCTGACAATCTCAGGACAGCGAACGCCGCCGACCAAGCCTATTCCAAGGTCATCTGGCGCTTCATGCCGCTGCTCTTCGTCTGCTACGTGGTCGCCTATCTCGATCGCGTAAACGTCGGCTTCGCAAAGCTGAACATGCTCAGCGACCTCGGCTTCAGCGAGGCGGCGTATGGGTTCGGCGCCGGCGTGTTCTTTGTCGGATACTTTCTGTTCGAGGTTCCCAGTAACCTGCTCCTCCACAAGGTCGGGGCTCGCCGCTGGATTTCGCGCATTATGGTGTCGTGGGGGATCGTCTCTGCACTCACGGCTGTCGTGACCACGCCGTACATGTTCTATGTTTTGCGATTCTTCCTGGGCGTCGCCGAAGCCGGATTTTTCCCGGGCATCATCTTGTACTTGACGTTTTGGTTCCCCTCACACCGGCGAGCCAAGATGGTGGCGTTCTTGATGGCCGGAAATCCCGTGGCCGGAATCGTCGGCGGTCCGCTTTCCGGTTACCTGATCTACGCCTTCGCAGGCTATGGCGGCCTGCACGGCTGGCAGTGGTTGTTCATGCTCGAGGCAATACCGGCGGTGCTGCTGGGTGTGGTGGTGTTCTTCTTCTTGGACGACAGCGTAGCGCAGGCCAAGTGGCTCTCCCCCGCCGATCGCGAGGTGGTGGAGCGCGAGATCCGCATCGACGCCGCGGGCAAATCGCTGAACACGATTGCCAAGATGTTTGCTTCAAGCCAGACCTACCTGTTTTGCCTAACTCTGTTCGGCATTGTCATGGGTTCCTACGCGATCGGTTTTTGGCTGCCGACGATCATCAAGAACACCGGGATCTCCGACGTTCGTACTGTCGGCCTGCTCACTGCTATTCCCTATCTCGTTGCTCTCGCCTCCATGTTGCTGACCGGGCGAAGCGCCGATGCGCGGCGAGAACGGCGTTGGCACGTCGCCGGGCCACAGATCGTCGCTGCGGCCGGGTTCGTGATCTGCGGGTTGGCCGGACGAGACAATACCGCCATGGCGATGTTCGGCATGGTGCTGGCTACGGCCGGGGTGGTCACAGCCCTGCCGATGTTCTGGGCTTTGCCGACGGCGGTGCTGGGCGGCGCCGGGGCTGCTGCCGGGATCGCGCTGATCAACTCCACGGGTAACCTGGCGGGCTTCGTAAGCCCCACGATCCTGGGTGCCCTGAACGAATATACGCACAACCTCAGCTCGGGCCTGTTTCTGATTGCGGGCTGTCTGATTGCGTCTGCATTGTTGGTGCTGGTGTTCATTCCCGCTCGGGTGGTGAACCGGTGACGTTCCTCCGGAACATTGGGTGATACGGTCATGCTGAAACTGAGCGCGAACCTAAAATGGCTGTTTACCGAAGTGCCGTTCCTCGAGCGGTTCGACGCAGCGGCTCGGGCTGGATTCACCGCCGTGGAATACCCGACGCCTTACGAGCAGCCGATTGCAACGGTGGCAGCGGAGCTGCGCGGCTGTGGCCTGCAGATGGTGCTGATCAACACACCGGCTGGTGACAAAGCGCTGGGCGAACAGTCTGGACTTGCCTGCATTCCAGACCGGCGCGATGCCTTCCGCGACGATCTGCGCAAGGGCCTCGACTACGCGACCGGGCTCGGCTGTGGCCTACTACACCTGCAAGCCGGTATCCTGCCATCCGGCGTCAGCCGAGATCGCGGCTGGGCAACCTACATGGCGAACGTCGCCTGGGCGGCCGATCTCGCCAGTGCCGCGGGGGTGCGCCTAGTGCTGGAGCCGATCAACCAGATCGATATTCCAGGCTTTCTGCTGCGCACGCAGGAAGAAGGGGCGGCGGTTGTCGAGGCGATAGGACGCGACAAAATTGGTTTGCAGTTCGACATCTATCATTGTCAAGTCGAACAAGGCAGCGTCAGCCGTCGGTTGCAGGCGCTGATGCCTATCATCGACCACATTCAGGTGGCGGACTCGCCTGGTCGGCATGAACCGGGCACGGGTGAAATCGCGTGGGACTATATGTTCCGCTACGTCGAGCAACTCAACTATGCCGGCTGGATCGGGTGCGAGTACACCCCATTGCGGCATACTGAAGAAGGCTTGGACTGGCGGCGGAAATTCGGCCTGTTGGACTAAAGCGCCTTTAAAACTCTCGTACTCTGGTGCGAACGGATACATAAGGTAGCGTGCCTGGTCCTCTTGTCTTCTCTCCCCTCCTAAATGACCGTTTGAGAATTGTTATGGCGGCTCGGGGTTGAATGACTCAAGCTCGGGATGTGGCAGACCGTTTACTGGTGGTTCCGTCGGTTCGTCCGTCGGCTACAGTTCCGAACCACCCACGACGTCGCACTGATGCTGGATCGTGAGCAGGCGGAACGAGAGGCAAGCCCTGGTGCCGGCGTGATGGACAGCCAAACGGTCAAGGCGCCTTTCGCGGCAGCGCGCGGATTTGACGGCGAGAAGAAGATTGTTAGCCGCAAGCGCCACATCGCCGTCGATACTGACGGTCGACTGCTCATGGTTGACCTGACGACAGCCGACGTGTCCGACAGCCAGCGCTCAACTTATTCTAGATGACGTGCGTAAACGCTAGCCATGGCTGAAGCACCTACTTGCCGATGGCGCCTACGATCGCACCCGACTGATCAACAAAGCGATTTTCCTAGACTTTGTCATCGAAGTTGTTCGCTGCTCGGACCGGCAATCCGAATTTACCGTGATCCCAAGGCGCTGGTCGTGGAACGCACGTTCGAATGGATAATCCACTGGCGACACCTGGTGCGCGATTATGAAAAGCGTCTCGACGTCTCCGAAGCCATGATCCACGTCGCCATGGACAGCCTACTACTACGCAGGATCACACACCGGTAATCTCGAACGGTCTTCCACCATGCAGCACTGCCCGAACTGGTGCGCCATGCAGTGTAATTGAACACAGCAGCATCGCGAACAGCGTGTATTCAATGGCTTCTTGCGCTCAGGATAGGGCCGATACGCCGAGAGTCCCATGTTCCCTGTGAGATCGGAACGCGTTACGCCCGCTTGCTTTTGCCGCATACAGTGCGTCGTCGGCATCGCGGAGCAAATTCTCGGTCACCAGAACGCCGTCGCAGCAGCAGATGCCGATCGAACAGCCGATACGAATCTGACGATGCTCGAGTTCGAAGGGCCGCATGGTCGCCTCAATGACGCACCGTGCCAGTTCTTCAGCCTGTGGCTCACGGCTATCGAGCAAGAGAATGGCGAATTCATCGCCGCCCAAGCGGGCAACGACGTCGCAGTCACCGACGCAGCGGCTGAACCGCTTAGCCACCGCTTGCAGCACCCTGTCGCCTATGGCGTGGCCAAAAGTGTCGTTAACGGGTTTGAAATGATCAAGATCAATCAGCAGGAGTGCAAACGGTAGTTTGCTGTTGCCGGCGGCTTCGAGCGCTTTGCCGAACTCCAGCCGATTGGCAAGGCCGGTCAGAACGTCGTGGAGGGCGAGATACTCGATCTGTTCGGCAATTAATTGCCGCTCGACCAACGCATTCTGCATAGACCGCAACGCATCCAGCAACGTAATCATTTCGATGGTGCCCTTGGGTCTAATCTCGTTCCTGAGATTTCCGCGAGCAATCTCTGTCGCGATAGACGTCGCACGCCGCAACGGCGGCACGATGGAGCGTGTGAGACTGAACGTGATCAGCACGGCAGCCGCCAGCGACGCCCCAATCGCAACTCTTGTCGCGGTTTGGCTATCGTGAGCGACTTGCTCGGCCTGCTGGCGGAAAGCGAAGCCGTCTTGTGCAAACTGTTCACTGCCGCGTTCGAACGCCTCGGCTGCCCGCCGCATCAACTCCCGTCTTGGCTCGCTTGACGGGTTAAGCGCAAGCGCGAGCACAATTGCTCTCAGCTCCGTCGCGATGCCATGTGCGTCCTGCGACGTGGCACGCTCGATCGCGATGTCGAGGTCATCGACGACCCGCAACGCTTGCGTCTGGAGCTCGGGGCGCGACTGCGGATCGCCTGAAATCGCCCGAAGCGCCATAAAGTCGAGTTGCGCCGTGCGGAAAAAATCGACGCTCATGAAGGCTTGGTCATACATGCGCAGCGCGAGGCCACCCAGCCGGTCCTGACCTCGCAACGTCATCACGCCAAGTGTAATCGTCAGAATCGTCAGCAACAGGCATGCAATCAGGATGCGAACCCTGATCGACAGGCCGGTGCGAAGCGTCGACGCCACGACCGCCATCTCCTGCCCGAGTGGTTCCTCCCGGTCCGGCCTCAAGCAGGTCATTCCACGACGATGGTCATGCGCATTTGCGGATGAATGAGGCAAGTCACGCGAAACAGCCCAATCTGATCGAACGGAATTTCAGTAACGTCACCAGGACTCTGAACGATCCCGCTCCGTGTTTCCCCAGATGGGGTATGTACCGAGATGTTGTGGCGGAACTTGTCGCTGTTGATGAATTTGACACTTGTATCGCGAGTGACCGAGAGCGTGTCGACGCTAAATTGCTTATTCGTTTGAACTACGGTCGGCTCGTCCGCGGCCATTGCGGCAACAGGACCGAGCAGCAAGGCTAGAATGATGGGGCGGCGCATACTCATCGTGCCGGCGACAGGCTATTCATGAAAGCAATCAGTTCAACTCGCTCCTGGCTCGAAAGCTCAAGGGGGTGCATGTCGGGATCGAGGCTGGCACGACGAGAGAAACCCGAGGCGTAATGAGTGATCACGCTGCTCAGGCTTGGAAGTGAGCCGTCGTGCATGTAGAAGCCTAGGTCGGCAACGCCTCGTAATGTCGGCGTTTTGAACGCATGTTCCAACGTCGGTTCGCCGGGAAACAGAGTGCCGCGACCGAGGTCGCTATCCGGCATACCGATATCGTGGAAACTGTCGTCGGTCAGGCGCCATCCCGAGTGGCAAACGGCGCATCCCGCGCGACCGGTGAACAGGGTGAAACCTTGCTGCGCTTCTGCCGATATCGCGTTCTTGTCGCCTTCGATCCAACGATCAAACGGCGCGCTCGGGCTGACCAACGTTCGCTCAAAAGCGGCAAGTGAGGCCGAAATCCGATCGGTCGTCACGAGAGCGTCGCCGTAGGCCTCGCGCCAAGTCGCGAGCAAGCCAGAGTCACCGGCCAGCCAATTGCGGACGCGCTCGACGATTAAAGAGGGGTCCATGCCGCCAATTCGGGCATTCAACACCGGGTCAAGCGCCTGCTGCTCCAAGCTGTCCATCCGGCCATCCCAGGTTAATGACGTGGCCCAAGCCAAGTTGAGCACTGATGGCGACCTTCGCGGTAAAAGCCTGCCGACCCGGTCTGGCGAGCGGCCCCGGGCATCACGCCAGACCGCATCTGCCTGGTGGCAGGAGGAGCAACTCAGCGATCGATCGACCGATAACTCGCGGCTGGAGAACAGTGCATCGCCCACAACGACTTCAGCTTGCTGGACCCGGCTCAGTGCCGGCATTAACGGCCGCCGGAACTTCTCTTTGAGGTCAGTATCGGAACTTTGAGCGAGTACGCTCGAATAGGACAGAAAGGCCGCGAACAAGGCGCTCGCAAGTAAACGGCTAGCGCGGAAAAGCGACTTTGGCGGCAGCACCTTCATCCATCTTGAACCGGGTTTGTCCGGAAGATTACATCCAGACGGTTAACAAACCGTTTCAGCTACTCGATGAATGGCGCCGCAATGCACGTCGCGGGCAGATCATCAACAATCAGACATCGTACAGGTACTCTAGCCATCCCTTGTACGCCGATACTCCTAGCTAATGTTAAGCCAATCTTTAAAGACGTTAACCTTTTCTAAAACCTGACCTGCTAAGCTGAAAGTACGTTTACCGATGGATCAGCATGCTCGTGGCCTACGAAGAAACAAGGCTTCAGGCGCTACAGCAACTGAACTTGCTGGACACGCCGGCCAGCGAGGCGTTCGATCGCATAACCCGCATGGCGGCCCAATTGTTCAATCTACCGATCGCGGCCGTTTCGCTGACCGATCACAATCGTCAGTGGTTCAAATCTCGCGTCGGCGTGGCTCATTGCTCCATTCCACGTGAAAAGGCGCCCTGCGCACAGGTGGCCGATAGCTCGGAATGCGTCGTGTTGCCCGATCTGCTGGCCGATGATTGCTATCGGGACAGCCCCCTGGCCCAGTCTGGCATCCGTTTCTACGCCGGCGCGCCTCTGACGACCCGGGAGGGCTTCTGCCTTGGTGCCATGTGCGTGCTCGGGACCGAGCCAAGACAAGTCTCCAGTGCCGAACTGAGCGCACTGACAGACCTCGCCGCGATGGTCATGGCACAGATCGAGTTGCAGCATGCGTTTGGTCGAATCGAGCCAAGTAGTGGCCTCGCCAATCGCAATCAATTCATCGAAGATCTCACCGATCTCTCGCAAGACCGACCACCTGGTGAAACTCGCCTGTTGGTTTTGATCGACCTTGCCAGCCCGGAACAACTTAGCTGCGCCGCTCGTGTCAGGGATCCTTCTTACCTTGATGATTTGATACGCAGGACCGCGCAGGCGATTAGTTCTCTCATGGGGCCAACTCGCAAGCTCTACCACGTAGCACCGACGCAGTTTGCGCTGCTCGCCCTTCCGGACTCCGTCCCGGCGACCTATGCCGGTCTCCTGACAAAAGGTTTGGACTCCCTGGCATTCGACCCTTACTTCATGGGTGGAGTGGCTTGCGGCATCGCGCCGTTCGAACTTGGGGTCGTGTCGGCGCGTGACGCGTTGAGAACCGCGCACAGCGCGTTGCAGGACGCACGAGCGGCCGGTAGCCGGATCGGCATCTACTCGTCTTCCCACGATGCTGTCTATCAGCGGCGTTTCAGACTTCAACAGGACTTCGTAGCCGCGCTGGAGATGACGGATCAGCTTAAGCTGGTTTATCAGCCACGAATCGATTTAGCCTCTGGTCGTTGCGTCGGAGCCGAGGCGCTATTGCGCTGGACGCATCCCGATCTCGGTCCGGTATCTCCAGGCGAATTCGTGCCGCTCGTTGAGCAAACGTCGTTAGGCCAAGCCATGACGGCTTGGGTGCTAGAGACCGCAATGCGCCAACTCGCGGAATGGAATACAAAAGGGCTTACGCTGCAGCTCTCGGTCAACGTGTCAGCTATAAACCTCGCCGAGCAGGATTTTGCCGAGAGGACGCAAGAGACGCTGCTGCGTCATGACATCGCGCCACAGTGTCTGGAGTTGGAAGTCACCGAGGGAGCCGTTATGCAGAACGCTGCTCAAGGTATCGCGACGCTACAGGCAATCGCAGAGGCTGGCATCAGCATCGCCATCGACGATTTCGGGACGGGCTATAGCTCGCTCTCATACCTCCAACGCATGCCCGCTCACGTCGTCAAGATTGATCAATCGTTTACTCACGAGCTGCTCGAAGATCGGCGCAAGCAGGCCATGGTTACCTCGATTGTCGCTCTGTCACACGATCTTGGTTACAGGGTTGTGGTGGAGGGAGTTGAAGAGGAGACAGTGCTCGATCTTGTCAGGGCGGCGGGATGCGACGAAGTCCAGGGTTATCTGTTCGCCCGCCCGATGCCGCCTGCCGAGTTCCGGGTCTGGTTTGAAGGTTTCGCGCTCTCGTTGACTACCGCATCCGCCCTGGTTCCAGCCTAACTTCCCGATCGCGGAAACCTTATTCGGTCTCGTGCAATTCGGCGTCAAGCCAGTCTAGCTCCTCCTGGACCTCGTGGAAGGCGTGATCGCCGATGTGATCCTGCTGGAGAAGCTGGGCGAGGCAAGCGCGCTCGGCGTGCAGCAGACGGCGGCGAAGGGCGTTGATCCAGGTGGCGGCACGTGCGCGCCCCGAACTGTCCTGGAGCCAGCCTTCGTAGTCGCGGGCCAGGATGTGGCCGGCTTCGGTGCTCCGGTCATCGCCGAGTGCGTCCAGCGCGGCCCGAGCGGCAGCCTCGCGCGCAAGGACGACCTCGTGGACGACGCTGTCCGTGCACCACTGTCGCCTCATACCTTTGCTTCCTCTTTGCCTAACCACACGCCAGCTGCCGCAAGCAAGGCCTCGATGCCGGTGCGTAAGGTGGGATCGATCACCGGGGCGAAGTCGGGCGCATGGTTGGCCGGGAGCGTATCGAGCGTGCCTGCCTGCTCAGCCGCCGCGTATTTCTCTGGGTCAATCCCGCCGATGACCCAGAACACCACCGG
Organism: Janthinobacterium lividum; assembly: GCA_050954595.1. Taxonomy (GTDB): domain Bacteria; phylum Pseudomonadota; class Alphaproteobacteria; order Acetobacterales; family Acetobacteraceae; genus JAVVHH01. The sequence continues at coordinate 1,546 of JBPBQE010000178.1, read as the reverse complement.
AACGTCCCAAGCGGCGCCGAACAAGCCGAAATCCTCGCTCGCCGTCGTGGGTTCGATCTCGTGGAGCCGGTCCGCGCCGAAATGCCGTTCCAGAGCGGCGACGACCTTGTGCGTGGCCGCCTCATCATTGCGGGTCACTGGATACTCGCTCAGCACGGTGTAGTCGGGCGGCTTCGGCGAGCCGGATGCGGTGGCTTCGGCGTCCAGGATGCGCTTGATGGCCAACAGCACGCGCTCGCGCACCTGGTCCTTGAAGGTGCGGACATTCAGGCGAAGCAGCGCGCGATCCGGGATGACGTTCTCGCTCATGCCCGCCCGCAGCGTGCCGACCGTGACGACGGCGCTGTCGGTCATCGCGACCTCCCGCGACACCACGGTCTGCAAGCGCATCACGGCCGAGGCGGCCATCACCACAGGGTCGATGCTCTTCTGCGGCATCGATCCGTGTGCGCCGCGGCCGAACAGCGTCACCTCCCAGCTATCGCCGGCCGAGAGCATGGTGCCGGTGCGCCAGCCGAGCTGCCCGGCGCTGAGGGGCATCACGTGCTGGCCGAGCGTCACGTCCGGCTTGGGGAACCGCTTGACCATGCCGTCGGCGATCATGGCACGGGCGCCCTCGGCGGTTTCCTCGCCGGGCTGGAACACCGCCATTACCGTGCCGCACCAGCCATCGCGGTTCTCGGCCAACAGCCTGGTCGCGCCCATCAGCCAGACGACGTGCATGTCATGGCCGCAGGAATGCGCGATCGAGGTGTCCTGGCCGAAGCGATCCGTGCCGGTCGCTTGGCTGGCGTAGTCCAGGCCGGTGCTCTCCTCGATCGGCAGCGCGTCCATGTCGGCGCGCAGCAGCACCGTGGCGCCGTCGCCATTGCGGAGCAGCCCGACCACGCCGGTGCCGCCGACGCCTTCGGTGACCTCGTAGCCGTATTTCTTCAGCCACTCGGCCGCGATGCCCGCCGTTCGGTGCTCCTGCATCGAGAGCTCCGGGTGCGCATGGAGATCCTTGTAGATACCCTCCAACTCGCCAAGTAGATCGTCGCCTGGTGCGGAAAGCGAAGTGTGCGCGTCAGCTGCGGTCGCGGGCATGATCCATCTCCTCGGTGCGTGTCGTCGTTTCCGGCGGGTCGACAGCGTCGCATCGTCGTTCACCGGGCTCGGCTTGAATCAGTGCCATGATCTCCCGCCCCAGCCGCAACCCGGCGTCAGGCGGCAGCGCATCGGGGTGCTCGACGAGTGCCAGCAGGTGCAGGATATGCGCCCGCCGGGCCGTTGATGGATCGGCACCGGGGTCGGCGCAGAGTAGGCACATTGCAATCCTCCTCGCTGGCTAAGGGCTGCCGTTGGCACGCGATCGTGCAGCCGGCACGTGCCACCCGCAATAGATCGCCATCATCCGCAGGAACACGCAGGCGGCTGAGCCGAGCAGCATCGGGTAGAAAGGCGGCATATCGAAGACGTCGCCAAGAGAGACGATGCTCCCCGCGGCCAAGGCCGCAACGGCGTAAAGGTCCGCCCGCAGCACGGTCGGCACTTCTCCGGCCAGGAT
>JBPBQE010000400.1:0-11805 GCA_050954595.1 Janthinobacterium lividum | reverse complement strand
TGCTCGCCCGGCTGTTCCGGCCGCTGTTCCGGCTGGTGACCCGGAGCTGGCACATGTTCCCGCTCGGCTTCCTGTTCGGCCTCGGCTTCGACACCGCCACCGAGATCGGGCTGCTCGGCATCTCTGCCACCCAAGCGGCCCAGGGCATCTCGATCTGGTCGATCATGGTGTTCCCGGCGCTGTTCACCGCCGGCATGTCGCTGATCGACACGACGGACGGCGTGCTGATGCTCGGCGCCTACGACTGGGCCTTCGTCAAGCCGATCCGCAAGCTGTACTACAACCTGACCATCACCCTGGTGTCGGTCGTCGTGGCTTTCCTGGTCGGCGGCATCGAGGCCCTCGGCCTGATCGGCGACAAGCTTGCCCTCTCCGGCTGGTTCTGGGACGGCATCGGCGCCCTGAACGAGAACTTCAACAATCTCGGCTTCATCATCATCGGCATCTTCATCGCCGCCTGGATCGGCTCCGTCGTGATCTACCGCTACCGCGGCCTCGATGACCTCCCGGTCGAACGCGCGCGCGGGTGAAGCCCGGGTCTACCGGCCGGAGTGGCCAGCCTTGAAGCTGTCCGCGCGAAGCGGGATCACCACCGGTCGGCCGTCCGGCGCGGCCATGACGCACACCTCCACGCCATAGGCTTCCCGCAACACCGCCTCGGTCAGCACACTGGCCGCCGTGCCGGCGCAGAGCAAGCGACCGCCGGCCATCAGCGCCATGCGGTCCGAGAAGCGTGCCGCGGCATTGAGGTCGTGCAGCACCGCAACCGTGGTCAGCCCCCGGCGGATCGTGGTCGTGCGCAGCAGGTCGAGCACGTGCAGCTGGTGGGCGATGTCGAGCGCGCTGGTGGGTTCGTCCAGCAGCAAGATCGCCGGATCGGCCGCCAGCACCTGCGCCATGAACACCAGCTGACGCTGCCCGCCGCTGAGTTCGCCGATGGCGCGCGCGGCGAGGTCCACGATCCCCAACTCCGCCAGCGCCGCCCGCGCAGCCTCCAGGTCGCCCTCGCCGACACGCAACGTCAGCGACCGCAACCGGCCCAGCAGCACGACCTCGAACGCCGTCAACGCCGCCCTCACCGCATTGTCCTGCGGCATGTAGCCGACTGACGCCGCACCGTGCACCACGGTGCCGCCGCACGCCTGAACCCCGGCCAGCGCCCGCAGCAGCGACGTCTTGCCGGAACCGTTGGCGCCCAGGATGGCCAGCACCTCGCCCGGCCGGGCCTCCAGGCACACCCCATCCACCGCGACCCGGCCGCCATAGCGGACCGTCACGTCCCGTGCGCTGATCACATCGGCCGCCGCGTCGCCAGCACCAACCAGCCGAAGAACGGCACCCCGATCAGCGCGGTGACGATGCCGATGGGGAACACGGTGCCGGGGAGGATGAGCTTGCTCGTCACCGAAGCTGCGGACAGCAGCAGCGCGCCGAACACTGCCGACGCCGGCAACAGATGCCGCTGGTCCTCGCCCACCAGCATCCGGGCGATGTGCGGCGCCACCAGCCCGACGAAGCCTATCGTGCCAACAAAGGCGACCGCGGCGCCGGTCAACAGCGACACGATGACGAACGCCCGCAGCCGTACGGCATCCACCCGGACGCCGAGCGCACGGGCCCGGTCATCCCCCAGCTTGAGCGCCGTCAGCCGCCAGGCATCGGCCAGCAGCACCGGAACCGTCACCGCCAGCACCAACGTCACGATGCCCACCTTCGGCAGGGTCGAGCGCAGCAGGCTGCCGAACAACCAGAACACGATCTGCTGCAGCGCCTCCGGCGACGCCAGGAACTGCAGCAGCGACAGCAGCGCCTGGAACAGGAACAGGCAGGCGATCCCGGCCAGCACCAGCAGTTCCGGCGTCGCGCCACGCATCCGGCCCACCCCGGCCACGGCGGCGCAGGCGATGCCGGCGAACAGGAACGCCGCGATCGGCACCGCCCATGCCTCCGGCAGCGGCAGCGCCGCCCCGACCAGGATCGCCAGCGCCGCCCCGAACCCGGCGCCGGCCGAAATGCCCAGCGTGTAGCTGCTGGCCAGCGGATTGTTCAGGATGGTCTGCATCACCGCGCCCGAGATGCCCAGCGCCGCCCCCACGGTCGCCGCCATCAGCGCCACCGGCAGGCGTAGCGTGCGGACGATGGCGTCGAGCACCGGGTCGCCGCCCGCATGCAGCAGCGAGCCCAGCACCGCCGGGATCGGCAACTGCGCCGGCCCGGTGGCCAGATCGGCCGCGAACGACCCGGCGAGCAGCAAGGCGCCGCAGCCCGTCACCACCGTGCGTCTGGCGTTGCGACCGCGCCAGGCCTGGACGGCATCGCTCATGCCGATTTCGGCGTGAGCCGGGTCATCCATGTGCCCTCGAACGGCACTGGCAGGAACTGCTCGTGATAGCGCCGGAGTTCGGCCACCGGGTCGATGTCGGCGAACGGCTCGGGATACAGCTGCTTGGCGAGATACTGGGTCGCCGTGTAGTCGAACAGGGCGCGCGACAGGCCGTGTTCGATGGCGTGCAGTTCGCCGGATTTGATCGCCGCCAGGCCGGACCACCCCTCGCGTTGCGCGTAGGGCGCCAGGCGCGACCGGGTCAGCTCGACCGGCGCATCGTAGCCGGTGATGACCGCGCCGGGCCGGTTCACCCAGGAGGAGCCGGCGATGAAGATGGCATCCGGGTCAGCGGCCAGCACGTATTCCGGGCTGAGCGGACCCCAGGCCCCGGCGATATGGCCGGCGGCGATGTTGGTGGCGCCGATCCGGTCGAGCAGCCGACCCCACATGCTCTGCCAGTAGCTGTTGCCGATCGTGCCGGCGCCGCCCTGGCCGAGTTCGAGATAGACCTTGGGACGGGTACCGGCGGTGGCAGCCCGGCGGCCGATCTCGTCCATCTTGCCGGCGTAGAGCGCAGCCAGGATGCGGCCCCGCTCCTCGTTATCGGTCGCCCGCCCCAACGCGATCGTGCTGGCGACGTGCCGCTCCGGCATCTCGGCGTTGTAGTCGATCACCACCACCGGAATGCCGAGCGCCTCCAACTGCCCGACCTGATCGCGCAGTTGGCCGAACGACCATTCCGCCATCACCACCAGGTCCGGCCGCAGCGACAGCACTTTTTCCAGGCTGAACGTGCCATCCTCGGTGTTGCCGACATCGGGCAGCGTCGCCAGCCGCGGGATCGGCGCGAGGTAGCGCTTGAAGGTCGCCGGGCGCCAATCGGTCCAAAGCGTCCGGGCGAACCCGACCACGCGGTCCCACCCGGCCGGCCCGGCGATGGCGGTATATTCCTCGTAGTTGAAGCCGAGCACGATCCGCTCGGCCGGCCCCTTAAGCGCAACGGTGCGGCCGAGGGCGTCGGTGATGGTCAGCGAAGCGGCGCGGGCAGCGAGCGGCCGCGCCAGCGGCAGCGACAGGCCGAGAGCCAGGGCCGAGCGACGGCTCAGGCCGGGAGGGCGGAATGACATGAGGGGAACTCCGGACGAGAATGCAGCAGACCGGCGCCAGCACTGGGGCAGGCACCGCGGACGAGCGTTCAGGCGGAGTGGCGGGGTGGTCCGGTCGGTTGTGCGGTGGGGCGCACCCGGCTGGGCGGGCCGGTCGCGGGCGGCAGCGGGGTCGCGACGGCGATGACGGTCAAGGGCGGCGGCGGGGCCGACACGACCGGTGCCGGCAACACCGCATGCGAAACCAGGTGACACGCCGGGCACAGCAGGCAGTCGCGATGATCGGACGGGTCGATCTGGCCGGGTCCGTCACCATGGCAGATCGTCTGCAGTGCCACGGCGTCGATGCCGTGCGGCACGGGAGCGGGCATCGCCGCCACTGGCGCGATCAGGCGGGAGAACAGCAGCAGCAGCGCGAGCAGCATGCCGGGCATGCCTTTCGCCAGTCCCCCCATGAGCCGCATGCCTCGCATGGGGTCATGCACTAGGAGGCTTCCGATCGGACGGCAAGGCGGTCGCGCCGGCCCCTGATCGAGGGCCGACGCGGACTACTCCGATGGTTAGCGCGCGACCCGGTAACCGGCTACACGCTTCCCGACCGCAAAGGCACCGCCGAGCGCGGCAGCTACCGCACCGATCAGCAGGGCGACGAAACTGCCGAACGCAGCCTTGGACGCCGCCGCCGCACTGGCATCGGCCGCGGTCTTGGCTGCCGCGATCGCGCGCTGCTGCTCCGCCTGCAGCTTGGCTTGCGTCGCATCGAATTGCTGCGCCGCCTGGTCACGACCGATCTTCTGCTGCGCGGCCATGATGTCGATGATGCGCTCCTTGACCGCGGCCGAATCCGGCCCGCCCTTGGCGAACGTGACCAGATCGGTCGCGATCGACTTGGCGGCGTCCTGCGGGCTCATGTTGGCCAGGTCCGGCGCGACCGGCTTGAGATAGGCTTCGGCCTGCTGCTGCAGCGTATCCGGCGTGATCCCGGCCGCTTGCGCGAGCGGCTTGGCCGCCGATGAAATCCCGCTACCGGCCGCGCTGACCATGCTTCCCAACGCAGAGAAACCACCGCCGACGACGCCGCCGACCGCACTGGTCAGCAGATACAGCGACAGCATCGCTGCGATACCCCAGGTGACCAGGCCATGCAGCATGCCGTCCCAGCGCGTCTCGGTCCCGGCGAGCCACGCCGACACGTAACCACCCACCGCCAGCGCGACCAGGCTGGTGACCATCCACCACAGCGCGGCGCCGATGCCCAAGGTGCTGGCATCGGGAGATGTCCCCGACTGGACGTTGATGGTGCCGAGGCCGATCCCGGCGCCGAGCAGGGTCAGCAGGATCTGCACGGTCACGGCCAGGATCACGCCGCCGAAGATGGCGGCCCAGGAGATGCGCCGATGCGTGTGGTTCAAGGTGCCGCTCGATTGAGCGTTATTGGCGTAGGACATTTGGAAACCTCCTCTTGGCCGGTCGGGCATTTCACCGACCGGAATGGTTCTGTGTGGCGCGACCTAACGGCCGCGATATGACAGGCGGGCCCGGCCGACCCGGATCGTCCGCTCCTCGGAGGGGCGTCCCAACAGGAAACCGATAGCCACGCCCACCAGCCCGGCCGCGATCGTCGCGGCGAGCGGGTTCTCGTGCAGTTTGCCGCCCACCTTCTGGGCGATGTAGGCGGTCTTCTCGGAGGCACCGCGCCCGAAATCGGACGCCGTCGCCGCAACCCGATCGGCCACGCCGCCGACGGTTGCCTTCGCCGCATCGGCAGCCGACGCGGCAGTCTGCTTGGCTTCGCCGAGCATCTGCTGGCCCGTGTCGGCTTGGGAGTTGTCGTCAGTCATGGAGACTTCCTTTGTTCGGAGGTTGAAAGGTGCTGGTCGAACGGCAGCCCCGGAGCAGCACGTTCTTGACGAGCTGCCCGCTCCCGTCCGGCTTGGTGATGTTGCCGCCTGGGCTGATCACAGGACGGACGTCGGGCGTAAGCCGGTGCGGTAGAAAGCGGGGGCGCAGCGCGACGGAATCCCCGCGGACGGATCGGCCATCCCGTTGGCCAGGCTGAGCCCATCCGCCACCGGGTCCAGCTTTCCGGAGCGCGAGTAGGGCAGGGTGATGCCGAGCGCCCCCGTCAACGTGACGGTGCCATGCACCCGGTACTCGACCCGGCCGGTGTTCAGGATGCCGAGCAGTTGCGGCCCAAGATTCTGCACCGTGGTCACCACCGTGAACGGCACGGGAGTCGACGACAGCGGCGGCAACTGGACCGCCAGATCGCTCTGGCCGGTCGCCAACGGCGCGCCGGAAACGTCGAGATCCGCCGTGACCCGCTTGAATTCCAGGCTGACACGGTTCGGGTTGGTCACGCACAGCGTCACCGCCAGTTGCTGCTCCGTCAGCCCGAGCCCGACCAAGTGGACGCCCATCACATCGACCTGCGGCGGCGTAGCACTGGCCAGGGCGCAGCCGGTGATGGAAAGCGCCAGCAACGCGGCGCCATGTCGAAATCTAAATACCGTCATCGTCAGATCCTCATCGATTGGATGTGTGTTCTGTCGCCATCAGCGCCGCAGCCCGCGCCTCAGAACGACGCCGATGAGCGTACCGAGACCCATCGCCGAGCTGACTGCGGCGACCGGCTTATCCCGCCCGAACCGGCGCAGGCCCTGCACGGCGACATCGAGGGCATGCTCCCCCCGTCCCACGACTTCCTCGGTGACGTTCTCCGCAAGCCTCACCACACCGCCGCTCCGCACCGCGACCCGCTCAGCCACCGGCGTGTCCTGCGACGCATCGAGCGGCGCACCCTCCAATCCGTCGAGCGACATGGTCGGCGCGTCGGCTCGGCCGATGATGCGGAACACGATCGCCGCGACCACACCGCCGACCAGCGGGCCAGCCATGTAGAAGAACCAGACCGGAAACCGACCGGTCACGATCATCGGGCCGATCGCGCGCGCCGGGTTGCCGGCACCGCCGCTGACCGGCCCGCCCAGGAATACGCCAGCCACCAGGGCAAACCCGATCGCGATCGCCGCCACACCCGGCGGCACGCGCGGATCGGTCGCCGTAAACAGCACGGTCAACACCAGGATAAACGCGATCAGCGCTTCAGCAAGCAACACCTGCATCGACCCGGCGTCGTTGACCGGCGACGGCGCGCCCAGATGCGAGTCGACATAAGCCCCGCGGCCATAGATCGCCCACACGGCCAGCGCGGCGACGATGGCCCCGACCGTCTGCGCGATCACGTAGCCCGACAGGAGCCGCCACGGGAACTTGCCCGCCACGGCCAGGCCCAAGGTCACCGCCGGGTTGACGTGCGCGCCGCTCACCGGTCCGAGCGCACCGACGATCGGCGTCAGGATGAAGCCGAACGACAGCGCCACCGCCAGCGAGTTGTACGCCGGTCCGGCCGTGCCCTTACCCAGTGCTGCGGCCGTGGCCACCGCGGTCCCGACCAGGACCAGCATAAAGGTGCCGATCGCCTCGGCGGAATAGATCAACAGCGCGTTGGACGGTTTCGGCGCGTGCGGGTTTTCAGAGCCTGCCGAACGCATGTCGGCGGCAGCCAGGTCGTGCATAATCAGTCTCGCTTGAAGCGTGTTAGTATTCGTGACAAGTCGAGGCACACCGCGATGCGGATGCCGGACGACGCAATTTTTACGTCAGACTGCTCATTGACCGGCGGGGCATTGACAACCGCCCGAGCCGGAAAGCGGTTTTACTTAGTCTTCTTTGCCATCTTGGCAGGCTTCTTTTTCTGGCTTTTGCCAGCCTTCTTCTCGGCCGCACCATCGACTTGCGTTTCGGTATCGCCGGTGATCTTGCCGATTGCCTCCTTGAGCGAGCCGGACACTTCTTTGCTCACGCCCGGGTCGCTGTCCTTGCTCATCGGTAAAATGCTCTCCGCAGTCGTAACCATCTTGGCCGGTGGCTTGCTCCCTCATCGTGAGGAGCTCTTACATTCGGGTGTAGTCGTGACGCTCCGACCGGGTCAACGGCCATCAATCACGGAAAACCGGCCGTTCGATGGCGGTTATTTCCGAACGGTATTACGTGACTTCCGGACTGCCCCAGCACGCGCCGGCTTCGTGGAACCTTGTTCCTGCTCGCTTTTTGCCGTCACGCCCAATCCACGTTCGCGCGCCCACACCACCAACTCGCTCCGTCGTTTTAAACCCGTCACTTTGTAGATCGCGGAAACGTGATTTTTAATGGTGTTTCGGCTCATCCCCAAGCTTTTGGCCACCTGCTCGTCGCCCAGCCCCTGCGCTAGCAGCGCCAGCACCTCCCGCCCCCGCGGCGTGATGTCCGCCACCGCGGGTCCACCCGGCTTGGGCGATCCGCGCGGCGCCAGGCTCGCCAGCTTCTCGACGATGCGCTGCCCGAACCACGACGTGTCCTGCATCACCGCCTCGATCGCGGTCCGCAGCTCGGCCTCGCTCTGCTTGCGCTTGGTGACGTCGAGCAGCACCAGCAACACGCAGGGCTCGCCATGGATCACCACCGCTTCCGCCGAAAGCTGAAAGTCGCAGACCCGCTCGCCGGGCAACCTGATCTGCACATCGACCCCACGCAGGTGCCCCGTCTGCTTCAACTGGCTTTGCAGGGAGCCGCGCGTGCCCTCACCGCCCCACAGGCCGAGGTCGGGCTCGGTCCGCCCACCACCTGCTCGCGCCGCCACCCGGTCGCATCCGCGAACGCATCGTTGACGTCGAGCACGCGCGCCCCCTGCATCGCGATGATCGCCATCGGCACCGGCGCCAGCCGGAACGCGACGGAGAAGCGTTGTTCGCTCTGTCGCAGCGCCTCCAGGGCCTGCTTGCGCGGCTGCAGGTCCGCGAAGGTGAACAACATGCACGCCTCCGTGCCGACCTCGATTGGCTGCCCGGCGATGATGACCATGCGCCGGTCGCCGGCGGCGGTGCGCAGCTGCGCCTCCATCTGCGGGATCGTGGTACCCGCATGCAGCCGCTCGACGGCTAGGTCCCACTTCTCCGCCCCGTCCAGCACATCGTAATCGTGCATCGAGCGGCCGATTAGCGCCTCCTTGACGAAGCCGGTCATCTCCATGAAGCCCTGGTTGATCTTGACGTAGCGCCCGTCGCCGAGGCGCACGATGATGGCCGGGGCCGGGTTGGCGTTGAAAGTGCGCTCGAACCGCTCTTCCGCGCTGAAGCGCTCGGTCTCGTCCTCGAGGATCAGCACCAGGCAGTCCGGGTCGCCGGCCGGGTCGGTGATGATCATGCTGCGGATCTGCTGAACCCGATGCCGCTCCTCGCCCGGCAGCGTAACCTCGACCACCACCTGGGTGAACGCCTCGCCCGCGATGACCCGGTCCATCGGATAGTCGCCCGCCGGCAATTTATGGCTGTTGCGATATTGCAGCACGAACCGCTCGCGATACTCCGTCACCGTCCGCCCGAGTTCCTCGAGTGACGTGACTCCATGCATGGCCAACGCCGCCTGGTTCGACCACGCGATCGTCTGATCGGGATCGATGATGATCACCCCCTCGGGCAACCCGACGATGATCTGCTGTAGCTGCGTCCGGTCCGCCTTGGGGCGCGGAATGCCGCTGCTCATGACGTCTGCCCGCCGGCTGGGTCGTTAACGTGATCTGGCAACCGGGCCGGCCTCTACTCGCCGCGCGCCGCGCCGGCGGCCCCGCGCGGGTCATGCCCGCCGAACCGGGTCGCCCTGGGCAGCTCCGGCACGCCGACGTTGAGCGATTGCGCGGTCCCAAATCCGCTCGGCACCAGGCGCGGCGCCCCGATCGAGATCCCTTCCGCGATCCCCCAGGGCGCGCTCTCGGTGAAGCTGTAACCGCGCGCCTCCAGCAACGCGCGCGTGTCCGGCGACAGCGAGAACCGCTCGATATACACCGTGTCGGGCAGCATCTGATGATGTATGCGCGGAGCGGCCACGGCTTCCTGCACCGTCATGCCGTGATCGATCATGTTGATGATCGCCTCCAGCGTGATGGTGATGATGCGCGGCCCGCCGGGGCTGCCGATCACCAGCACCGTCTTACCCTCGCGCGAGACGATCGTCGGCGCCATCGAACTGAGCGGCGTCTTGCCCGGCGCCACCGCGTTGGCCGCCCCCTGCACCAAGCCGAACCCGTTGGGCTCACCCGGCTTGGCGGTGAAATCGTCCATCTCGTCGTTGAGCAACACGCCCGTCCCTGGCGCGACCCGGCGCGACCCGAACCAGTTGTTCAGCGTGTAGGTCATCGAGACCGCGTTGCCGTCGCGATCGACGACGGAGATCTGCGTCGTGTTGTCGCCTTCGTGCTCGATCGGGCCGTCGTGCAGATCGGCGGACGGCGTCGCGCGCTCCGGGTCGAACGAGGCGCGGACGGATGCGGCGTAGCGTTTGTCCAGCAGTCGCCCGATCGGGTTGTCGACGAAATCGGGATCGCCCAGCGCCGAATTGCGATCGTGGAACGCGTGCCGCATCGCCTCGACCAGCAGATGGATCTCGGCGGCGGAGTGGAAGCCCAGCGCCCGCAGATCGTCATGCTCGAGGATGTTCAAGATCTCGCACATCACGACGCCGCCCGAACTCGGCGGCGGGGCCGACTGCACCAGATAGCCGCGATAGGTGCATTCGACCGGCGCCATCTCGCGGGTCCGGTAGCTCTCGAAGTCGCGCTTGGCCAGGATACCCCCGCCCGCCTGGCTCGCGGCCACGATCGCATCGGCGATGGCACCACGGTAGAACGCGTCGGGTCCAACGTCGGACAAGGCCCGCAGCGTGTGCGCCAGGTCGGACTGGATCAGCCGGTCGCCGGGCGCCAGCGGCATGCCGCCTGGCACGAAGATGGCCGCCGCCGCCGCGTCGCGGGCAAGCCCCTTCGCCTCCAGGCGCATCAAGGTGGCGTCGCCGGCGGTGAGAACGAAGCCCTCCTCCGCCAGCCGGATCGCCGGCGCCAGCGAAGCGGCCCGCGGCAGCACACCCCAACGCAGCCGCGCCGCCTCCAGCCCGGCCGGCGTGCCGGGCACTCCGACCGACATCCAGCTATCCGACGACCGCCCCGGCACCACGTTACCGGCCGCATCGAGGAACATTCCCGGCGTCGCCGCCAGCGGTGCCTTTTCGCGAAAATCCAAAAAGCGGCTGGTCCCATCGGCCAGGCGCACCGTCATGAAACCCCCGCCGCCCAGATTGCCGGCGGCCGGGTAGGTGACGGCAAGCGCGTAGCTGACGGCGATCGCGGCATCGATTGCATTGCCGCCCTGTTCCAGCACCGCGACGCCCGCAGCCGACGCCTGCGTCTGCGCTGAAACCACCATGCCGCCTCGGCTGGCGACCGGTGCAGGATCGTAGGCCAGGGCCGGCACGGCAACGAACCCGCTCAGCAGAGCAGCAGCATAGCGAAGTAGCGGCATTGTTTCTCCGACCCGGTCCGGTACCGGGTCCAAATCTAAGCCGATAGGCCAGAATACTCCAACCCGAACCCACGCCGGAGGCCCGTCCCGCAGTCCACCGACCTCGTCGTACCGCCAGAGCAACATAGCGCAGCCGGACCGCCCATGATGCATCGAGCTGCAGTTGCGACTAAGTCGCTTTACTAATGCTATACTTCAGCACTCCGATCCCTGCTGTTGCCATACTGCGTCGCAGGTCATACAACTGTATCCATCTCCTGTTCTCACCGATCGAGCTGGACCGTTCCAGCGGTCCGACTTGATCGGCTGCCTCGAAGGACGCACCGTTGGCCTACTTCCGCAAAGCTTCCCTCTGGAGGCGCAAGAACCGTCACATTGAGGATCTGACCGATGCCGAGATCCTCGCTTTGGCCATCAGCAACGAGGAGCAGGCCAGCATCGCCTACACCGGCTTTGCCGAAACCCTGCGCACCAATTACCCCGACACCGCCCGCATGTTCACCGAGATGGCCGAGGAAGAGACCGGCCATCGGCATCAGCTCGCGGAGCTGTTCAGGTCGAAATTCGGCGAAACGATCCCGCGCATCGATGCCGACGACATCCATGGCCTACTGCAGGAACGCCCCTCCGGCTCGATGATGTTCCAGGGCCCTGAGGGCATGCGCCGCGAGGCCCGCCGGATGGAATCCAACGCCAGTCGCTTCTATCACCAGGCCGCCAGCCGCACCCTCGACGTGACGATCCGCAACGTGCTGGGCGACCTCGCCATGGCCGAAGCCGCTCACGAACGCACCGCCGACGAGATCGACGAGGACAAGCCGCTCACCGAAGCCCGCGTTCGGGAGGAGGACGACGCGCGCCGCCGCTTCGTTCTGCAGATCGTGCAGCCCGGCCTGGTCGGCCTCATGGACGGCTCCGTTTCCACCCTCGCCCCGGTCTTCGCCGCCGCCTTCGCCACCCATGATTCCTGGAACGCCTTCCT
>JBPBQE010000373.1:0-11982 GCA_050954595.1 Janthinobacterium lividum | reverse complement strand
GCTGGACGGCCATTAAGTTATTGTATCGTAATGTTCCTACACTGCATTGGACAGACTTGACCCTCAACTCCGTTCGAGGTCGCGAAAGCCGGGAAGAACGGAGGTGAAGATGGCAGATGACGATGCTGGTGACAGTTAGACCATTGGCCGAATCGTTCTCGGCAGAAAATTAAGCGGTAATCTTGAGGCGGTCACGGTCAGTCTGAAGATTACCGCCAATAACGATGAGACGTCGTCACCCTTGATGCTAAAGCTATATACGCATCTGAAGCAGCTACTTCTATTTGCCGAGCGGCTAACTCGTCATCCGACGCACCAACTTTGATAACGCCTCGCTAGCAAACGGCTTCGGTAAAATCGCCTCGTGGTCGCTGACGTCGCGATCAGCCAAGGATGACAGCCGGCCGGTGATGAAGATGATCCGCATGTCCGGACGCAGATGCCGCATCTTATCGGCCAGTTCCGCACCGCTGGGACCAACGCCGAGATCCACGTCGGTCACGATCAACGATGCCTCCAGTCCACCACGCACCAACGCTATCGCAGCATCGGCGTCGGCGGCCTCGACGACCTCGAAACCCTCGTCCTCGAGCATGGCCGCGACCGTTTCACGCACGAGAGGATCGTCTTCTACTAAAAGTAGACAGCGAGGATTGAAAAACTCCATGATGAGACAACGGAGCATTCACACTTCCGTTCGGTATGTTTCGCTACCGCCGCACAACGTGATGCATGTTAGTTATCCGAGCAGCCGCGCGATCGCCCGCGCCGTGTAGTCCACCACCGGGATGATTCGCCCGTAATTGATCCGCGTCGGCCCGATCACCCCGATCGCACCCACGATCCGATCCGCCGCATTGCGCGCCGGGGCCACCACCATCGACACGCCGCTGGCCCCGAACAGCCCGCTCTCGGCCCCGATGAAGATCCGCACGCCCTCGGACTCCTCCGCCAATTCCAGCAGCCGAAGCATCGTCTCTTGCGTCTCCAACCGCTCGAACAACAACTGGATCGCCCCCAGGCTCTCCAGCGCCGTCACGTCGGCCAGCAGCTTGCCTTGCCCGCGTACGATGAGCGAGCCGCCGCGCCCCTCGCTCGACCACATCGCCAGCCCGGCCTCGACCACCGTCGTCGTCAGCGCGTCCAGATGGGTCCGATCTTCCGACATCTCGCTCGACACGGTGCGCCGCAGCTCCGCCAGGCTCCGCCCGGTCAGCCGTGAGTTCAGGTAGTTCGCCGCCTGCTGGAGTGCTGCCGGCGGCAAACCTGGCGGCGTCTCGATCACCCGGTTCTCCACCTGGCCATCCGCCCCCACCAGGATCACCAGCGCCCGGCCGGGCCCCAGCGGCACGAAGTCGATGTGCCGGATCGCCCCGTCCGATTTCGGCGCGATCACCAGCCCGGCGGCCCCCGCCAGCCCGGCCAGCATCGTGCTCGTCTCGGTCAACGTGTCCTGCAGGCTGCGCCCGCGCGACTCCAGCGCGCGCGAGATCGTCTCCCGCTCGTCCTCCCCGAGGTCACCGAATTGCAGCAGCCCATCGACGAACAGCCGCAACCCCCGCTCCGTCGGCAGTCGCCCCGCGCTGGTATGCGGCGCGAACAGCAGCCCGGCATCGGTCAGGTCCGACATCACGTTGCGGATCGTCGCCGCCGACACGCCCATCGGCAACCGCCGCGACAGCGTCCGGCTGCCGACGGGCTCACCTGTCTGTACATACTGCTCGACGATCTCGCGCAGCACGGCGGCCGAGCGCGGATCGAGGTCAGTCGGGATCCTAACCAGCTCGCACCTTCGCTCTCCCTATGTCGCCCATTCATCGTTATAGGAACGCCACCCCACCCTGCACAGGACTGTCCTTACGATGCGCCCTTCCGGCCGCGCTCCCGACGCGCTTCGCGACGTCTCCTTCACCCTCGGTTTCGCCCATCACGCCGAAGGCTCCTGCCTGATCCGCATGGGCGGCACGGAGGTGCTCTGTAACGCTAGCATCGAAGGCCGGGTCCCGCCCTTCCTGCGCGGCAAGGGCGAGGGCTGGATCACCGCCGAATACGGCATGCTCCCCCGCGCCACCCACACCCGCGGCGACCGCGAGGCCGCCCGCGGCAAGCAATCCGGCCGCACGCAGGAAATCCAGCGCCTGATCGGCCGCGCGCTGCGGGCCGTCGTCGACCGCAAGGCGCTCGGCGAGATCACGATCACACTCGATTGCGACGTGCTGAACGCCGATGGCGGCACACGCTGCGCCAGCATCACCGGCGCCTGGGTCGCGCTCGAGCTGGCTGTCCGCAAGCTGGTGGCCAACAACGTGCTGGCCCGCTCGCCCATCACCGGCCAGGTCGCGGCCGTGAGCTGCGGCCTAGTCGACGGCAACCCGGTGCTTGACCTCGATTATGCCGAGGACAGCAACGCCGACGCCGACGCTAATTTCGTGCTGACGCAGGCCGGCGGCATCGTCGAAATCCAGGGCACTGCCGAGAAGGACCCCTTCTCCGAGGAGCAATTCCTGGCACTGATGAAACACGCCCGCACCGGCACCGACAGGCTGTTCACCCTGCAGCGCGAGGCGCTGGGCGGGTGACCCGCCGGCTCGAGCGCGGCAGCCGCCTCATCATCGCAACGCATAATCCGGGCAAGCTGCGCGAGATGCAGGATTTGCTGCGTCCCTATGCGCTCGACGCCGTCTCCGCCGGCGAGCTGGGATTGCCCGAGCCGGCCGAGGATGCGCCGGACTTCGCCGGCAATGCCCGCATCAAGGCGCTCACCGCCGCCAGCACCGGCAGCCCGGCCCTTGCGGACGATTCCGGCTTCTGCGTTTCCGCCCTCGGTGGCGCGCCGGGCGTGCTCTCGGCACGCTGGGCTGGCCCGTCGAAGGACTTCACCGCTGCGATCGGGCGTGTGCAGGATGAGATGGGCACGGTCGCCGACCGCCGCGCCTGGTTCGTTTCCGCGCTCTGCCTCGCCTGGCCCGATGGCGAGACGGCGACGTTCATCGGCCGGGTCGACGGCACCGTGGCGGCAGCGGCACGCGGCACGCGAGGCTTCGGCTATGACCCGATCTTCATTCCCGCCGGCACTCACCGCACCTATGGCGAGATCGATCCATCGGAAAAACATGCTACCAGCCATCGGGCACGGGCGATGGCTCAGCTCTTCGCAGCCTGCCTCCCGTGCAATCGTTGACCATTAAGGGAAAAAGATGACCCCGACCGAGATCACCCGGGTGGAGACCTATCTCCGCCGCGTTCTGGGCAACCCCCGCATCGAAGTCCCGGTCCCCAAGCGGAAAGGCGCCTCCGTCGAGGTCACCATCGACAAGGAATTCCTCGGCACCGTCCACCGCGACGACGAGGACGGCGAAGTCTCCTACGCGCTGCACATCACCATTCTCGAAGAGGACCTACCACCGGCGAAGAAATAGCCGACCCATGACGGCGATCTATATCGACGCCGATGCCTGCCCGGTGCGCGACGAGATCTTCCGCGTCGCGACTCGGCTGCAGGTGCCGGTCTTCGTTGTCTCCAACGGCTCGCGCCCGATTCGGGCACCGGGCTTGCCGAACGTCGAGATGGTCATCGTGCCGGCCGGCGCGGATGCGGCCGATGACTGGATCGCCGAGCGCATCGGCGCGGCGGACGTCTGCACCACGGCTGACATCCCCCTTGCCTCACGCTGCCTCGAACGCGGCGCACGCGCGCTGGCGTTCAACGGTCGCGAGTGGACCGGCGACAACATCGGCAGCGCCTTGGCCGGGCGCGCCATCGGGCAGCACCTGCGGGAAAGCGGCGTCCAGACCGGCGGCCCCGCCGCGCTGACCCAGCGCGATCGCGGATCGTTCCTTAACGCGCTCGACCGTCTGGTGCAGGCGGCCCGCCGTGGCCCGCGGGTAACGGCCAGCTTACGGGCCCACGACATCGACTGAGCACAGCCCGGCGGATTATTAGAGCCTTAACCAGTTTCAGGCCTAATGCGCCGACATAGTTGGTGAATGAATGTCGGCTTCGACTTGCGCAGGCAATGTGCCCGGCGCCCGAGCGGGGGCGCTTCCACGCGTCGGCGTCGTAATTCGGCTGGGAATCGTTCTCGGCGTGCTGATCGCAGTCGCGGCCGGGTTGCTGATCAACGACCTTTACCATCGTTCGATCAAAGCCACGCAGAAGAACCTGATGAGCTTGTCGCTGGTCTTGGCAGACCAGGCGGATCGGGCGCTCCAATCCATCGATATCGTGCAACAAGGCGTCATCAACGACATCAATTCTGCGAAGATCTCCTCCGAAGAGGAGTTCGTGGCCTACGCAAGCACCCGCTCCGTTCATGATACGCTCGTGAACCGGGTCACCGGGCTCCCGCAGACCAATGCCGTCACGCTCATCGACCAGAACGGCAAGTTGCTGAACTTCTCGCGTTTCTGGCCGATTCCGAATGTCAGCGTATCGGACCGCGACTACTTCACGACACTCAAGGAGAATCCGGCGCTCGACCGTTTTCTCAGCCAGCCCGTTTCCAATCGTGGCGATAGAATCTGGACTCTCTACATGGCGCGGCGCATCGCGACCCCGGACGGCCAGTTTCTCGGTCTCGTGCTCGGCGCAGTTGACCTGGCGTATTTCGAACATCTTTATGCACAGGTCTCACCATCGAGCGATTACGTGTTCTCGCAATTCCGCTCCGATGGAATGTTGCTGCTTCGTCATCCGTCCTGGCCGTCGTCGATCGGCAAAGTCTTCCAGACCACTGCAGCCAAAGTGATCGCGGACCGTGGGGCCTCGAGCGGTGTGCTGCGCGGCAGAAGTCCGATCGACGGTATGAACCGCGTGACTTCGACCAGGATGCTCGACCATTTCCCTATCCGCTTCAGCATCAGCCGGACCTCGAGCGCCAGTCTAGCTGCATGGCGCATGCAGGCGGTCATGCTCGCAATGGCAGCATTGCTGATCGAGGCGGGGTTGGTGTCCGTGTTGTGGTTGAGCGTCCGCCAGTCACAAAACCTGGCCAGGCTGAGCCAGGCTGAAATCGATCGAAGCGCGGCAGAGGACCGGGCACGAAGTGAATCGGCGTTGCGCGAGCACTATGCGCGGTTCGGCCTCGCGATGGAGACGATGGCTCAAGGCCTGTGCATGATCGACGATGCCGGACGGTTGATCATCTGCAACGGGCAACTTGCGATGCTGTTCGGCCTCGGAGACGTCGCCCAGCCCGGCACTTCCTGCGCCCGGCTGCTATCCTCGGCCAGGGCGTCGCGGCTGATTTCTCCGAGCGATGCCTGTCAGACCATCGCGACCTGGCGCCGGATGATGGCTGCCCGCTTGCCAGTTCAGTCGACGCTGCCGTTGACCGATGGCCGGACGTTGCTGCTGAAGCTTCAGCCCACAGCTGGCGGCGGTTGCATCGTCACGTGCGACGACATTACCGAGCAGCGCCGCGCTCAGGCAGACATCGCCTTTCTGGCGCATCATGATCAGCTGACCGGCTTACCCAATCGCGCGCTGTTCACCGAACGCCTGGTGACGGCGCTGCAACTGGTCGAACTCGGGACACCCTGCGGCGTGATGTGCCTCGACCTCGTGCGCTTCAAGGAAATCAACGACACGTTCGGCCACGGCATCGGCGACCTCCTGCTGCAGGAGATGGCCGACAGATTGCGCCGCGCGATCCGCAGCACGGACACCGTGGCGCGGATCGGTGGCGACGAGTTCGCGGTCATTTTCGCCGCGCCGGGAAGCCGCGAAACGCTCGCCAACCGCGCGACGAGCCTCATCGAAGACATGGGTCGCCCCTGCGAGCTCGACGGGCGCGTGCTATCGGTATCGATCAGTGCCGGCGTCGCGCTCGCGCCCGATGATGCCTCGGATGCCGCGACCCTGCTCAAGCATGCCGACATCGCGCTGCACTCCGCCAAGATCGACGGGTACAGGCAGGCCCGCCTGTTCGCACCGGACATGAACCAGGCCCTGCTGGTGCGGCGGCAGACCGAGGCCGATCTGATGCTGTCGCTCAGCCGGGACGAGTTCGAGCTGCATTACCAGCCGCTGGTGCGGCTGGAGTGCCGCTCCGTAGTCGGCTTCGAGGCGTTGCTGCGATGGCGCCATCCGACCCGTGGGCTTGTCTCGCCCACCGAGTTCATTCCACTAGCCGAGGAAACCGGGTTGATCGTGCCGATCGGAGTCTGGGCCCTGCGCGTCGCCTGTGCCGAGGCGGCGACTTGGCCCGGCCGGCAGAAGGTCGCGGTCAATCTCTCGCCGATCCAGGTGCGCGACCGCCGGCTCGTGCTCGCCGTCGCCGCCGCTCTGGCCGACACCGGGCTGCCGGCCGCACAACTCGAGCTGGAGATCACCGAGACCGTGCTGATGCGGGATGCCGCGGAGACCCTCGAGACGTTGGCCCAACTCCACAAGCTGGGCGTCTCGATCGCACTCGACGACTTCGGCACCGGCTTCTCGTCGTTGAGCTACTTGCGAAGCTTTCCGTTCGACAAAGTCAAGATCGACCGCTGCTTTGTGCAGGATCTCGGCACGGGTCACGACGTCCGTGCCATCGTCCACGCCATCGTCGGCCTTTGCATCGAACTCGGCATCACCACGCTGGCCGAGGGGGTCGAGCGCGAGGAGCAGGTCACGATCCTCGAGGCCGAACGATGCAAGGACGTTCAAGGCTTCTTCTTCAGCTGCCCCGTGCCCGCGGCCGACATTCCCGCCGTGCTCGAGCGCTTCACGCCACGGCGCGAGCTGGTGGCTGAACGCGCCGGTTGATTGGCTACACATCCTCCGGCGAGAGGGTGTCCATCATCTCGGCACTTCGCTTGTGCACCTCCGCCTCGCGCTCGAGATTTTTCGGAAATCGCGTGCGCCGCGACTGCACCAGCGCCTGCATCGACTGCGCCTCGTGCCAATGCCGCGCCGCCAAAATCCCGGCCTGAAAACCGCGTTCGAACTCCGTCAATTCCTTAACTTTCGCCATACGCCACACATTCTCCCCTTCGCTCGACACCATAGACGTTTGACGGCGGACACGCCGTAAGCCTAAACGCCCGGCCCACCGCGGAAGCAAACCGATGGCGTCAGACCGCAATCGAGTAATTCAGCCGAGCTTGGTGCTCGGGATCGATTTCGGCACGACCAACAGCGTCGTGGCCGCTATCGATCCGACTACCGGCGCCTCCCACACCGTGCGTTTCCAGGTCGGCGACACTGCGCACGACGTCTTCCGCAGCGTGCTATGCTTCTCGCAAACCGTCAGCAATGGCCGCCTCAGCGATCATCGGGCCGCCGGTCCGGCCGCCATCTCGGCCTATCTGGACGATCCGCTGGAAAGCCGGCTGGTGATGTCGCCCAAGACCTACCTCGCCAGCCCGAGCTTCACCTCGACCAACCTGTTCGGCCGCATCTGGAGCCTCGAACAGCTGATCGGGCTGTTCCTCCGCGAGTTGCTTGCCGCCGCAGCACTCAATCCGGCTGATCTGCGCGTCGTCGCCGGGCGCCCCGTCCGCTTTGCCGGGGAGAATGCCGACGACGCTTTGGGCGAACGCCGCCTCCGGGCCGCCTTTGCCGATGCCGGCCTGCACGATATCGGCGTCGCGCTCGAACCGGAGGGGGCCGGCTACCGCTTCACCCGCACGCTCGACGCCCCCTCGACCGTGTTGATCGGCGATTTCGGCGGCGGCACCAGCGACTTCTCCGTCCTCCGCTTCACCCCTGGCGACGCTGGGCAGGCAAGCCTGGTTCCGATGGGCCGCGCCGGTGTCGGCATCGCCGGCGACGCGTTCGACGCCCGCATCATGGATCAGGTCGTCGCCCCCCTGCTCGGCAAGGGCACCAGCTATAAACCCTGGGGCAATACGCTCCCGGTCCCCGCCGAATGGTATTCCGCCTTTGCCCGGTGGCACAGGCTTTCGATGATGCGGACACCGCGGATGATGCGCGACATCGAGGACGTTCGCCGCACCGCCGAGCATCCGGACCGGCTCGACGCCTTGCGCGCGCTCATCGAGGACGAGCAGGGTTACGCGTTGTATCGTGCCGTCTCGGACGTCAAAGCCGCGCTGTCCTCGGCGGACGAGGCGACGCTGCGGTTCGAGCATGAGCGCTTCGTCATTGAGCGCGTGGTCGGCCGTGCCGAGTTCGAGGGATGGATCGCGCCCGATCTCGCCCGTCTCGGCAAAGCGGTCGATGATGCGCTGGTCGACGCAGGCGTGACGGCCGCCGGCATCGACCGGGTTTTCCTCACCGGCGGCACCGCTTTCGTGCCCGCCGTCCGGGAACTGTTCGCCGATCGCTTCGGCGCCGAGCGCCTGTCCGGTGGTGGCGAGTTCGTCTCGGTCGCCGAAGGCCTGGCGCTCATCGGCGCCGAACGCCTTTCTTCCTCGTCATAGAGAGCAGGTCGCCCAATCCGAAACCGCCAGGTCAGGATAGCGGACAGAGAAGGGATCTCGACACGTGACGACGCTCCGCTTCACGCCACCGTCATCCGGCCAACTCGCCAACGTCGGCCCAACCCGGCGATACCCCCGTCTATTGCTTCTTCGACACCCGCCTGGGCACCCATTTCTACACGGCCAGCGCCTCCGAAGCCGCTACCACCATGCAGTCGCGCCCGGACCTCACGTCCGAGGGTATTGCGTTCTACGCGCCGCGCTGACCCTCGGCCGGTTCCGCTGCGATCGCCTCGAACCAGGCTGCATATACCGTCAGGTGCGCCATCCGTCGGTTCAGGTCCGGCGTTCCATCGTCCCACCAGACCGGGCCCCGCTCTCCCAGCGTGATCTTGGCGGCGTCCACGCGCTGGCGGGCGGCTTCGCGGGCGGCCGGGTCATCGGCGCGCATGGCGGTCTGCTTGGCGCGGCGGGCGGACATCAGCTCGTGGGTCAAGGCGCTCCGGGTCTCCGGATCGAGCGCCGGATTGGTGCAGCGCCAGAGGCGGCCGCGCACCACGAAGTAGCGGCCGTCCGGGGTGACGGGGTAGATCAGCTCAGGCCGCCGCTCCGCTCGATGAACTGTGCCACTTCCTCGACGCCCTGGCCGGCGCGGATGTTGGTGAACACGAAAGGCCGCTCGCCGCGCATGCGCTTGCTGTCGCGGTCCATCACTTCGAGGCTGGCGCCGACGTAGGGGGCGAGATCGATCTTGTTGATCACCAGCAGGTCGCTGCGGGTGATGCCGGGGCCGCCTTTGCGCGGGATCTTGTCGCCGGCCGAGACGTCGATGACGTAGATCGTCAGGTCGGCCAGCTCGGGGCTGAAGGTCGCGGCCAGGTTGTCGCCGCCGCTCTCGATCAGGATCACGTCGAGCGCGGGGAAGCGGCGGCGCATCTCGGCGACGCCGGCCAGGTTGATGCTGGCGTCCTCGCGGATCGCCGTGTGCGGGCAGCCGCCGGTCTCGATGCCCATGATCCGCTCCGGCGGCAGGGAGCCGGCGCGGGTGAGGAACTCGGCGTCCTCCTTGGTATAGATGTCGTTGGTGATGGCCGCGATGTCGAAGTGCGGCGAGAAGCGCTTGCAGAGCGCGTCCATCAGCGCCGTCTTGCCGGTGCCGACGGGGCCGCCGATGCCGACGCGGAGGGGGCCGTTTGCTGAGATCATGTGCGGAACAGCCTCGTGTATTGGGTTTCGTGCCGCATTGCGGCGATGTCCGAGCGAAAGCACGCCCCGCCGATCTCGTCGAGCCCCGCCACCCGCGTGCCATCCGCCACGGTGGCGATCAGCGGTTCCAGCGTGGCGATCGTGCGCAGCCCGGCGGTCTGCCCGAGCGGCACCAGGCGCACGGCGGCGCTGACGAGATTGGCCGCGAAGGCATGCAGGAAGCCGAGGGCCGCTGCGTCCTCCGCGACGCCGTTGGCCGCCGCCAGTGCGCCGAATGCGACGGGATAAGCGACCCGCTCGAGCGGGATGCCGCCCCAGACCAGGCCGGCCAGGGCGAAGGCCGTGCCCTGCCCGATCGTCTCGTCTCGCCGCTCGCGGCATGGCTGCGCCGCTTCGGCCAGCTCGGCGAGTTCGTGCAGCCCGGCCGGGTCGGCGCGGTGGGCATGGCGCAGGAAGATGACGTCGCTGCGGCCGCCGCCATGGGCGAGCACGTCGGCGATCCAGGCGCCGAGCGTCGTCTCATCGGTGACGTCGCCAGCCTCGACCGCCCATTCGAGCCCGTGGCTGTAGGCGAAGCTGCCGATCGGAAAGGCGGGCGAGAGCCAGGTGAGCAGGAGCGCGAGGCTGGACATTGTCCGACCAACATAGCCGAATGAACCCAAAAGGGAGCCCCGCATGCTGACCGTCCATCACCTCGGCAAGTCGCAGTCCGAACGCATCGTCTGGCTCTGCGAGGAGCTGGACCTGCCCTACACGCTGAAGACCTACGCGCGCGACGCGGTGACCGTGTTCTCGCCGCCCGAGTTGCGGGCCAAGCATCCGATCGGCGCCGCGCCGCTGCTCGAGGATGGCGACGTGTTCCTCGCCGAGTCCGCCGCCATCGCCGAGTATATCCTCCTCAAATATGGACGGGGCCGCTTGGTCGCCGGGCCGGACGAGCCGGGCTTTGCGCCCTATCTTTACTGGTTCCACTTCGCGAACGGGACGTTGCAGCCCGCCCTGGGCCGCCGCATGGTGATCAGTCGGCTCGACCCGCCGGCGGACAACAAGGTGCTGCTGAATGCGCAGGACCGGCTCGGGCGCGCGTTCGGCCTGATCGAGCGGCGCCTCGGCGAGGTACCGTATCTCGCCGGGGAGGATTTCAGCGCCGCTGACATCATGACCGTGTTTTCGCTGACGACGATGCGCTACTTCCAGCCGGTTGACCTCGCGCCCTATCCGAATATCCGCGCCTATCTCCAGCGCATCGCCGCACGCCCGGCTTACGGGCGCGCGATGGCGAAGGGCGATCCGGGGATGGCGCTGCTGTTGAGCTGAGCGTGGGGTAAGCGGCGCCCGTGTTCGTCCCGTGTTCGCGATGCGACTACGGGCTACGCTGGAGTGCCGGGTCGCGGTGCTTCTCGCACTGACGTGGTTGAGTGACGGCGGGTGATGGTGGGCTGACGCCCACCCTACGAGAGACGGGGCTCAGGTTTGTCGTCGGAGGTCGGCTTCGTGGCGCAAGACGGGCGACCAGGGCGGCTTCGGGGTGATCCGGCAGGGCGGCGGCGTGGGCGGAGTGGCGGGCGCGGGCGGCGAGTGTCTCGACGTCGGCGGGGGTGCGGCGCTGGTGGGTGAAGATCTGGCCGAGGCCGAAGTCGCGGCGGATGAGTTCGCTGGCCTGGGCGACGGTCATGCCGGCGAGGTCCCTGTCGAATTCAGGAGCGTCGAGGCGTTCGTACAGTTCGGCGACGAGGGCGTCGCGCTCGGGCTTGGGACGGCTGACGGTGGCGTCCTCGACGTCGCGGATGATCTGCTGGCGGGCGCGGACCCCGTCGCGTTGGGTGCGGGCGAGGTCAGCCTCGGCCTTGGCGCAGAGGGTGGCGATGTGTTGGAGGAGGAAGACCGCGCGGCGGACGCCGCGGCTGACGCGCTCGAAGGCGGGGGTGCGGTCGACGTCGTTGCCGTCCTCGGCGTCGGCCTTGGCGCGGTTGATGCAGTAGCGGGCCATCTCCATGCCGAGATCGCGGAGTTCTTCCAACGCGGCGCGGTCGGCTTGGAGGGTGGGGTTGTGGAGGTCGAGATCCATGAGCAGATAGGAATATTTGTCTGTCAGAGAGTCAAGCGTGATGTGGTGGGCGGCACGAGAGGTGCCGCCCACCGGGCTTCAGCGGCAGACGCGGACCCGGTGATGGTGGTGCCATTCCATGTGGCAGGAGTTGTGATGGTAGCCGTGGCCGTAGCCGCGGTAGGGCTGCGCGCTGGCGGCGGTGGTGAAACCGATGCAGGCGACTGCCCAGCCTACGGCAAACATCGTGCGTGCAATCTTCATGGGTCGTCCTCTGCCCGATGATCGGGTGGTGCCGTTTTACAGCGGATTTCTTAGGACGACATTAACGGTCGGGTGTTGTTCGGGGCAGAGTGACCGTT
>JBPBQE010000335.1:0-12005 GCA_050954595.1 Janthinobacterium lividum | reverse complement strand
CGCAACAGCAAGTGTGAACATGTCCAAGCCTGTCATCCTCGCCGCCCTTCTCAGTGCAACATTGCTGGTCACGGCCTGCTCGAAGTCGCGGGCCGTCGGCGACGACGAATACAACGATTACCGCACGCGCGGGCCGGAGCGAGGCAAACTCGGTGGCGAGCAGGGGCTGGTGCTGGGCATCGGTGGCAAAAGCAGCGCCGATGCAGCCGACCAGGCCGGCGGCGCGCTCGGGGTGAACGCCTATCTGTGGCGCGCGACGCTGGACACACTGTCGTTCATGCCGCTGGTGTCGGCCGATCCGTTCGGCGGCGTGATCATCACCGACTGGTACTCACCGCCGGGCGCCCAGGGCGAGCGCTTCAAGGCAACGGCCTACATCCTGGGGCGGCAACTGCGCACGGACGGCATCCGGATCACGGTGTTCCGTCAGATCGAGCAGGGCGGGCGCTGGGTGGACCAGGCGGTGTCGCCGTCCACGAGCGGCGAGATCGAGGACAAGGTGTTGGCACGGGCGCGCGAACTGCGGTCGCAGACCGCCGCGAAGTCGTAAGCTCGTGCCCGATACGGTCGCCGATAGCGCCAGCGAAGGTGTAGCTCCCTACGATTTCCGCGCAGCCGAGCCGCGATGGCAGGCGGCATGGGCGGCGGCAAACTGCTTCCGCGCCGAGGACGTTCCGACAGGCGACAAGCCGAAATACTACGTGCTGGAGATGTTCCCGTATCCGAGCGGGAAGATCCACATGGGGCACGTGCGCAACTATGCGCTCGGCGACGTGGTGGCCCGCTACAAGCGGGCGCGTGGCTTCGACGTCATGCACCCGATGGGGTGGGACGCGTTCGGGCTACCGGCGGAGAACGCGGCGCGAGACCGGGGCATCCATCCCGACGTCTGGACCCGGGCGAATATCGAGACCATGCGCGGCGAGTTGCAGCGCATGGGGCTGTCGATCGATTGGTCGCGCGAGTTCGCGACCTGCGACTCCACGTATTACGGGCATCAGCAGGCACTGTTCCTGGAATTGTTGGCAGCCGGGCTGGTGGATCGGCGGCGCAGCTTCGTCAACTGGGACCCGGTGGACGGCACCGTGCTGGCCAACGAGCAGGTGATCGACGGGCGCGGCTGGCGCTCGGGCGCCGTCGTCGAGAAGCGCGAGCTGGCGCAGTGGTTTTTCCGCATTACGCAGTTCGCACCGGAATTGCTCGACGCACTGGACGGGCTGGATCGCTGGCCCGAGCGGGTGCGCACGATGCAGGCGCGCTGGATCGGCCGGAGCGAAGGCGCGCGGGTGCGGTTCCCGTTGGCCAAGGGCGCCGAAACCATCGAGGTGTTCACGACCCGGCCGGATACGCTGTTCGGCATGTCATTCGTTGCGGTGGCGGCGGACCAACCGATTGCGGCGGCGGTCGCGGCGGATAATCCTGCCGCGGCAGCGTTCGTGGCGGAGTGCCGGGCGCTGGGGACCAGCGAGGCGGCGATCGAGACGGCGGAGAAGCGTGGTTTCGATACCGGGCTGCGGGTGACGCACCCGTTCCTGCCGGGGCGGAGCTTCCCGGTGTGGATCGCCAACTTCGTACTGATGGAATACGGCACGGGGGCGATCTTCGGTTGCCCCGCGCATGACCAGCGCGACCTGGACTTCGCCCGGAAATACGGACTCGAGGTCGAGCCGGTGGTGGCGCCGGCTGGTGAGGCGGTCGACATCGGCACCGTCGCTTATACCGGGCCAGGCCGAATCATGAATTCCGGGTTCCTGGATGGGCTGGAAACCGGGCCCGCCAAGCGGGCCGCGATCGAGCGGCTCGAGGCGGACGGGGCCGGCGAAGGCGTGGTCAACTGGCGGCTGCGCGACTGGGGGATCAGTCGGCAGCGCTATTGGGGTGCGCCGATCCCGATCATCCATTGCGCGTCGTGCGGCATCGTGCCGGTGCCGGCGGCGGAGCTACCGGTGTTGCTGCCGCTGGACGTGACGTTCGACCGTCCGGGCAATCCGCTGGATCATCATCCGACGTGGAAGCACGTGAACTGCCCGCAATGCGGTGCGGCGGCGCAGCGCGAGACGGACACGATGGACACGTTCGTCGACAGCTCCTGGTATTTCGCCCGGTTCTGCTCGCCGCAGGCAGATGCGCCGCTGGATCGCCGGGCGGTAGATCATTGGTTGCCGGTCGATCAGTACGTGGGCGGGATCGAGCATGCGATCCTGCACCTGTTATATGCGCGGTTCTTCACGCGGGCGCTGCAGAAGGCGGGCGAGGTGGGGGTTGCAGAGCCGTTCGCCGGGCTGTTCACGCAGGGGATGGTGACGCACGAGACCTATCGTGCGGCGGATGGGGCGTGGCTCAATCCTGGCGACGTCGAGATATCGGCGGACGGGACGGCGCAGCGGCGGTCGGACGGGGCGGCGGTGACGGTGGGCCGCAGCGAGAAGATGTCCAAGAGCAAGCTCAACACGGTCGATCCCGGCGCGATCATCGAGCGCTATGGCGCCGATACGGCGCGGTGGTTCGTGCTGTCGGACAATCCGCCGGACCGGGATGTGGAGTGGACCGAGGCGGGCGTGGCCGGTGCCTCGCGGTTCGTGCAGCGGGCGATGCGACTGGCTGCGGCGGTCGCGCGCGACGGGGTCGGTGATGCCGAGAGCGGGCCAGCGGCGCTGGCGCTGGATCGGGCGACGCATCGGGCGATCGCGGCCGTGACGGCGGCGCTGGATGACTTCGCGATCAATGTGGCGATCGCCAAATTGTACGAGCTGACCAGTGTTCTGGGCGAGGCGGAACGCGCGGGGCCGGCACCGGGCCTGGTAGCGGCACGGCGGCGGTCGATGCTGACGATGGCGCGGCTGATCGCACCAATGGCGCCGCATCTGGCCGAGGAGATGGCGCATCTGCTCGACTCCGCGAGTTCGCTGGTGGCCGACCAGGCCTGGCCGCAGGCCGATCCGGCGCTGCTGATGGTCGATACGGTGACGGTGGCGGTCCAGGTAGGCGGCAAGCTGCGCGGGACGGTGGCGTTGCCGCCGGGGACGGAGGCGGAGGCAGCGTATGCGGCCGCGCTGGCGGAGCCGAACGTGGCGCGGCTGATCGAGGGTAAGCGGATGGTCAAGCGCATCTACGTGCCGGACCGGATCATCAACTTCGTGGTCGCGGGATGATCGCCCGCCGCTTCCTGCTCGCGGGTCTGACGGCCGGATTAGGAGGGTGCGGGTTTGCGCCGCTCTACGGGCGGCACGGGGTTGGGGCACTGCGGCCGGAGTTGGCGTCGATCTACGTCGCGGTGATGACCGAGCGGCAAGGACAACTGTTGCGTCAGGCGCTGCAGCAGCGGCTGGCTGGGTCCGAGGAGGCCAGGGTCAAGCAGTTCGAGCTGGTCGGCGGGTTGTCGATCGCGGCGGAGGCGATCGGCATCCAACAGGACACGTCGTCGACCCGGGTGCGGCTCAATGCGTCTTCGAGCTGGACGTTGCGCAAGCTGGACGTCGCCAACACGGTGGTGACGAGCGGCATCGCCAAGGGCGTGGATGGCATCAACATCAACAACCAGGAATACTTTGCGGCGGATCTGGAAACCTCGGCGGCCTATCAGCGGCTGGCCGACGAGATAGCGGACAAGATCGTGCTGGATCTGGCGATCTACTTCAGGGCGCATCCACCAACGTGACTTCCGTCACCATCGTTGGCGCGACTTTCGCCGCGACATGAAACTGGATGCGAGACGGCTGTCGGCTTTCTTGCGCGACCCTGGTTCGACGCGGCTGGTTCTGCTGCATGGGGATGACGAGGGGCTGGTGCGGCAGCGTGCTGATGCGCTGACGGCCGTGGTGGCCGGGTCGAAGGATGACGCGTTCCGGGTAGCTTGGCTGGGCCGAGAGGATCATGCGCGGCTGGCCGAGGAGGCGAGCGCGATCTCCATGCTGGGCGGGCGGCGGGTGATTCGCGTGCGCGAGGCGAGCGACGGGTTAACGGCGGCAGTGACGGCGCTGGTCAAGGATTTTGCCGCGAGCGGCGGGGACAGCCTGGTCGTGCTGGAGGGTGGGGCCATGCCGGCGCGCTCAAAGCTGCGGGCGCTGGTGGAAGCGTTGCCGGAGGCGGCGGCGATCGCATGCTATCCGGAAGAGGGGCGGGCGCTGGGGGAGCGGATCGCCGCCAGCCTGGCGGCAGCGGGGATCGGGGTGGAGGCGGACGCGCTGCAGTTCGCCGTCGAGCGGATGGGCAACGACTCGGCGGCGGTGGGCGGGGAGATCGAGAAGCTCATCCTGTATGCCGGGGACGAGCGCAGGTTACAGTTGGACGACGTGCGGGCCTGTGTCGGCGATGCCGGCGCGGTGGCGTTCGACGATGCGGTGTTCGCCGCCACGAGCGGGGATGCCGCCGCGGCGGATCGGGCGCTGGAGCGGGCGCTGGCCGAGGGTGCGGCGCCGGTGGCGGTGGCGCGCGGGGTGCTGGGGCACCTGGCCAAGCTGCACCTGGCGCGGGGACGGATGGCGGACGGGGCATCGGCGGACGATGCGGCGCGGTCGGCGCGGCCCCCGGTATTCTTCAAGCGGCTGCCGGAGTTCACGCGGGCGCTGAAGCATTGGGACGCGACCAAGCTGATGCATGCGATGCGGGAAACTCGGCGGGTCGAGCTGGCGTGCAAGCAGACGGGCAGTCCGGACGTGTTGCTGGTGCGGCGATTGATGGCCGCGCTGGTGCGGCAAGGGCGGCCCGGGCGTTAACCGGGAGGAGTTCCAAAAAAAGATGGCGGCGCCCGAGGGCACCGCCAAGTTTAGGGAGGAAACGTCCTGCAGAAGCGGCGAACCGCTTGCTGCGCTGCACAATATGCCGAAGAGATCCTGTGTTAGCAAGCGTTTTGTCACATCTCGAAAGATAACACGCTCAAGTGTGTCTTTTGTGTCATCCTCCCGTCTGGCGACGCAGATGTTTGCTCAATGCACGCAACACGCGAGCAGAGCCCGGCGGCGTAATGCTGGAGAACCAGGCATCGACGCGGCCATCAGGCGAAATCAGGTATTTGTAGAAATTCCAGCGGGGCTTCGCGAGCGGGCCAGCCTGCGCGGCAAGGTACTGGAACAGCGGCGGAGCCTCGGGGCCGGTGACGTGCGACTTGGCTGCTAGCGGGAACGTGACACCGTAGTTGAGCTCGCAGAAGCTGCCGATCTCGGCGTCCGTGCCGGGCTCCTGATGACCAAAATCGTCGGACGGAACGCCGATGACGACGAGGCCGCGGTCCCGATAGGTGTCCCACAGATGCTGGAGCCCGGCGTATTGGCCGGTGAAGCCGCATTTGGATGCGGTGTTGGCGATCAGCAGCGGGCGACCCGCGAACTCGGCCAGGTCGAGCGTGGTGCCATCCGGGCGAGGGAGGCTGAAGCGAAAGGCGCCGTTCGGTTGGGTCATGCGCGCGAGCTTAGGCGAGGACGTCGCCGGCGAGGAGGGTGTGCAGGGCGCCGTCGGCGGTACGAAGGCGGAGCGCGCCGGAAGGGGCGAGGCCTTCGTTGATGCCGTGCAGCAGGTCGGTGCGGTCGCGGTCCAGGGCAACCGTGGCGGAGGCGCCGACGCCGTGCAGGCGATCGGCGGCCTCGTCGCGCAGAGGACCCAGGCCGGTGCGGTGCCATTGGCTGCGGCGGCGCAGGAATGCGTCGGTGAGGGCGTCGCGCATGGTGTCGAGGGCGGGCAGGGGGCCGGCATCGGCGAGCGAGGTGGCGGGATAGGCGGCGTCCGCCGGGGAGGTGGCGACGTTGATTCCGATGCCGACGATGATGCGGGCCTGGGCTCCGGTCAGGCTGGCCTCCACGAGAAGGCCAGCGATCTTACGGCCGTCGAGCAGGACGTCGTTGGGCCACTTGAGGCGGAGGCGGTCCGGCAGGATGCCGAGGGCGGCGAGCGCGTCGAGGATGGCGAGCCCGGCGGCAAAGGCGAGGCCGGCGTCGCGCGGGATGTCGGCGGGGTCGTCGAGCAGGACCGTCCAGTAGAGATTGCCGGGCGGGGAGGACCAGTTCCGGCCGTGCCGGCCGACGCCGCCGGTCTGGGTGCGGGCGCAGATGACGAGGGGGCCGCGCTGGCCGGCGGCGGCCTGGCGGGCGGCCTCGAGCATGGTGCTGTCGACGGTGTCGAGCGTGAGAAGCGTGAAGATGGGCGTTGGCTCCGCGTCGAGGTGTTGCTTGAGTTAGGGGATGACCTCCGCTACCGGGAGCGCAGTTTCAACGGAATACCGCGATGATGCCCGACGCAGCGACAGACTTTTCTCGGTCGCCGACCGCATTCATGGATCCCGGCCGGGTTGCGTTCGTGCGCTCTAGGGCGCCGCTGCGATTGGGATTGGCGGGCGGCGGGACGGATGTGTCGCCCTATTGCGACGAGCATGGCGGGGCCGTGCTGAACGTCACCATCGACATGTACGCCTATACGGTGATCAAGCCGACGACCGATGGCCGCGTGGTGATGACGGCCGCGGACATCGACCAGGTGGTCGAGGGGCCGGCGGACGAGATCATGACGGTGGCGGACCCGCTGATCCTGCACAAGGCGGTGTATCGGCGCATCGTGCAGCAGTTCAACGGCGGGCGGCCGCTGTCGTGCCGGATCACGACGTTCTGCGACGCACCGCCGGGCTCCGGGCTGGGGACGTCGAGCACGGTGGTGGTGTCGCTGGTGAAGTGCTTCGCCGAATGGCTGGGGCTGCCGCTGGGCGAGTACGAGATCGCGCACCTGGCGTTCGAGATCGAGCGGACGGATGCCAAGCTGGCGGGCGGGCGGCAGGATCAGTATGCGGCGGCGTTCGGTGGGGTGAACTTCATCGAGTTCTATAAAGACGACCGCGTGATCGTGAACCCGTTGCGGGTGAAGAACTGGATCATGTCGGAGCTGGAAACCTCGCTGGTGCTGTTCAACAGCGGCGTGTCCAGGTCGTCGGCGGCGATCATCGAGAAGCAGACGGCGAACCTGGCCGACAAGGGGGGCAAGGCGCTGGCGGCGATGCACGAGTTGAAGGTCGATGCGATCGGAATGAAGGAATGCCTGCTGAAGGGCGACCTGACGCAGTTCGCGTCCTACATGCGCAAATCCTGGATCGCCAAGAAGCAGCTGGCAGCGGGGATTACCAACGACAGCATCGATCAGGTATATGAGGCAGCGATGGCGGCCGGAGCGCTGGCGGGAAAGATCTCGGGCGCCGGCGGCGGCGGGTTCATGACGTTCCTGGTGGACCCGGCGCGGCGCGTGAACGTGATCCGGGCGCTGGAAAAGGAAAGCGGGCGGGTGATGACGTGTCACATGACGCGGCATGGGTCGGAGGGGTGGAAGATCTTCTAACCGTCATCGCGCGGGGCCCCCGAGTGACGTTGTCTTTCCGGCGGGGCAGCACTAGAGCGATGCTATGCCGAACCAAGTCGATCTCGTCATCGCGTCTGCACAGAATTTTCTAGGGGAGCGGCTGACGGTCAATGCCGCGCTGCGGGAGCAGCATAGCCACGGCGAGGACTACCAGCCGCGGGTGATGCCGGACGCGGTCGCGTTCATCGAGCGCGGCGAAGAGGCCGCCCAGTTGCTGCAACTTTGCTACCAGCACGGGGTGCCGGTGGTACCGTTCGGGGCGGGAACGTCGCTCGAAGGGCATGTTACGCCGGTGCGGGGCGGGATCAGCCTCGACATGTCGCGGATGAACAAGGTGCTGGCGGTCAATGCCGCGGACATGGATTGCCGCATCCAGGCCGGCGTGACCCGGCAGCAGCTGAACGAGCATCTGCGGGCGGAGGGATTGTTCTTTCCGGTCGACCCCGGCAGCGAATGCACCATCGGCGGCATGTGCGCCACGCGGGCGAGCGGCACGGCAGCGGTGCGCTACGGCACCATTCGCGAGAACGTGTTGGGGTTGCAGGTGGCGTTGCCGGACGGGCGGCTGATCCAGACCGGCGGCCGGGTGCGGAAGTCGGCGACCGGGTATGATCTCACCCATTTGATGATCGGGTCGGAAGGGACGCTGGGCGTCATCACCGAAATTCAATTACGGCTGCATGGCATCCCGGAAGCGATGAGCGCGGCGATCTGCCAGTTCCCGTCGCTGGAGGCCGCGGTCGAGAGCGTGATTTCCGTGTTGCAGGCGGGGGTGCCGATCGCGCGGATCGAGCTGCTGGACGAGGTGCAGATGGCGGCCTCGATCGCGTACTCGAAGCTGGAGGGCTATGTCCCAGCGCCGACGCTGCTGCTGGAGTTCCACGGGTCGGCGGCAGGGGTGGCCGAGCAGGCGGCGTTGACGGAGGAGATCACCGCCGGGTTCGGGGCGAGCGGGTTCCAGTGGGCGACGGACGCGGCCGAGCGGAACAAGCTGTGGAAGGCGCGGCATGATGGCTACTGGGCGGCGCTGGCGCTGAAGCCGGGCTGGAAGGGGATCACCACGGATGCGGTGGTGCCGATCTCGCGGTTGCCGGAGCTGGTAGTGGGCGCCAAGGAAGACATCGATGCCTCTGGGCTGACGGCGCCAATCGTGGGGCATGTAGGGGACGGGAACTTCCACACCGTGATTCTGGTGCCGGATACGCCGGCGGGGATCGAGGAAGGCTTCGCGCTGGACCGCAAGATCGTGGCGCGGGCGCTGTCGCTGGGCGGGTCCTGCTCGGGCGAGCACGGGGTGGGGATCGGCAAGCGCGAGTTCCTCGAGGAGGAGCATGGCATCGAGACGCTGGCGGTGATGCGGCAGATCAAGACGGCGCTGGACCCGCGCGGGATCATGAACCCGGGCAAACTGTTCCTCAACTAGCCATGGCGAACGATCCGGACAGCACCGCCAAGGCCCTTGGCGGTGAGCCCGACATTCATCGGACCGCCTCCGTGCGAGCGACGACGTTCGGGCGGTTCTGCGAGGTGGGCGCGCGGACCAAGGTCGCCGAGAGCGCGTTCGGCGACTACTCCTACGTCGTCAACGACAGCGACATTATCTACACGACGATTGGCAAGTTCTGCTCGATCGCGGCGCAGACGCGGATCAACCCGGGCAACCATCCGCTGAAGCGGGTGATGATGAGCCATGTGGGCTACCGCAGCAGCGCCTATGGCATGGGCAACGACGACACCGCGTTCTTCGAGTGGCGACGGTCGACGCCGGTGATGTTGGGCAACGACGTGTGGATCGGTCACGGCGCGGTGGTGCTGCCGGGGGTGAGTATCGGCAGCGGGGCGGCGGTGGGCGCCGGGTCGATCGTGACCAAGGACGTGCCGCCGTTTGCGATCGTGGTGGGCAATCCGGGGCGGGTATTGCGGCTGCGGTTCGACGAGCGCGTCATCGAGCGGTTGCTGGCGATCGCGTGGTGGGATTGGCCGCACGAGCGGCTACGGATCGCGATGGGCGATTTCCGCGCGCTCGGGGCGGAAGAGTTTTGCAAGAAATACGAATCCGAAAAGTAGGGGTAAGGCCGTGCTGAAAGTTGCCGTCCAGATGGACCCCATCGAGTCGATCAGCATCGATGGGGATAGTTCGTTCGCGCTGATGCTGGAGGCGCAGAAACGTGGTCACCAGCTTTGGCATTACGACGTCAAGCATATGTCGCTGCACGAAGGCGTCGGCGAGGCGCGCACCGGCCGGCTGATGGCCAAGGTGCGGCCGGTGACGGTGCAGCGAGTGGCAGGCGACCACTACAAGTTCGGTGCGTCCGAGTTGGTCGATCTCGGCACGATGGACACCGTGCTGATGCGGCAGGACCCGCCATTCGACATGGCATACATCACCGCCACGCACATGCTGGAGCACATCCACCCGAAGACGCTGGTGGTGAACGACCCGAAATATGTGCGGGATTCGCCGGAGAAGCTGCTGGTGACGCACTTCCCGGACCTGATGCCGCCGACGCTGATCACTTGGGACCCGGACGCGGTGCGCGCGTTCCGGGCCGAGCATCGCGACATCATCGTCAAGCCGCTGTTCGGCAATGGCGGTACCGGCGTGTTCCGCATCAAGGAAGACGACGAGAACCTGGCGAGCCTGCTGGAGATGCACTGGGCGCGGTCGCGCGAGCCGTTGATGATCCAGCGCTACGAAAAGGCGGTGCGGGCCGGGGACAAGCGCATCATCCTGGTCGATGGCGAGGCGATGGGCGCGGTCAACCGGGTGCCGGCGGCGGGCGAGGCGCGCAGCAACATGCATGTCGGCGGACGGCCGGAGCAGTCGCCGCTGACGACTCGGGACCGCGAGATCTGCGAGGCGATCGGGCCGATGCTGCGCGAGAAGGGGCTGATCTTCGTCGGCATCGACGTGATCGGCAACTATCTGACCGAGATCAACGTGACCTCACCGACCGGGCTGCAGGAGATTGCCCGCTTCGACGGCATCGATCTGAGCGCGGCGATCTGGGACCGGATCGAGGCGAAGCTGGGGCGCCACTAACTTCGGTCGAGCAGGGCGTGCATCGCGTCCACCGTTTCCGGCGGGAGGCGGTGGATGGTCTGCGCCAGGCGGTTGGCCAGCGCGGTCTGCGCCGGGGATAGCCCGGCGGTGTCCACCGTGACCCGTGGGTGGGACAGGCGGGCGAGGCGGCCCAGTTCGTCGGCGTCGTCCCAGATCAGGCCGAAGATGCCGCAAACCTGTTGCACCAGGCCGGAGCCCGGCGCGCCGCGATGGCCGTGTTCAAGAGCGGAGAGATAGGCCGGGGAGACATGGAGGCGGGCAGCGAGTTCGGTCAGCGTCATGCTGCTGGCGTCGCGCAGGGTGCGCAGCCGGGCGCCGAACGGGGTCACCTTACGCGGCGGAGCAGGATGCGGATGGATCCTTGGTTGGCCGGATGCGGGTGCGAGGCTGCGAGCACGATGGGGCGGAGCGCCGGGCCGTTCAGCCAGAGCGGGACCTCGCGGCGGAGGACGCCGCCGGTCTCGCCGC
The DNA here is from genome assembly GCA_050954595.1 of Janthinobacterium lividum. GTDB lineage: Bacteria > Pseudomonadota > Alphaproteobacteria > Acetobacterales > Acetobacteraceae > JAVVHH01. Next base: position 1,141 of record JBPBQE010000335.1, on the reverse strand, counting down.
TGCCGCGCCCGGTGATGACCTCGACGCAGCGGAGCCGTTCGGATCGCGCGGCGCCCAGGAAAGCGTGGAGGTCGGCATGGGCGCGCTGCACGGTGCGGCCGTGGAGATCGAGCGTGCGCTCGGGGGAGAGCTTACCCGCGTGCAGCCGGGTCCAGGTGCTGCGGTCCACGCCGCCGGGCGATGTGCCAATCTCGATGGGCGCGAGGATGCGCTTGGCGGCGCGCGCAGGCGCGGGCGGTGTGGCGGGCTTGGCATCGGCGACGGTGCTTGGCGGCGGCGCCGGCGGCGCGGGTGGGGGCTCGACGGGCATGGCGCCGGCACGCTGCGCGACATACTGCACGTAGGTGGCCCAGACCCGGCGGTCGCTATCGGTCAGGGCGCGGCGGCGCATGGGACGTTGACGATGACATGGCCCAGCATCGCCTTCCGGCGACACCGCTGCAACGCCGATGTGGATCGTTACGCGACGCCGTGATCGCGCAGCCATTTGAGGGTGCGCTGCCAGCCGTCGAGCGTGGCAGCTTGATCAAAGGAAGCGCCGGGAACGGCGAAGTCACGGCCGGCGCCGACATAAGAGACGATCTCGGCGGTCTTGCCTGCCTTCTTGGCGCGGGCCTCCGCATCGAGCAGGAGGCGCTGCGGCGTGCCGTCGTTCTTGCCGTACAGGCCGAGTAGGGGGGCGTTGAGATGGCCGGCGGCGTCGAGCGCGGTCATCGGGTGAGCGGGCGAAGTCGTGCCCTGCAACGGGCCATACCAGGCGATAGCGGCTTTAAGGGCCGGGCTGAAGGCGTCGTAGATCCAGGCGACGCGGCCGCCGGGGCCGAAGCCGACAATGCCGGTGCGCAGCCGGTCGCCGCCATTTTGCGTCGCCCAGGCAGCGGCCGCGTCTAGTCGCTGCATGAGGGTGCCGTCGGGCGGGTCGCCGGCGAAGAGGGCGGGCGCGACGGCCATGAAGCCCTCCTTGGCCAGGCCGTGACATGCATCGATGACGACGCGATCGAGTCCGGTGCCGTTCTCCGCAACCAGGACGAAGGGGAACGGGCCGGCGCCCGGCGGCTTGGCGAAGATCCCGGCGACGGCGCCGCCATCGGTCGGGATCTGCGCCTCGCCAGTCTGGACGCCATCGGCATCCTGCGCACGG
>JBPBQE010000276.1:0-12144 GCA_050954595.1 Janthinobacterium lividum | reverse complement strand
CCCGACCATGCCGCTCGATGCAGCCCTCGACTACATCGCCTCCGAACCGCACTTCTGGATCATCGCCTGACCGAAAATGGCCAAACTCAAGCTTAGGTCCGTTGCTTCTTCGAAGCAGACAGAGGGTGACCGTCCTAAAGAGGCAACTCCGTCCCTGCCACCGATCTAAGACCTAGACGCGATAGTTTCTTGATCAAACCCACCCTCGACAGGCCCAATGTCCTTGCCGCTTCAGATTGATTGCCGCCGGAGGCCGCCAGCGCGTCGGACAACATGCGCCGCTCAATCTCCTCGATCGCCTGTGCCAACGTCGAGGGCGAGCCGCGTGCCGGAGCGGGAACCTCCTCTGCATCGCCAGCTACGAAGCGTAGCAGGGCGGAGTCCACCAGCTCGCTGCCGGGTCCGGCCAGGGCGGCGGCGGCTTCGATCATGGCACGGAGCTCACGGATATTGCCGGGCCAAGGACGGTTGACCAACCACTCGGCAGCGTCCGGCGTCAGCACCGCCGCAGGATCGGCCCGGCGTAAGAACACAGTGGCCAACAACGTCACGTCGTCTGGTCGTTCTGCCAAAGCGGGCGTGCGCAACACCATGCCTTTCAGGCGGTAGAACAGATCCTCACGGAAGCTCCCATCGGCCACCATCGCCTCCAGGTCACGATGTGTCGCGGCGATCACGCGTACATCCGCCCGCTTGGTGGCGCGACCGCCGACCGGCATGAACGTGCCCTCCTGCAGGAAGCGCAGCAGCTTGACCTGCATCGCCAGCGGCATCTCGCCGACCTCGTCGAGCAGGAGAGTGCCGCGGTGGGCGGTCTCAATCAGGCCGGGCTGGTCGCGGGTGGCGCCGGTGAAGCTGCCTTTGAGGTGCCCGAACAGCTCGCTCTCCAGCAGGTTCGCCGGCAGCGCGCCACAGTGGATGGGCACGAACGGCCCCGCCGCGCGCGGGCTGCAGGCGTGCAGCCCACGCGCCACCAGTTCCTTGCCAGTACCGGTCGGCCCCAGCACCAGCACGCTGACCATGCTCGGCCCGAGCCGGCGCACCATCGCCCGTAGCCGCGCCACCGCGTCAGACCGGCCCAGCAGCCCGAGATCGTCGGCTGCGACCTGGTCGCGCAGGTCGCGCAACTCGCGGTCCAGCGCCGCCTTACGCAGCGCCCGCTCCACCACGAAGCGGAGCATGTCGGGGTCGATCGGCTTGGCGATGAAGTCCCACGCGCCCGCTTCGGTCGCCTTCAGCGCAATGTCGTGAGACGTGTGCCCGGTCAGCACTACGACCGGCGTCGGCAGGAAGCCGCCGATCAGCGTGATCCCGGCCAGCGGGTCCATGTGCGGCGGCATAGAGAGATCAAGCAGCACCAGGTCCGGCCGGCTGTCGGCATACCGAGTCCGCGCCTCCTCTGCCGACCCGGCCACCGTGACCTCGTGGCCCAGCCCGCGCAGCCACGCGCCGCCGAGCCGCTGAAAGGCCGGTTCGTCGTCGACCAACAGGATCATGTCGCACGCGGCAGGCTGAGGGTGAAGCAGGTCGACCAGCCCGGGCGCTCCGTGAAGGCGACGCTGCCGCCGCTGGCCGCCGCGATCCGCGCCACGATGGCCAGGCCGAGCCCGGTGCCGCCCGGACTGCGGGAGACGAACGGCTCGAACAACCGGCCGCGGATCTCGGCCGGCACGCCCGGCCCGTCGTCACAGACATGCAGCAGCACCGATCCCTCCACGTATTCGGCCTCCAGCACGACCCGGCTGGCGGCCGCGCAGGCGTTCTCGATAAGATTATTCAATGCCTGCGCCACCCGGTCCGGATCGGCCTGCACGTGCAGATTCTCTGGCAGACGGATCTCCACCAGCCCGGTCCGCCGCGCCGCCAAGCTGTGGGCCAGGGCCGTCAGGTCGATCTCGGCCGGCGCCACGGACCAGGGCTTGGCATAGTCCAGCAGGTCGTCCGCCAGACGGGCGATGCGCCGCACCTGCTCGCCCACTTCCTGCCGCACGTCCGGCGTGGCCATCGCAACGGCCATGCCGATGATGTTGAGCGGGTTACGGACGTCGTGCGCCACCGTTGCGGCCAGCGCGCCCAATTCGGCAAGCCGAGACTGCATTTGGCGCTCGCGCTCCTGCTCGGCCAGCGCTTGCGCCCGCTCCAACCGGGTGGCCTCCTCGGCCAGCACCAGCCCGAACAGCTCGGCAACCCGCCGCGGGCTCGGCGGTGCGGCGTCCCAGCCAGTCTCCAGCGTAGATTGCCACCCGGCCTCTGTCCGCCGGCACAGCAATAGCGGAGCCGTCCCAGCCGGCCCGGCGTCCCCGACCCGCACGACGACGCCGATCGCCAGACGCTGCCGCAGCAAGAACTCCGCCCGGCTGGCCAGCATGGCGGTGTCGGACGCCTGGCCAAGCGACGTGCGCCAGACCGTCATGTCATCCGAGGTGACGGTGCCGCCGGGATACACGATGCGCGACGCCAAGCGCCGGACCGGGCCGCCCAGCAGCAGGAAAGCCACCCCGACTTCGAGCGCGGTCGCCAGCCGGCTTTCGAGCGCCGAGCCGAACGGCAGCAGCGGCAAGGCCGCGACGATCAGCCCGGCGGCGCCGACGAGCAGGGTCCAACCCAGCGCACGCCGCGCCCAGGCGTTGGCCAGCAGCACCTGGTAGCGCAGGATCCCGTAGACCAAGATCACCGGATACAGCGGTAGTCCCAGCAGCGGCCACGGCGACATCGGCAGATCTAGCGCGACGACGCCGTAACCAGACATGCAAAGCAGCCCCCAGGCGCTGGAGATGATGACCGCCGCGAGTTGGCGCCGGGCCAAGCCGGTCCGGCTCCGCAGGGTGCGCAGCAGCAGGATCTGCCCGGCGCCGGCGAGTACGGCCCAGACGATGCTGGTGCACCAGCCGACCGCGTTGGGCATCGCGACGGCACTCAGCCCGGCGAACGGACGGTAGTATCCCGGCACCAGCACGATCGACAGCAGAGTTGCGGCGGCCCCGAGCGCGTAACCGCCCGCGATCCAGCGCGGCGCCTTCACGCGCGTGAAGGCGGCCGCAAAATGGAGGAACACGCCCGAGGTAAGCGAGACGGTGGCCATCAGGCTCAGTCCGAGCCGGTCGTTGCCGGGTCCGAACCAGGTCGGCAGCTCGTTGCCGACGATCCAGACCGACACCCCCAGTAGGAACAGCGTGAGTTGCCGCAAGCCCGGCCCTCGCTCAGCCCAGCGCCATAACACCGCGGCCAGAACGAGGCTGCCGATCAGTGCGAGCGTCAGGGCGATGTGGATGGCCATGCGTCAACGAAGGCTACAGCCGATCGGCGCGATCTGTATACGAAGTTTACGACGCCAAATCCGTAATCGTAGCGAAATCAATGCATTGTTTGCGCTGGGGCAGCTGGCACGCCCGGTGCGATCTCCGGGGTCAACACGTTCTTCGGAGACCCCATGGCCATCACCCAAACGCTCGATCAAGCCTTCGGCGCGCCAGTGCGCCAGCGTCAGCGTGCACTCGACCTGTCACGCTGCGTGCATCCGGCCGATTGGGCGCAATTGCCGGAAACGCTACGCGCCCGCTTCACCGTCCGGCATGCCCCGATCCGCTACGCTGCCAGCATGAGGTTTGAGCGCTCGGCGGTGGGCGCCGTTTTCGCGCTTCTCGCCAAGCCTTTCAAAGCTCCCCTGCCGCCGCACCATCAAGTCGATTTACCAGTGGTCGTCGACGTCCGTGCCGAGGGCAACGGCGTCGTCTGGTCGCGCCAGCTTGGCGAGTTCGGCGTGGTCCGGTCGGTCAAGACCGCGGGTCCCGCCGGCTCGGTGATAGAGCGCACCGATGGCGGGCTCGGCATGCTGCTCGACGTCGCGGTCGACGGGGCGGCGCTCGTGTTCACCAGCCGCGCCTTTTTCCTCTCGGTCGGGCGATGGCGGCTGCCGATCCCGGCCTGGTTCACGCCCGGGCGCTGCCGCGTCGAGCATCGCGCGGTCGATGCCGAGCGGTTTTGCTTCACCCTCACCATGACGCATCCGCTCTGGGGAACCACGTTCCGCCAGACCGGCCTGTTCAGCACATTGGAGATCCTGCCATGAACGCCGTCTTCGCCATCCTATCGGTCCAGGCCCTGATCGGTGCCTTCGACAATCTCTGGCACCACGAGCTGGAGGCCAAGTTGCCGCAGCATATCTCGGCTCGCTACGAGCTAGTCCTGCACGCCTCGCGCGAGGCAATCTACGCTGTGCTGTTCCTCGGCCTAGCCTGGGTGCGCTGGGAAGGTGCATGGGCTTGGGTGCTGGCAGGCCTGCTCGCCGTCGAGATCATCATCACTTTGGCCGATTTCATCGAAGAGGACCTGACCCGGCGCCTGCCGAAGCTCGAGCGGGTGCTACACACCATTCTGGCCGTCAGCTACGGCGCCTTCGTCGCCGCGTTGGCGCCCGAGATGCTGCGCTGGGCCACCGTGCCGACGGGCCTGCCGGCGGTCGATCATGGCTGGGTGTCATGGCTCTTCACGCTCTATGCCGCCGGTGTGTTAGCCTGGAGTGTGCGCAACTGGATCGCGGTGGCGAAGCTCTACCGCGCCGCACGGACGGCGTTGCCCGATGTCGTGGTGCCGCCAGCGCACGGCCCAGCCGTGCTGGTCACTGGCGGGACCGGCTTCATCGGATCCGCATTTGTGCGCAGCCTCGCCGACGAGGGCACGCGCGTCATTGTGCTGACCCGCGACGCCCGCCGCGCCGCCGCCACGTTTGGCCCGCGCGTGCTGGCGCTGGAGAGCCTGGACGCGATCCCGTCGGAGACGCCAGTGGCCGCCATCGTCAACCTCGCCGGCGCCAGCATCCTGGGTGGCCGTTGGACGGCGCGTCGGAAGGCGGTGCTGCTGGCGAGCCGGATCGAGACGACCCGGGCGCTCCATACGCTCGCCGAGCGCCTGGAGACGAGGCCGCGCGTGCTTGTTAGTGCGTCCGCTGTGGGCTTTTACGGCGACCGCCCCGATGGTGCCGAACTGGACGAAACGGCGCCGCCGCAGCCAGGGCAGTTCCAATCCGACCTCTGCGCTACCTGGGAAGGCCAGGCCAAGACGCTGCGCCGGCTCGGTATGCGCGTGGTGACGATGCGGTTCGGCGGTGTGCTCGGACGCGAGGGCGGCCTGTATCCGGCACTCGCGCTCGCGGCCCGGTTCAGGATGGGCGCGATCTTCGGCACCGGGCAGCAGGCGATGCCCTGGGTGCATCTGGACGACGCCGTTGCCGCCCTGCGCCTGGCGATGGCGCAGGACTCGCTGGAGGGCGCCGTCAACGTCGTGGCGCCCGAGCTGGTGTCGCAGGCGGTGTTCGCCCGAAGCATCGCGGGGCCGCGTGCATTCTGCCCCCGCTTGCCGGCGGCGCTTATCGCGGCCGTTGGCGGTGAAGCAGCTACGCTCCTGCTGGGCGGCCAGGCCGCCCCACCGCGGCGCCTGCTCGCGGCCGGGTTCCGGTTCGCGCATCCAACCCTGGCGAGCGCGGTGGCCGCGCTCAGCGCTCCGCCGGCAACCGCACCTCGAACGTCGCCCCGGGCCGGATCGGCAGCAGCCGGATCGAACCTCCAACGCCCGCAACGAATGCTTGGATGATCGGTAGGCCGAGCCCGGTCCCGCCCTGCTCCCGCGCCGTGGTGAAGAACGCGTCGAACACTTTCGGCGCGTTCGCGGTCGAGATGCCGGGACCGTCGTCCGACACGCGGATCAAGACGTCGTTTGCTTGGTTCATTACGCCAATTTCCACGGCCGGGCCGCCATGCGCCACCACGTTGTCGAGCAACCCGGCGACAATCGCTTCCAGCGGCTCCTTATCAATCGTGACGACCGCATCTCCCGCGATCCGGATGCTCAGGCCTCGATCAGCGAATCGCGCCGCTACCGCCGCCAGCACGGGACCGACGGGGGTGGGGCCACGGCCGGACCCCGCGGTCATGTCGGCCCGGGCCAGGTCGAGCAGCCGCCGGGTCAGACGGTCGAGCCGGCCGACCTCCGCCTCGATCACGTCAAGGAAGTGCAGCCGCTCGACCTCCGACATCGCGTGATCGCGCAGCAATTCGGCCGCTCCCCGCGTGGCCGTGAGCGGGGTCTTGAACTCGTGCGCGATCCGCGCCGCCAATGTGCGGACGTAGGTTGCGCGTTTGTCCAGCGTCTCCGCCATCGCCACGATCGCGGCCGAGAGCTGCGCCACCTCCCGGGTGCCGGGTCGGCGAAGCGGGTGGACAGCGCCGGTGGTGCCTGCCGCGACCGTAGCCGCCTGGGCAGTGACGAGCGCCAAGGGCCGGGTCACCAGCTGCGACATCGCCAACGCCATGGCCGTCCCGATCGCGAGTAGTCCGGCCGCCAGCCAGGCGAGCTGCAACCGTTTGCCCGCCAGCGCCTGGGTGATGTCGGCCGGCGTGCGCACCGCGAGCACGGCGCCCAACACGCGGTCGCCGTCCAATACGGGCAGCGCGACATGGACGCGTAACATCGAACCCCGGCTGATCCCTTCCGGCACCCAGCTCGCCTTGTGTTCGCGCTGCCGCATCACGCTCGTGGGCTGGCCCAGCAGCGCCCGGCCGATTTCGTCCTGCGCGGCGAGGCTGCGGCCGAGATCGGCGCCGGTGGTCGCGACGACGACTCCGTGCGCATCGACGATCCGGATCGCCGCCAGCGTCACCTCCTGCACCTCCTTCAGCACCGGCTCCAGCACGGTTCCGGCCTCCTGCGTCGACGCCGAGGCTGCCTCACCCTCTATGGAGGCAGGGGCCGGAGGCAGCACCGGGTCGGAGGCGAGATCCAGCCCCGGGCGTTTCGCGACTTCGAGCCGCTCGGGCACCGTGGTCGCCGCCACCGAATCACCCGGCCCATGCCGCAGCCGTTCTGCCTTGTAGGATGCGGCGACGACGGCGGCTTGCGCGATCAGCTCGGATTCCGTCTGCCGGATCAGCGCGCTCTCGTACATGCGCAGGAACAGCAGTCCCGCCAGCGGCAGCGTCAGCACCAGGAGCACCATCGCCAGCAGCAGCCAGCGGAGACTCAGCCGTCGCATCGGCCGATCCGGTAGCCCAGCCCCGGCAGCGTTTCGATCGGCGCACCGCCCACCGCGGCGAACTTGGCCCGGATGCGGCGGATGTGGCTGTCGATCGTCCGGTCGCTCACCACGTGCGCCGTCGCATACGCCCCATCCATCAACCCGTCGCGCGAGACGACCCGGCCCCGGCGATCGAACAGCGTCCGCAACAACCCGAACTCGGTCGATGTCAGCGTGACGTCCTGCCCCGCCCACGACGCCCGCACTGCTTCGGCATCCAATGCCAGCAACCCGTGCCGCATTGGCTCCGGCGCAGCCCCGGCCGACCGCCGCAGGATCGCCCGCACTCGCGCCACCAACTCCCGCGGGCTGAACGGTTTGACCAGGTAGTCGTCGCCCCCAACCTCGAGCCCGACAACGCGGTCGATTTCATCGTCCTTGGACGAGAGGAATAGGATCGGCACGCTGCTGGTCCGCCGCAGCCTGCGGCACACATCGGTGCCGTCCAATTCCGGCATTAGCACGTCCAGCACGATCAGGTCCGCAGGCGCGATGCGGAACTGCCGTAACGCCGCAGCCCCGTCTGCTGCCTGCTGCACTTCGAAGCCTGCCCGGGTCAGCGCGAAGCAGACCACGTCGCGGATGGCCCGATCATCGTCCACGACCAGGATAGTCGGCATCTCGCTCTCCTGCACCGGATTTGCACAACCCCGCCATCGGGTCTGCACGCTGCCAGGTCAAGGTCGCCGGACACTCTGAGGAAGACATCATGTCGATGACGACGACACAAACAGTCCGGGACTGGTCACGCCGGCCCGCTTTCAAACTATTCTCCATCGGCGCGCTGCTGCTCGCTCTGCTGCTGCCATCGACCTGGGTGGACCAGATCATCGGCGAGCGGGAAGCCCGACAGGCTACTGTTCGGGACGAGATCGCCCTCGCCTGGGGTCCGTCGCAGCGGGTAATCGGCCCGATTCTGATCGTACCCTACATGGTGCGCGAGCCCGGCTATGTCGGCCAAGGCGGCCAGGTATTCCCCCCGACCGTCGCCCGGCATTACGCCCATATCGTGCCGTCACGGCTTGCCGTGAACGCGACGCTATCGCCCGAGCAGCGCCGCCGTGGCCTGTTCGCCGCCGTGGTCTACAGCGCCAGCGTCAAACTCGAAGGAAGCGTCACCGTCCCGGCGATCGCCGTTCCCGGCAGCCCGGATGCCGAAATCCTTTGGGCGGAAAGCTTCGTCGCCGCCGGGGCGAGCGATTTGCGCGCCTGGAACGACGCGGCCCTGCACTGGAACGGCGCCGACCTGCAGCCGAGCGACAGCCCGCCGGCCGGCAGCGATTGCGACGCCATGAGCTTCATGAGCTGGACGCTGCCCAACGCGATCGCGCCGGGCCAGACGCTCGCCTTCTCGACCGGCATGGAGCTGCGCGGCACCGGCGCCTTTCACGTCGTGCCCGCGTCGCGGCAGATGACGCTCGAGATGTCCGGTCCGTGGCCCACCCCGAGCTTCACCGGAACCATGCTTCCGCGAGACTCGACCGTGACGGACAAGGGCTTCGCGGCGAGTTGGCAGGATGGTGGCGGCGCCCGCCAGGCCGTGTGGTTCGCTAACACGCCGATGACGTGCGGCGGCCCGGCTTCGACCGCCAGCGCGATGCCGCAACAAGACGGTGTCGACCTGCTCGAAGCGGTCCCGACCTACCGCATGGTCAACCGGACGGCGAAATACGTCCTGCTGTTCCTGGCGCTGAGCTTCCTGACCTACTTCCTGTTCGAGACCCTCAGCCGCGTCGCGATCCACCCGATCCAGTACGGCCTGATCGGCCTCTCGGTCTGCCTGTTCCCGCTATTGTTGCTGGCCATCGCGGAGCCGCTTGGCTTCGCCGCCGCCTACCTGATCGCCGCGGGCGCGATCGTGATCCAAGCCTCGCTGTTCACTTGGTCGGTCACCAAACGCGCCCGCCTCGCCAGCCTGTTCGCCGCCATGAGCACGGCGGTATTCGGCTTTCAGTACGTCGTGCTCAGCCTGGAATCGTTCTCCCTGCTGGCAGGTGCCGTCGCGCTGTTCCTGATCCTCTCCATCATCATGGCCGCTACCCGTCGCGTCGATTGGGCGCAGGCATCGTGAGCATGCGCTGTGCAACGCCGATCAGCAGCAGGTAGTGAACCGATCCACGGCTTTATAATCGAGGGTTTAAGGATGCTCCGCATAGCCGTTGCCGGTATTAATGGTAAGTAAATGCAGGAAAATATTCTGAAGATGATATCGGCATGCGGGACGTCCATTGATTTTAAACTATAACGAAGACATTGTTTTCAAACTGGCTGGCGGATACTAAAGCGCCTTATGGAATCTGATGTTGTCGGCGATCCCCGTTTCTTTGCCCGCAGCGGGCCATACACTTTAGCACAGGTCGCTCATGCAGCAGGCGGAAGTGCCGAGGCTAATGCCAACTTGACCTTCAACGGCGTAGCTCCTCTACAATCCGCCTGTGAGCAGCAGGTTAGTTTCCTACATGATCGCCGCTATGCCAGCGTGTTGGACACTACTCGGGCTGGTGCGGTGCTGGTTCCGCCGGACTTGGGAAGCCGGGTTCCGACAACGTCGGTGGCCATTCGCTTAGAGGCTACTTATGAAGGGTGGGCCAGGGTCGCCGCCCTGTTCCATCCTGTGTCGGCAGCGCTTCCTGGAACGCACCCCCTCGCTTTGGTGTCTCCCACGGCAACGATCGACGCTTCGACAGAGGTGGGACCATTTTGTGTCATCGAGGCTGGCGTCAGTATTGGACCAGGATGTCGTATCGGTCCCTACGTCAGCATCGCCAAAGGCGTGCAGATCGGCAAGGACTGCCGGATCGGCGCACATGTCAGCATCAGCCATGCCCTCATTGGTGACCGCGTTTACCTGCATCCTGGTGCCCGACTAGGACAGGAAGGCTTCAGTTTCGCGCGCACTTCCAAAGGGTTTCTTACCATACCGCAACTTGGTCGGGTACTGATCGAGGACGACGTGGAGATCGGCACCAACTCCACCATCGACCGGGGCTCGGTGCGAGACACAGTTATTGGAGCGGGGTCTCGCATCGATAATCTAGTGCAGATCGGCCATAATGTTCGGCTGGGCAAGTGCTGCGTCGTCGTGGCCCAAGTGGGCATCTCAGGCTCGACGGTGCTGGAGGATTTCGTACAGGTCGGTGGTCAGGCTGCGTTCACCGGTCACGTCACCATCGGACGCGGCGCGCAAGTAGGCGCGCAGGCTGGTGTGATTTCCGATATAGCACCTGGTGCAATCGTGCTCGGAAGTCCAGCCCAGCCGCGACAAGACTTCTTTCGCCAGGTCGCGACGTTGAAGCGCTTGGCCAAGCGGACATCGTCACCTCCGACGTCTTCGATTTAGACCTCGGATAGGTCGGCGTCCCTACCTCCTCACCCAGCTTTCTGACTGCACCGCCCGGCAGCAAACAGGTTATCAGGCCTGGGCAGGCCCAGGTTCTCCCGCAACGTCGTGCCCGTGTACTCCGTCCGCAGCAGCCCCCGCTGTCGCAGGATCGGCGCAACGCCGTCCGCGAACAGGCGCAACTGGCCCGGCTGCGACTCCACCAGCATGAAGCCGTCGCACGCTTCCGCCTCGAACCACTCCTGCATCTCGTCAGCCACGTCGGCAGCGGTGCCCACGTAGCTGTCTTTCGGGAACCCGAACCGCAACACGAACTGCCGAACCGTGAGCGCCTCGTCGCGGGCGACGCGGAGCATCTGCGTCATGTTGCCCTTGAACCCCTCGGCGAGGCTCTCGATCGCGCCGAGCGGGAACGGGTCATCCAAGCCGTAACCCCGAAGATCGAAGCCGTGGAACGAGCCGCTGAGGTATTTGATCGCGCCATCCAGTCCGATCTGTTCCCGGCGCGCAGCCTGGATCGCCTGGGCGGCCTCTCGCGAGAACGCGATGAGTGGGGTGCACGCCGGGAGGAGAGCAACCGAGGCCGGGTCGCGGCCGCACTCGACCGCTCCTGCCTTCAGCTTGCGATAGGAGTCCTGGTTCACGGCCATGCCGTAGGCATTGGTCGTGAACACGCAGTCGGCATGACGTGCGGCGAACGCCAGGCCTTCGTCGGACGCCGTCGCCGTGAATACGACCGGCCGTCCCTGCCGCGACCGATGCAGGTTAAGCGGGCCCTTGACCTCGAAGTATTTGCCTTTGTGGTTCAGTGCGTGGAGCTTCTCCGGCACGAGAAAGGTGCCGGTTTCCTTGTCCTGCGGCAGTGCGTCGTCCTCGAAGCTGTCCCACAGCCCGGTTACAACACGAGATGCCTCCGCCCCGATCTCGTAGCGCTCCTTGTGCGAGATGGCGTGGAAGCGGCCGTAATTGTCGGACGAACCCTTGGGATCGGTGGTCACCAGGTTCCAGCCGGCCCGTCCGCCGCTGATATGATCCAGCGATAGGATCTGTCGGGCGATGTTGAATGGCTCGCAGAAGGTGGTCGACATGGTGCCGACCAGGCCGATATGCGTCGTGACAGCCGCGATGGCGGCGAGCAGGGTCGTCGCTTCAAAACGGTCGAGGCGATGCGGCGGGGACACTTCGTCGGCCCATAGCGTGTCGGCGACGAAGAAGAAGTCTGCCTTGAACTCCTCGCCGATCAGCGCCTGTTCCTTGTGCTTCTCGAAATTGGTGCCGGGATAGGGTGGCATTCCGGGGTTCAACCAATCCGACCCGGTCCGGCCTGCACCTTCGGGCATGATGCCAAGCTTCATGTGGCCGTTCTTCATGGTGTCTCCTTCAATCGTCTTGCCGGCTCGAGTGTTTGGTTTTGCGCTAACATGTAGCGCCCGGCTCACGACAGATGCAGTGTCCGCGACGGATCACACGCATGATCTCGAAATCTCTGGAACCGCAGCGCTTGAACACAGACACAGGCAGACCTCCTCACACTAAACCGAGGAAGCGCATCGTCTGCCTCAATGCAACAAAGCCGTTACCATATGGTCGCCGCCGCTGACGTGATCTTCTGTGGAATGCTTCAGCGATATCATGACCTCTCAACGAGCGGTGCAGACATATCAACGCGATAAGACAAAGCCGTCCAGTCAGTCGATGATCAACGTGCTGGCCGGAACACAACCGGTTCCATCTC
>JBPBQE010000320.1:0-12145 GCA_050954595.1 Janthinobacterium lividum | reverse complement strand
CCATGTCGACGACATGGTGGCACTGATCCGTGACATCGCGGCGGCGGAAGGCTGGCGCTACAAGATCGCGACCATTTACGCCGACGCGCCCCAAAGCGTGGTGCGCGACCGGCTCGCCGCGGGACGGGTCACGTCCTGCAGCTCATCTCCGGTGCTCGAGACGAAAGCCGTGGACGATGCCGTGAAGATCGTGGCGCAGATGGGGGCCGAGCCCTTCATTCGCGTGCTGCAAGAGCATCCCGATGTGGACGTGATCATCGCCGGCCGCGCCTATGACCCGGCGCCGCACGCCGCCTTCTGTGCCGTCCATGGCATCGATCCCGGCGTCGCTTGGCATGCCGGTAAGATCCTGGAATGTGGCGCCGTCTGCGCCGAGCCGAAAGGCCGCGTCATCCTGGCGACGATGCGCCGCGACAGCTTCGAGTTGGAACCGATGAACCCGGCCGAGCGCTGTACCCCGGCCTCCGTCGCTGCGCACACGCTGGCAGGCAATTTCGCCCTGCCGTTGAACCCGCCGGAAAATCCGATCGGTCCAGTGTGCGCGTTCACCGTGTATCATTTGATGGAGGTGGACGACCCGTGCGAGCTTTTCCCAATCCGTGTTTACGAGGCCTGACATGCGGAATGCGACGCTCAAGGACACTGCCAAGGTCATCCGGAGCAAGAATGCCGGCCCTTTCGAGATAACGTTCGACGTGATCTTCGACGACGACGACGCCTATGCTCGGGTAAAGCAGAGCGGCGTCCTCGCTCAAGGCAAGATGGAGCGGCTATATGGTGTAGCCACCACAGATGTCGTGACCTGCATGTTCTTCGACCCGGCCCACGCTTTCAAGCTGACGCTCCGCCGTCCGTGGACCCAAGGCGGCATCGGTGAGCGCGACACGTTCGGTGCTCAGCAACATGCGCCACTGATGGACGTCGAGGTCCCGTAACTACGTCGGATCCGAAGATCGCTTTATGATGTGACGTTGGTCGATAGCGGCCGGTCCGGTGCGTGGCGCCAAGAAGCGGACGTGAACTGTTGCCGTATCGCACGACGCTCAAGGCTACGCTGGTGTCGGCAAACGGCTTCGTAGCAAGCAGCAGTTCGGCGCGTCTTCTCTTAATCGCTCGCTCGATGGTGCCCTCGTTATGACCATCCCGTAGACGTCGAAGCTGTCGAGATGGTTGGCGCCCCGATCCAGCGCGTGGTGGATCAGTGCCTCGGACGCTGCATCATCGGCTTCGCCATACATGCCCGAGAGCGACATGCAGCCAAGATCGACTAGCGAGATTAGGAGATCGCTCCATCTAAGCTGGCGAGCGACAGTTCGAACGGTGTCGGTCGTGGCTCCTAAACTTGATCCGACCGGTATGAGTCGTTGTATCCACGGTATAAACCGCGCTATTTCAAACAATACAGCGATTACGCACTCTTCGAGGTTCCAGCGCTTGACCGAGACCCGCTCCTCCGTCTGCCCGCACGATTGTCCCAGCACATGCGCGCTCGACATCGAAGTATTGGACCGTAGCACGATCGGCGCCGTGCGCGGTGCCGACAATCCCTACACGATGGGCGTGATCTGCAACAAAGTTTCACGCTATGCCGAGCGTGTTCATCATCCGGATCGCGTCCTGTATCCGATGCTGCGGACCGGGCCAAAGGGTGCGGGCGAGTTCCGCCGGATTGGCTGGGACGAAGCGCTGGACCGGATCGTCGCCGGGTTCAACGACGTGACCAAGCAGCACGGCAGCGAAGCCGCTTGGGTTTATAGCTCGGCCGGCACGATGGGCCTGGTGCACAGAGACGGCGTCTTCCGCCTGCGTCATGCAATGCGCTGGTCCGGCCGCAAAGGGACGATCTGCAGCACGATCGCGACTGCCGGCTGGACCGCGGGCTGCGGCCGGGTCAGCGGGTCTGACAGCCGCGAGATGGCGTTGGCTGACCTCAACGTGCTGTGGGGCACCAACCCCGTCTCCACCCAGGTCAATGTCATGGCCCACGTGACCCGAGCTCGGAAGGAGCGTGGCGCGAAGCTCGTCGTGATCGACCCGTATCGCACGGGGACCGCCGCCGCTGCCGATATGCACCTTGCGGTGCGGCCCGGGACCGATGCGGCGCTAGCCTGTGCGGTCATGCACTGCGCCTTCCGCGACGGACACGCCGACCGCGCCTACATGGCCGAATATACCGATGACCCGGCTGCCCTCGAGACGCACCTGCTCAGCAGAGATCCTACATGGGCTGCCGAGATCACTGGACTCGCAGTCGGACAAATCGAAGAATTTGCCGCACTCTATAATTCGACACCGCGCGCCTACATCCGCTGCGGCTACGGCTTCACCCGCGGTCGCAACGGGGCAGCCTCGATGCACGCGGTGAGCTGCCTACCCGCTGTCACTGGCAAGTGGCGGCATGAAGGCGGCGGCGCGCTTTTCGGCAACAAGGGCATCTACACCTGGGACAAGACCCTCATCGAAGGGACTGCGTTGCGCGACCTGTCGGTTCGCGAGCTAGACATGAGCCGGATCGCCAGCATTCTGATGGGTGATTCGGATGCGCTGTGCGGCGGTCCGGCCGTCCATGCCGTGCTGATCCAGAGCGGCAATCCAGCGTCCGTTTGCCCCGACAGCAATCGCGTGCGCCAGGGCCTACTGCGCGACGACCTGTTCACCGTCGTCCACGAGCATTTTTTAACCGAGACTGCGCGCTACGCCGACATCGTGCTGCCGGCGACCATGTTCCTAGAGCACGACGACATCTACCAGGCCGGCGGACACAGTCACATCCAGATCGGCCGCGCGGTCATCGATCCACCGGGTGAGGCACGGTCCAACCACGACCTGGTCTGCGCCCTGGCGCAACGCTTCGGCCTCGATCATCCCAGCTTCCAGATGACGGCGCTGGAACTCGCCGATGCCACCCTGCGAGTTTCTGGCTACCCCTCGGCCGAGGAGCTAACAGCCCGGCGATGGGTGGACGTACAGCTTCCGTTCGAGCGAGCCCACTTCCTCGACGGGTTCGCCCATGCTGATCGCAAGTTCCACTTTCGCGCCGACTGGCGGGCGCTGGGCGACAGCGAGGGACGCTTGCCGCGGTTACCGGATTACGCGCCGTTGACGGACGGACCAACCGTGGACCGGCCACTGCGGCTGGTTGCCGCTCCAGCGCGACAGTTCCTCAACTCGACCTTCACCGAGACGCCAACGGCCCGCAAGCGCGAGGGCCGGCCACAGGCGCTGATCAGTCCCGAGGACGGCGCCGCGTTCGGCGTGACGGACGGCGCGCTGATCCGCCTGGGCAATGTGCGGGGTGAGGTAGTGCTGCACGCCCGTTTCTTGAAGGGTCAGACGCGCGGGACCGTGGTGGTGGAGAGCATTTGGCCGGCCGAGGCATTCGGTGGGGTGCAGCACGGCATCAACGTGCTGACATCCGACGAACCGGCCTTGCCCGCAGGCGGTGCCGTTTTCCACGACACCGCCGTATGGATGCGGGCGGAAGCGGACGCGGCTGTGCTGACAGCGGCTGAGTAAAACCGGCCAGGTTTAGTGATCCATGCTGTTGATCATCTCCGGCATCCAGTGACTCTCGGCCGCGAACCACCGAGCTTGAACAGGCTGCAGCTGCGGAAATCGTGGGCCCGCCAGGCGTCGAACGTGAGAGACATCCGTTACTGGCCGGCGAAGATTTCGCCTTTATACTCGAGCGCGTGCCCGGCGCTTACCTGCTCTTCAGTCGACACGGCCACGAGCGCGGGGGTATGCCTGTGCATAATCCAGCGTACTATTTCAACGACGATTTGCTTCCCATCAGTGCCCGCTACTTGTTGGAAGTTAGCTTGAAGTCGTGTTGAACCACGTGCCTGATATTCTCTTGCGGAGCAAAGTATTCCTCGAATTTAGGCAGGCAAATGTCGTCGTCACACTCGCCACCCCCGCTTGGATCAGCATTTAAGATCGTACGGTAACTTAGCATGCTTTGCTTAGCTTGTTTGACAGAATTGCATACTTGAAATCTACTTGCATCAATATTTAGTAGACATCTCTACAATGCTACACAACGACATCTCGGTTCATGTTCTTGTAAAGAAGGTAGACGGCTCTTCCCTGTCCCGCGGGATAGAATTGTTGTGGGCAAAATGGGCCCATCCAGATGAAGTCGTTTTCCCAAACTTCGTGCCACTCGTCTCCAAGCATATACAAGCCGTGCCCTTCCAGCATGTACAGACCGTGTTCCATGATGTGCGTCTCGACGGCAGGAAAACACGTGCCCGGCTCAAAGAACATCAGGTTCATTTCGAAGTCGTGCCGCATGTCGCCGAACCCGGTGAGATGCAAAAAGCCACGGCCTTCAAAGCCGGTATGGTTCGTCATCGCCGCATCGTCCCGTCGGCCAGTGAAGGCGGGCGGTGGTTGTAAGCCGGGTGCGTCCTCGTACCGTTTTTTGAGCGCCAGCACTCGCGCGGGTTCCGTGCCGTCGTTGCGGAGGCTGAACGGAGTGCCGGGCGGGATGTAGGCGTAATTGCCTGCTGCGAGCATATGCTGGGCGTCATCTAGGCTGAGCGTGGCGCCGCCGGACAGGACGTAGAAGAAATGCTGGACGTCGGAGTTAAGGACGGCGTTCGTTCCACCGCCGGGCTCCAGCACCAGGATCATCTGTGCGAAGCCGGCACCGAGCGCCGGGGCGGCCAGGAAGTAAATGGTCGTGCCGCTCCAGTCGGGCAGTCGGCTCTTTAGCACGCCTTCGGGTGGAATGACGGCGTAGTTGGGGCGGACGACGCCGCGATTGTGGCCGATGGCGCCGGGCGGGACACGTCGGAGGGCCGTTGGGATGATGCTCATCGGTGCAGCTTGGCGCGCCGCCAGCGTGACATCAATCGAGGATGAATATTGCGCGCCGTTTCCCGTGCTCTATCGTTCGATCGGACTATCGTCGGAGTTCCCATGCATCGTCGCACCCTGCTCAAGACCGCCGGAGCTACGCTCCTGGCGTCGCCCGCGGTGGCTCAGCCCGCTGTTACCGCGACATTGCGCTTGGTTCCGCAAGCCAATCTGACGGCGCTTGATCCGATTTTCACGACGGCGATCGTCACCAATAACCATGCCTACCATGTGTTCGACACGCTGTATTCCTGCGCGGCCGACGGTGTGCCCAAGCCGCAAATGGCGGAGGGCCATGAGGTCTCGGCCGATGGATTGACCTGGCGCATCCGCCTACGCGCCGGGCTGACGTTCCACGACGGCACGCCGGTGCGTGGCGTCGTGGAACGTCAGCATCCGGCGTTGGTGTCAGCGCGACGCGTTCGGTCAGCTCCTGGCCAAGGTGGTCGACCAATGGGGCGCACCCGATGATCGCACGATGGAGCTTCGGCTGAGCCGCCCGTTTCCGCTCATGCTGACCGCGCTAGGCAAGCCGGATCCATCTCTTCCCGTCATCATGCCCGAACGTCTGGCGCGGACCGACGGGTTCACCCAGGTGACCGAGATGGTGGGCTCAGGGCCATATCGTTTCATCGCGAACGAGTATAATTCCGGCAGCCGGGTAGTGTATGAGCGCTTCGCCGGCTATGTGCCGCGCGATGGCGCGCCTGATTGGGCTACCGGCGGCAAGGTTGCGCATTACCCGCGTGTCGAGTGGTCGATCATCCCGGACGCTGCGACTGCCGCCGCCGCGCTCCAGAACGGCGAGATCGATTGGTGGGAGCAGCCGCTGGCCGACCTGTTGCCCTCGCTCGCCCGCAGCCGGGACATCACGCTTGCCGTGGCCAACCCACAAGGCAACGAGTCGCTCATGCGGCTCAACCACCTGCAAGCGCCATTCAACGACGTCGCGATCCGGCGCGCGGTGCTGTTGGGCGTGAACCAAGACGACTACATGCGGGCGACCTTCGGGGACGATGCTTCAACCTGGCGAACTTGCTTCAGCGAATTTCCATGTGGCACGCCCTATGAAACGGATGGCAGCGCCATGATGCGGAACGATCTCGGAGCAGCCCGGGCGGCGCTGAAAGCGAGCGCCTATGCGGGCCAGCGGGTTATCGTGCTCAGCCCGACCGACTACCCGCCAGTGCGACCGCTTTGCCAAGTCACGGCCGACCTACTGCAGAAGATCGGGTTCACCGTCGACTTCCAGGAGATGGATTGGGGAAGCGTGATACAGCGCCGTACGAACCGTGAGTCCGTGGACAAGGGCGGCTGGAGCGTGTTTTGCACCTATGGGTCGGCCGGTGGCTACTCGACGCCCGCGACGTCTCAGCTGGTCCGAGGGCAGGGCGCGGCGGGTTGGTTCGGCTGGTGGACGAACCCGAAGGCGGAGGAGCTTACCCAGGACTGGCTTAGCGCCCCCGATCCTACGGCACAAAAACGCATCGCCTCGGAGTTGTCGCTTCTTGCGATGAACGAGGTCGCGACCATCCCGCTCGGGATCAGCTATCCTAAAACCGCCTATCGTAAGCGCATCACGGGCGTCCTCCAGGGTGTGGCGCCTTACCCGTGGAACGTACATCCGGCATGATTTCGTCACTAGCGAAAACGGTGACGAACCGATGTGGGTAAGTGCGTGTAGGCTGGCCAGAAGCAGCCTGTCCGGTATGAAGAAGGGAGAGACGCAGACTATAGAAACTGGACGTCAGCTTGTCCGTGGTACACTCGACCCAAGTGGACCCAGAGGCGACGACCGCGTTTGCCGGTGCTGATGATTATCAGGCGGTGACTCCGCTTATGACGTTGGTAGGCATTTCAAGCTACAAAAGCTTCGGCGGCGCGCCACGTGGAACAGCCGGCCAATGGGAGAGTCGTCGCATGAAGCGGTTTGCCAGTATCCTCGCGGTCTTCGTTGCTACCAGCCCGGCCTTCGCTGCCGACCAGCGGGCGATCGTCCTGGCAGCCAAGGGCGTGCAGGTTTACGGCTGCACCCACACTGGCGAGAGCTATGCCTGGAAGCTGACTGGGCCAGAGGCAATCTTGACCGATGCGGCCGGACACCCGGCAGGACGTCACTTCGCCGGCCCCAGCTGGCAAGCAGCAGACGGCAGCATCGTGGTGGGCGATCCTCTGGTGGCAAGTCAGGCACCCAGCAACGACGCGATCCCCTGGATCGTGCTGCGGGCCAAGGACCATAAGGGCGGTGGCCAGTTCGCCACCGTGGCTTACATCGTTCGCAGCGCGACCATCGGCGGCCTGGCCCCAGAAACTGGCTGCGATGCCGCCCATGACGGGGCCGAACATCGCGTCGATTACAGCGCGACCTACACCTTCTTCCCCGGCTAGAACGGATAACCACACACATCAGCCTCTACCGGCGCGGAGAAGAACGGCAGAGCCGGCTCGTTCGGCGTCAATCAACCGGGCTGCCAACGCATATAGCCTAGATGGCTTCCCGAAGCTGCGGAAAGGTGTCGAAGCCTATGGACTGGCTTGAGGCATTGCGCGACCAGGTGAGTAACGGGTGCATCAAGTTACGTGTTGCGGGCGAGTTCACACCCGAGCAGCGGCTATTCTTGGCTAGTGGTTTGCGTCGCGCCTCGTGATCACCTTTTGAGGTGAGAGAACAGCCTGCTTCGTCCCGGACAAGCCGGACGTCTGGTCTTCGACCAGTCACGGGCGCCGGTTGGAATGTCTGATCGCAGCCACGGGCCGATGTCCACACCAGCCATAAGTAGCTTCGACCAGGGTGGCCGGTAGCGGACTTGCTGCTCTGGAGGGGCAGTCGAGAAAAGCAGCCATCACCGGCCGCAGTTTTGATCGTGGGTCATAGGCTGCGCCTGCTCAAACCATATTGCCGCTAAAGTCGGCACGGCGCATTACGGCGAGTAACGGAGTGCACGGGGGAGGCAAGCGAATGAACGTCGAGAACCTGTCAGTTATCGGGTCGATCGCTTCTGGCTCCGGCCTTGCGCCGGGCTATATGTCAGGATTTGGGAACGGCTTTGAGACGGAAGCGCTGCCAGGCGCCTTGCCGGTCGGCCGCAACTCGCCGCAGCGCTGTCCTTACGGGCTCTACGCCGAACAGCTGTCCGGCTCGCCCTTCACGGCGCCTCGCGTCGCCAACGAACGCTCCTGGCTCTACCGTATTCGACCCACAGTCGTGCATTGGAACGAGTTTCGCCATGCCGATATCGGGCTGTGGCGCACCGCCCCGGCACACGAGGTTGATGTGCCGATCGCGCCCATGCGGTGGGACGCGATTGCTATCCCCTCGGAGCCACTGACTTTCGTCCAGGGCGTGCGGACAATGACGACGGCGGGGGACGCCGGGTCACAAGCGGGGATGGGCACGCATTTCTATTTCGTCACGCGATCCATGGAGGATGAATACTTCTACAACGCCGATGGCGAGCTGCTGTTCGTACCACAGCAGGGCCATTTGCGGCTGGTGACCGAGTTCGGCCTGATCGCCATCGAGCCCGGCGAGATCGCGGTGATCCCGCGCGGTGTGAAGTTCCGGGTCGAACTGCCGGACGGCGCGGCCCGTGGCTATCTCTGTGAGAATTACGGCGGCGCGCTGACGTTGCCGGAGCGCGGCCCGATCGGCGCCAACTGCATGGCCAACCAGCGCGATTTCCTGACGCCCGTCGCCGCCTACGAGGACCGGGATGCCGCGTCCAAAATGTTCGTCAAATGGGGCGGCAAGCTATGGGAATGCGACCTTGACCACTCGCCGCTCGACGTGGTGGCGTGGCACGGTAATTACGCGCCCTACAAATATGATTTGCGCAAGTATTCACCGGTGGGACCGATCCTGTTCGACCACGCGGACCCCTCGATCTTCACCGTGCTGACGGCTCCGTCCGAAACACCTAACACCGCCAACATCGATTTCGTGCTGTTCTCGGATCGCTGGCTGGTGGCGGAGAACACGTTCCGGCCACCGTGGTACCACATGAACGTCATGAGCGAGTTCATGGGGCTCGTCTACGGCGTGTATGACGCCAAGAGCGGCGGCGGCTTCCAGCCCGGCGGCGCCTCGCTCCACAACACTATGTTGCCGCACGGCCCCGACATGGACGCCTTTGAAAAAGCGTCCAACGCCGAGCTGGCGCCGCACAAGCTGCAAGGCACGCTCGCCTTCATGTTCGAGACCCGCTTCCCGCAGAAGATCACCCGCTACGCCGCCGAGACGCCCGCCTTCCAGAAGAGCTACGCGGGCTACGGTAAGCACCTCACCAAGCATTTCGACCCGACCCGGCGCTGACCGGACGCAACGACGTGGACCACGATCTTGCGGCGACGTTCGACCTGGCCAATCTGTCGCCAGCGTTCCTCGATGATCCCTATCCGACCTACCGCGCCTTGCAGCGCACGGCACCCGTCAAGCTGATGGGCAACGGCCAGTATTTCGTCACCGGCTACGACGATATCGCTGCCATCTACCGGAATGTTGGGCTGTATTCGTCCGACAAGACGGTCGAGTTCCTGCCCAAATACGGCCACTCGCCCCTCTATGAGCATCACACGAATTCGCTGGTCTTCAACGACCCCCCACTGCACTCGCGCGTCCGCCGCCTCATTGCCGGCGCGTTGACGCCGCGGGCAATTGCCGGGCTGGAGCCCGACCTGCGTGCGCTGGTCGCCCGCCTGCTGGATGCGATGGAGGGCGGCGATCCGGTCGATCTAATCGAGGATTTCGCCGCCGCCATTCCCGTAGAGGTTATCGGCACGTTGCTCGGCGTGCCGGTCGAGGAGCGCAGTCCGCTGCGGGCCTGGTCGCTCGCCATTCTCGGCGCCCTCGAGCCTGTGCCGACGGTCGCGCAGTTGCAGGCCGGCAACGACGCCGTCACGGACTTTCTGGCCTACCTGCGTACCCTCGTCGCACGCCGCCGCCAAGACCCCGGCGACCCCGCGCGCGACGTGTTGACCCGGCTCATCCATGGCGAAGCCAGCGGCGACAAGCTGTCAAAGGCTGAGTTGCTACACAACTGCATCTTCCTGCTCAACGCCGGTCACGAGACCACCACCAATCTGATCGGCAACGCGCTCGTCCTGCTGCACGATCACCCCGATCAGCGCGCCCGCCTGCGCGACGACCCCGCACTCATCAAGCCCTGCATCGAGGAGGTGCTGCGGCTAGAAAGCTCCAACCAACTCGGTAATCGCCGGACCACCGCGCCCGTGACGTTGCACGGCATCGCGCTCCCCGCCGGCGCCCAACTCGCGCTCTGCATAGGCGCCGCCAATCGTGACCCGGCGCACTTCCCGGATCCGGACCGCTTCGACATCGCGCGGTCGCCGAACCGACATCTCGCTTTCGCCGCCGGGCCGCATCAATGCGTGGGGATGAGCCTCGCGCGGCTCGAGGGCACCGTCGCCATCGCTGCCTTCGTCGCCCGCTATCCCGACTACTGCCTCACCGAGCCGCCCCAGCGCGGCGGCCGCGCCCGCTTCCGCGGCTTTGCCCACGTCGCCTGCGATCTCGGTCGCCCCGCCTCTCTTTCGGAGACCCCAGCGTGAACCCTTCGCTCACCCGCCGCACAATCTTGAGCGGTGTCGCCGCGACCGCCTTGGCCTGCCACGCCCGCGCGCAATCGACCGACCGCGTTCGCATCGGCGTGCTCACCGACTCCGCCGGCCCCTATTCGAGCAGCGGCGGCCCCGGCTCCGTCGTCGCGGCCAAGCTCGCGCTGGCCGATTTCGGGCCCAGCGTGCTCGGCAAGCCGATCGAGATCATCACCGGCGATACCCAGAACAAGCCCGACGTCGCTGGTGCCATCGCTCGGCAATGGTATGACGAGGGCGTGGACGCCATCGTCGATCTGCCGGTCACCCCGGTAGCGCTCGCCGTCCAGCAGGTCGCGCGCGAGAAGAACAAGACGGTGATGATCACCGCTGCGGCGATCTCCGAATTCACCAGTAAGTTCTGCTCGCCCGTCAGCTCCCACTGGGCTGACGATACCCACGCCATGGCGGTGGCCAGCGGCCAGGTACTGACCGGCTTGGGCGGCAAATCCTGGTTTTTCATCACCGTCGATTTCAGCTTCGGTCTAGCGCTTCAGGCCGCCGCCACGTCGGTCGTCGAGGCGGCCGGCGGCAAGGTCATCGGCTCGGCCAAATTTCCTCTCGGCAACACCGACTTCTCGTCGCAGATCCTCCAGGCACAAACTTCCGGCGCGCAAGTGATCGGTTTGGCCGCCGTCGGCGGCGATCAGGTCAACCTCATCAAGCAAGCGTCCGAGTTCGGTCTGACCACCAGCGGCGCCCAGAGCATGGCCGGCTTTCTGGTCTACATTCCCGACATTGCCGCGCTCGGCCTTCCCGTCGCGCAAGGCCTCAGCTTCGGCTCCAACTTCTACTGGGACACCAATGACGGCACCCGCGCCTTTGCCAAGCGCTTCCTGGCAGAGCGCCGGATCGTTCCCAACAAAAACCAGGCGGCCGTCTATGCCGCGACACGACATTTCCTGCGCGCGATGACCCAGGCGGGCACTCGTGACGCCGTCGCCGTGAACCAGGCTATGCGCGCCATGCCGGTGGATTGGTTCGGCGAACCAGTCACGCTCCGCACCGATGGCCGCCTGATGACACCGATGACGACGTATCGCGTGAAAGCGCCGGCCGACAGCAAGGGTCCGTTCGACCTCTACACGCCGATCGGGCATCTCACCCCGGAGCAAGCCTTCCTACCGCCTGCCGCAATATGTGGCTGAGAGCGGAGACCGTTCGCTTGGCTGGCATAGAGGCATCCGGAACGGTCGCACCTTCGAACTGAATGTTGAGCAGACTGTATCTGTAGGTATGGCCGAATGCGGCCTGTCCGCTTCCGGGCTGACAACATTTGGAAACCTACTTCGCGGCTCCGCAACACCGGCCACAAGCGCACGTCCCGCTCATCTCAAGTCAGATGAGGCAGCAGCCGCAGTGCATTGTCCTTGCCGACCGCATCGACCTCGTCTGGGCTGAAGCCACAGCGTCCCAGTGCTTCGGCTTGCTCGAGGCCTTTTCTGTAAGGGTAGTCCGTCCCGAACAAGATTTGGCTGGTGGGCACTATAGCCCGCAGCGCGGCCATGGCGCCGGGATCGGCGGACTGCGCGGTGTCGTAGAAGAACCGGCGCAGTTCCGCCTCCGGCCCATTCGGGAACCGGCCGGCATTGGCCGGAACGGAGGCCAGGAAGCGAAAACGGTCCATCAGGAAGGGTGCCGTCCCCCCGGCGTGGGAGAAGATGAAGCG
>JBPBQE010000291.1:0-12168 GCA_050954595.1 Janthinobacterium lividum | reverse complement strand
CCGCCTCCTTCTGCGGCGTTCCGGCCTTCAAGCCGAGCTGGGGCGCGATCAGCCGCGAAGGGCTGAAGGTCTATTCCGTCACGCTGGACACGCTCGGCATCTACGGTCGCGAGATTGCCGACCTCGAGTTGGTGTGCGACGTCTTCGATGTGCACGACGACGCGCCGCCGGCAGCCATCCGGGGCCGGGTTGCTCTATGCCGTTCCCCCGCTTGGGACAGTGCGGACCCGGGCGTCGTCGAGGCGATGGAGCTCGCGGCCGACCGGCTCCGCGCGGCCGGGGTCTCCGTCGAGATGCTCGATCTGCCCCCCAGCTTCGCCCCGCTCGGCGACATGCAGCGGGTCGTCATGCACGCTGAGGGCCGCGCCGCATTCCTCAACCTGGCCCGTGCCCACGGGCATGCGCTCCATGATGATTTCCACTCCCGTGTCGAGAACCGCGACGGCATCACCCGCGCCCAACTTCTCGCCGCCTACAACCAAGCCGCGTCCTGCCGTGTCGAGTTCGACGCGCTGGCCGGGTCGTATGATGCGGTGCTGACGCCCAGCGCCCCAGGCGAGGCACCGGTCGGCAGCAAGCCCGGCAATGCCGTTTTCAACCGTATGTGGACCCTGCTCCACGTGCCCTGCGTCAACCTTCCCTGCACCACCGGCCCAGCCGGGATGCCAATTGGCGTGACGTTGACCGCGCCCCGCTTCACCGACCGCTCTCTCCTCCGCGCTGCCGCCCAGTGGGCTCCGGTGATCGCCGGCGCTACTGGGCTCGCGTCCGGCCCGACACCGTTCTCGCAGTAAGGTCAGCAGGTCGGATGACAAAGACACCGGCTAAGAGATCCCACACTGCGCAGAGGCGCTCTGCAGCGCCTAGGCTCAGCCTCACGGCAGGCGACACACTTGCTCAGGGTATCGTGACAACCGCAGCAGCGCGTCGACAACGCCGCCGCGGGTTGCGTCGTCCATGGTTTTCGCAGTCGGATTGTGGGTAACGGGGGTGAAGCCGGCTTTGAGGTGAAGGCTACAGCGGCCGAGTTCGGCACCGTGATCGCCTCAACCATGGGTGGCAACTACGAGACGGTTCTCGGCTGGTCGGGCCTGCTCGACCCCGACAGCAACAACTACTCGGGCCAAGCACTCAACATCGCCACATACGCCAACCCGCACGCTAAACATGGATGGCACAGGATGAGCCGCTCGCCGGACGATCGCCGGCACGGGTCGGGTCACTACGAATGACTTGACACTCCGGAGACTTCTCGGCGACCTACACCTGGCAGTAGTGCCAAAAAAACGGAGAGAGAATATGGCCTGGAAGAAGCCGACCGTGACCGAGATCGCCCTAGGCGCCGAAATCAACAGCTACGCCTGCGCCGACATCAAGCGGTAATCCCGTCGACGCCCGGCGGCAACGCTGGGCGTCATACATCTATCTCGCCATGATTCATGCCGTCGTGCTGGGTGCCGCTGCCGGTGGCGGGTTCCCACAATGGAACTCCAATGCTCCCGGCTGTGCCCGTGCTCGTGCCGGAGATCCGGCAGCACGGCCCCGCACTCAAGCCTCTTTGGCCGTATCGGTCGATCGAGAGCGCTGGATCGTGCTGAATGCTTCCCCCGACATCCGCCAGCAAATCGCCCAGAACCAGATGATGTGGCCCGCCGAGGGCCTGCGGTCGTCGCCCATCGCTGCCGTTGTGCTGACCGGCAGCGAGGTCGACGTGATCGCCGGGCTGCTCACGTTGCGGGAGCGGCAGGCGTTCGGCCTGTACGCGACCGCGCCGGTGCATGCGGTGCTCGATGCCAACCCGGTGTTCGAGGTCCTGGCGCGCGACGTGGTGCGGCGCCAGACCGTCGCGCTGGACGAGCCGGTCTCCATCGCCGGGTTGTCGGTCACGCTGTTTGCCGTTCCAGGCAAGGTGCCGCTCTATCTCGAGCGCGACGACCAACCGGCGATCGACCTGGACGATCAGACGGTAGGGGCCGCCGTCTCGGACGGGCGATTCACGCTGTTCTTCATCCCCGGCTGCGCGGCGATGACGCCGTCGTTGCGCGACCGGCTGCGCGGGGCAGCGACCGTGCTGTTCGACGCGACGCTGTGGCGCGACGACGAGATGATCACGGCCGGGCTCGGGCCGAAGACCGGGGCGCGGATGGGGCACATGAGCGTGTCCGGCCCGGCCGGAGCGTTGGCCGCGTTCGAGGACCTCGGCGTCCAGCGGCGGATCATGATCCATATCAACAATTCAAACCCTGTCCTCCTCGACGACTCACCGGAGCGGGCCGAAGCGGCCGCTGCCGGGTGGGAGGTCGCGTTTGACGGCATGGAGCTGAGCCTATGAGCGATCGCAGGATGTCGCCGTCCGAGTTGCGCGCCGCATTGCGCGCGATCGGCGCGGAACGGTACCACGACCAACATCCATTCCACCGCCTGATGCGTGACGGCAAGCTGACGCGCGGCCAGATCCAGGCCTGGGCGCTGAACCGCTACTATTACCAGTCCCGCATCCCCGCGAAGGACGCGACCGTCCTGGCGCGGCTGCCGACCGCCGACCTGCGCCGGCAATGGCGCTCCCGGCTGGTGGATCATGACGGCAACGAGCCCGGCGAGGGCGGGGTGGCGCGCTGGTTGCGGCTGGCCACCGGCGTCGGGCTCGATGCCGAGTATGTCGAGAGCACGGCCGGGCTGCTGCCGGCCACGCGCTTCGCGGTCGACGCCTACGTCGCTTTCGTGCGGGAGCGGTCGATGCTGGAAGCGGTGGCCTCGTGCCTGACCGAGATGTTCTCGTCGACCATCATCGCCGAGCGGGTCTCGGGCATGCTGGCCAATTACGACTGGGTGAACCGCGATACGCTGGCCTATTTCACGCCGCGGCTAACCCAGGCGCCCAAGGACGTCGATTTTGCGCTGGACTACATCGACGAGCATGCCCGCAGCCGCGCCGAGCAGGAGCAGGTGCTGAACGCACTACGCTACAAATGCGACATCTTGTGGGCCATGCTGGACGCGTTGCACTTCGCCTACGTGTCGCCGGGCTGGATCCCGCCCGGCGCCTTCGTGCCCTATTCATGAGCGTGCCGCGCTTCAACCGCGGCTTCCGTCTGCGCCGGGACGACGTGCGCGGGTCCTGGATCGTGCTGGCGCCGGAGCGCATCTTCGTCTTGGACGACCATGCTGCCGAAGTGCTGCAGTTGGTGGACGGCACGCGGTCGACCGCCGACATCGTGGACGTGCTGGCCGCGAAGTTCGCAGCCCCGGCGAGCGAGATCGGTGCCGACGTGGAAGCGATGTTGCAGGATCTGAAGAGCAAGGGAGCAATCGCGCTATGATGCCATCTCCGCTCGCGGCCACGCTGGTTCGCCCCACGCCGGAGCCGCCGCTCGCGCTACTGGCGGAGCTGACGCATCGCTGTCCACTGGCCTGCCCCTATTGCGCCAACCCGCTCGAGCTGGAGCGGGCGTCGGCGGAGCTCGAGACCGCGGATTGGCTGCGCGTGCTGGACGAAGCCGCGGCCTTGGGCGTGCTGCAGGTGCATTTCTCGGGTGGCGAGCCCTGCGCGCGGCGGGACTTACTGGAACTGATCACTCGGGCGGCCGAGCGCGGGCTCTACAGCAACCTGATTACCTCCGGCGTCACCCTTGATCAGGCTGGAGTCGACCGCCTGGCGGCAGCCGAGTTGGACCACGTGCAGTTGAGCTTCCAAGATGCGGAGACGGGGTCAGCCGATCGGCTCGGCGGCCTACGTGGCGGTCATGCGCGCAAGCTGGCGCTGGCGGCGATGGTGCGCGCGGCCGGGCTGCCGTTGACGGCGAACTTCGTGGTGCATCGCCAGAACCTCGAACGGCTGCCGGCGATGCTGGCGTTGGGCGAGGCCCTGGGCGCGAGCCGGATCGAGATCGCGCATGTCCAGTATTACGGCTGGGGCTTGGTCAACCGGGCGGCGCTGATGCCGAGCCTGGCGCAGCTCGAGGCGGCGACGGCGATCGTCGAGCAGGCCCGCGTGACGCTGCACGGGCGCGTCACGGTGGATTACGTGGTGCCGGACTACCACGCCGCGCGGCCGAAAGCGTGCATGGGCGGCTGGGCGCGGCGGATCGTCAACATCACGCCGGCCGGCCTGGCACTGCCATGCCATGCGGCGGAGACCCTGCCGGGCTTCAGCTTCCCGTCGGTCCGCTCACAGAGCCTGAGCGCGATCTGGCGCGACGATCCGCTGTTCACCCGCTTTCGCGGCACAGACTGGATGCCGGAGCCCTGCAGGAGTTGCGACAACCGCGAGATCGACTGGGGCGGCTGCCGCTGCCAGGCCCTCGCGCTGACCGGCGACGCCGCCAACACCGACCCGGCCTGCTCCCTTTCCCCCCACCACGCCGTCATGGCCGATGCGGTGGCGCTGGCGGCCGGCCCGGCCCCGGACTTGGTCTATCGCCGCATCGGCGGCGCGGCCGCACTCACGTCGCTCGAAGTGTAAGAAGCGGTCTAACGCCCGCCGGGAACCACATCGTTTGATGTAGGCGAGAGCGTTCGATTGCGGCCTATCTGGCGCAACGTCGCTTTCGCCTCGCGCCCGCAGGAGTTACGGTCGTACCGGACCCGGCAAAAGCCGGGCAGGAGGAAGCATGCGCAAGTTTTTGCTCGCAATCGGAATTAGTGCGCTTTTAGCGACAAGCGCTACTGCACAGACGCGCTTTCCCGAGATGGCGCCCGGTGCGATGAGCGCCGACCAGAAATCGATGTACGACGCCATCATGGCCGGTCCGCGGCATTCCATGGAAGGACCGTTCAACGCTTGGCTCCGCAGCCCGGTGCTCGGGACGCGGCTGCAAGCCGTGGGGGAATATCTGCGTTTCAGCACCACCGTGCCGCACAAGCTGAACGAGTTCGCGATCCTGATTACGGCAGTGGAGTGGAGCAGCGGCTTCGAGTGGTATGCGCATCACCCCCTGGCGCTGAAAGCAGGATTGGAGCCGGAGGTGGCGGAGCAACTGCGCAAAGGAAAGCGGCCAACGACGATGACGCCGGACGAGGCGACAGTTTATGATTTCGTCACCCAACTGCACCGCCAGCATCAGGTCGGGAACAAGAACTTCGGCGACGCGACCGCCTTGTTGGGCGAACAGGGCGTCATGGATCTCGTAGCGCTGGTCGGATACTACGACATTGTTTCCATGACGCTCAACGTTGCGCAGGTTCAGCCGCCGCAAGGTGCGGGACCCACGTTGGCACCGCCAGCCATGCCCTGATTTGCAGTGTCGGAACGTCCAAGCTTTGGATTCAGGCGCTCATGTCAGCCGAGGTCTTCGACCGTGGAGGGCGCCCGGGGTCACACTTCGACGAAAGGATTATGCACCGCAAGCTGACCGTCGATGACGAGACCGCCGTGCATGTCTTCGGAGAGCAGAGTGACACAGCCGGCTTCCAAAGCCGCCGCTGCGATCAGGGCGTCGTAGAGCGAGAGTTGGTATCGGTCGGCCAACTCGAGACCGACCTCATGCGTCCTGACCGTGAGCGGTGTCGGTGGGGCGCAGAGCCGACGTATTGCCGTCAATGCTTGGGACGCCTCGGCCCAGGACAGACCCAGCTTCCGGCGGGAGACGGTGGCAAACTCGTTCAACACCTGCACGCTTATCGTGCCGCCACGGCTGAGCAGGTCCAGGGCGATCGGTTGGCGCCGATCGCCCTGTGCGAGAGTGTAAATCAGAACGTTGGTGTCGAAGAAGATGCCGCTCAACTTCCTCGCTCGTTCAACTCGTCCCGGCTAAACCGAAAGCCCGGTGGCAGTGGCCGTGCCAACGTCTGCAGGCATTGAAGCGCCTGATCACGACCTGGATCGCGCGCGACGCGGAAACTCCGCGCCGAGGCAATCTCGATCTCGATCTCGTCGCCTTCTTTAAGCTTGAGCGCGTCCACCACCGAGGCCGGTAGCCGAACCGCCAAGCTGTTGCCCCATTTCCCGACCTGCACGCCTGCAATCTCCGATGATAGTCAAGCACAAATGTATATCTAGACCGGAACAGGATCAAGAATGTGACGGTCGGGGTGTTTTGGCTCGGCTAAGCTCGATTACGTCCACGCCCGACGAGGCACGCTGGAAAAAGGACGTGGCGGCGCGGTTGGAGCAGTCCGGGCTGTGCAAGTCGTTCACCCGGGTAGAAGCTGCAGCCTGACGGCCCCTCCGTGGTGGCCGGACTACGGAGCGACCACCACGCCCCAGGGGAGCTGCCCGACCGGCACGGACCGCAGCACCTTCAGACTATCGACGTCGATCACCGACATGTCGTTGGTAACACCGTTGGCCGTATAGATGCGGCGGCCGTCCAGCGAGAAGGCGAGGTTCCAGACGCGCTGGCCCACGAGCAGATAGCGCAACACCCGGTAGTTCTTGGCGTCGATCACAGCGATGCGGTTCGCCGGGCCCAGCGCCACAAAGGCACGGCTGCGGTCCGGCGTAATAATGATGCCGACCGGTTGGATCCCCTCGCCCGGCACGCCCGGCACGGCGAACTCGATCGTATGCGTCACCTGCCGCGTCGCCGGGTCGATGACGCTGACGCTGCCGCCCACTTCCGACGAGACCCAGACCTCCTTGCCGTCGGCGGTGAAGCGTGCCGAGCGCGGGCGCGAGCCGACCAGCACGTTGCCGACGATCTCCTTGGTCGCGATATCGATGAAATGGGCCATGCTCGTCGTTTCCGACGTGTTGACCAGCATCGTGCCGTCCGGGCTCACCGCCATGCCCTCCGGCTCCACCCCGACCGGGATTTCGGTGGTCACCTTGCCGGAAGCGACGTCGATGACGGAAACCTTGTTGTCGTTCTCGTTGGACGCGTAGATCGTCGCGCCGTCCGGGCTCAGCGCCAGCAGCTCCGGGTCCGGCCCGCTCTCCAGCGTCCGCGTCACCTTCAGCGTGTCGAGGTCGAGCGCCTCGATGTGGTCGCTGTCGCTGGTGCAGATGAACAGCGTCTTGCTGTCGCGGGACAGCACGATGCCGCGCGGGCGCTCGCCGACCGGCACCGTGGCGACGATCTTCAGCGTGTCCGCATCCACCACCGTGATGGTGTCGTCTTTCTCGTTGGACAGCAGCACGCGCTCGGCTGCGGCCGGCGTGGCCGCGAGCAACAGCAGGACGAGGATCAGTCGTGGCATGCGGTCTCCGGCTGGTCGATGCCGAGCGTGTCGAGCTCGGAGAATTGGTGCAGGTAGCCCGGCTGCGGACTGACCGAGATGAGGCTGCGCGCGTCGGCCAGCAGCACCGGCTGCCGCAATTGCCCGTCCCACGGGCGGAAGCTGAGCCGGGCGCCTTTGAACGCCGCCAGCTCGAATTTCGGGCCGAGCATGGTGGCGATCAGCGTCGCCGGATCGGGGCCGCCGCGGGTCGCGGCCTCGCCAACTGCGCGCACGGCCATCCAGGCGCCGTAATCGTGCGGGGTCATGGGCCGGTGCGCCAGCCGCTGAAAGCGCGATTGCAGCTGGGTGCCGCCCCATTGCTCGAATGCGCGCGCCCAGGCGGTGGGGATCATGCCTTGGGTGCCGGCGACCGGGCGCGGATCGGTTGTGCGGTAAGGGAGATCATCACCGAAATCGCCGGCGACGTCGGCCACTACCAGCACGTCGTAGCTGATGCCCTGCGTGAAACGCGCCGCCTCGGCCGAGATCGAGACGTGGCCTGTGTCAGTGCGTTGCGCGCCGGGCTTGAACGCCCAGGGCTTGTCGGCGACGAGCCGGAGCTGGAACTTGCGCGCGCTGCGGCGGAAGGCGTCGGCCATGGCCTTGTCGGCGTCCGACGGGCCGGTGACGAGCAGGATGTCGCGCCAGCGCTTGATCGCGAGGTACTGCATTAGCGCGTCGGCCCGCATGGCGGCGCTCGGCAGCAGGTGCAGGACGTTCTTGCGGCAATCGGCGCCACGCAACCGGTCGTCGTCGCTGGTCGCATCGAGCCAGAGCGCATCCTTGGCGCCCGGCAAATCGGCGACGCGGAGCAGGAGGTCGCCCGGCAGGTCGGCGACGAACACCCGGGCGCCGGCGGCGAGCTTGTCGCGGGCCGCGGCGACGATAGCCTCTGGGTCCTTCGACGTCGTCTCCGACAGGGTGAAATTCTGGCCGGTGAAGGCGGCCGTGGTCTGGTCATCGGCCAGGCCCAACCGGGCGCCGAGCACCCCCTCATCGGCGGGTACCGGATCTAGCACGGTGGATGGCTGAACTTTCTGCGGCAGCAGCCCGAGATAGGCGATCGGCACCGTCACCGGCTCAGCCGCTCGTGCCAGGCCGGACCATGCCGAAAGCAGTAGCACCGTCGCGACCGTCCAGCGCATGGCGTTCACCCTCTAGCGCAGCGTTTCGAGCATGGACGACGCCGTCCCAGTGCCGAGCCGGTCGAGGAACAGGACTGCCGCCTCCGTAATGTGCTGTCGGCTGAGCCGTTCGGCTCGCGCGGCGTCGCCCGCCACGACCGCCGCGATGATCGCCTCGTGCTGGTCCCATATCCGGTCCGGCATGTCGCTTCCAGTCAGCACCTCGCCCATGATCCGACCCATGTGCCGCCAATGCGGCTCCGTCGTCTGCGCGATCAGCGGGTTGCCGGACAGCGCATAGAGCAAGCGATGAAGCTCGAGGTCGGCCTTGATCATCCGCGCCACCGACCCGGCGGCCACAGCCGCCCTCCCCGCTGCGACGATCTCAGCCCCCGGAATCCGCGCCCGCTCGCCCCCATGCTCCGTTGACAGGCGCGCAGCCAGCCCCTCGATCACCGCCCGGATTTCGTAAAGCTGCCGCGCCTTCTCGGCGTCGACGCTCGCCACCACCAGCCCCCGTCCCGCCGCGCTGGTGACCAGCCCGTCGTTGCGCAACAGCAGCAGCGCCTGTTGCACCGGCTGGCGCGAGACTCCCAGCTTGGCGGCGAGCTCGTCCTGGATCAGGCGCTCATTTGGCCGGAGTTGGCCGTCGGTAATGGCGGCCAAGAGTTCGCCATAGACTTGGTCTACCAGTGTTCGTTGCGTGGGCAGCATCCGCATGGCGACACGCTGGCATGGCTTGGCCCGGCACCACAAGCGGTCGGTATTCTGAATTCAAACTCGCATTGACGATGCCCGACGCCGCGGGCAAAGTCTCGGAATACTGAATACGACCAGCGGGCAAACCGCTTGGACAAAGGGAGGAGCGAAAACAGCTCGATGAAAGACGTGTTGAACTTAGGGCAGATGCTGTCCGTGCATTCACGTCTGCAGCCGAATACCGTGGGCGTCAGCGACCTCGACCGGTCATTGACCTTCCTGGCCTGGAACCGGCGCGCCTGCCGGCTGGCCAACGCGCTGCTCGGCCTCGGTCTGGTGAAGGGCGACCGCTTCGCGGTGCTGGCCTACAACACGCTAGAATGGGCGGATTTCTACTTCGCCGCCGCGAAGGCCGGGTTGATCGTGCTGCCGATCAACTTCCGGCTCGTCAGCCCGGAGATCCGCTACATCCTCGACGACGCCACGCCCGCCGCCATCATCGTGCAGGACGAGCTGACCGACCCGGTCGAGGAGATCCGCGCCGACCTCGCCATCCCGGCCGACCGCTTCATCCATTTCGGCCACCGCTCCTGCCCGGCCGGCTATCGCGACTACGAGAGCTTGCTCGACACCGCCAGCGATGCCGAACCGGACGTCCCTACCGATCCGAGCGACGCCTGGACGCTGATGTACACCTCGGGCACCACCGGCAAGCCGAAGGGCGTGATCCGCAACGCCCGTAGTGGGGCGATGCTGTCGATGGTCACCGAGATCGAACTCGGCATTCATCGGCCCGATTCCAGCCTGCTGGTCATGCCGATGTGCCACGCCAACTCGCTCAACTTCTTCGGCACGCTGGCTTATTGCGGCGGCGCGACGACCATCTACTCGCGCAAGAATTTCGACCCCGAGGAGTGCGTCCGCACGCTGGCCGAGAGCGGGGCGACGTTCTCGTCGATGGTGCCGACGCACTACATCACCATGCTGGGGCTGCCGGCGCGGGCGCGCGAGGCCCATGATCTACGCCGGGTCACGAAGCTGATGGTGTCTTCGGCGCCGGCGCGGCCGGACACCAAGCGCAAGATCATGGAGATGTTCCCCAATTCGGGCCTGTTCGAATTGTATGGGGCCACAGAGGTCGGCTGGGCGACGATGCTGCACCCGCACGAGCAGGCGACCAAACTCGGCTCCGTCGGCCGCGAATGCGTCGGCTCCGCGCCGATTCGCTTGCTCGACGAGTCCGGCCAGGACGTGCCCGACGGCGAGGCGGGCGAGCTGTATTGCAACACGCCCTACATGTTCGACCGCTACTGGAACTTGCCGGAGAAGACGGCGGCCGCCTTCGTGGGCGAGCACGCTTCGGTCGGCGACATGGCGCGGCGCGACGCCGACGGCTTCGTCCACCTGGTCGACCGCAAGAGCAACATGATCATCTCCGGCGGCGAGAACGTCTATCCATCGGAGATCGAGGGCGTGCTCGGCAGCCACCCGAAGGTGCGCGATGTCGCCGTGGTCGGGTTGCCGGACGAGAAGTGGGGCGAGCGCGTTCACGCCGCAATCGTGCTGCACGAAGACGTCGACGCGGCGCCGGAGCTGAGCGCGGAGTTGGCGGCGTGGTGCCAGTCGCGCCTCGCCGGCTTCAAGCGGCCGCGCGCGTTCACCTTCCTGGCCGATGCCGAGATGCCGCGCAATGCGACCGGCAAGATGCTGCACCGGGTGTTGAAATCACGCCTACAAGCCGAGGAGACCCCCACGTGAAGGCCGGGCCTGACAGCGTCGCGGCGCAGATCGCCCGTCTGCTTGCCGCCCGCGGCGTGCCGCGCGTGTTCGCGCTGTGCGGCGGGCACATCATGCCGATCTGGATGGCGCTCGACGCGGCCGGCATCCAGATCATCGACGTGCGCGACGAGCGTGCCGCCGTCCACATGGCGCAGGCGCATGCCGAACTGACCGGCGAACTCGGCGTGGCACTCGTCACCGCCGGGCCGGGCTTGACCAACGCCATCACCGGCATCGCAAACGCCCATGTCTCGCGGGCACCCGTACTGGTGATGTCGGGCGGCAGCCCGCGGGCCCAGGAAAATCGCGGCGGCTTGCAGGATCTCGACGCCACCCAGCTCGTCCGCAGCATTACGCGGTATGCACGCACCGTGCGCGAGCCGACGCTGGTGCTGCCCGAGCTCGACGAAGCGATCGCCCGCGCATTCGGCGAAAGCGGCGAGCCGGGGCCGGTCTATATCGACTTCCCGGTCGATACCCAGCGCGCCGATATTCCCGCCGTGCTGCAGCTCGAGGAGCATATCCGCCCCAAACCGCGGGTCGTCCACGAACCCGACCCGGCGCAAGTGACCGCCGCGATCGACCTACTCTGGGGTGCCAAGCGCGTCCTGGTGATTTCCGGCCGCGGCGCGAAAGGAGCGGGGTCGGAACTGGTGGCGCTACTCGACCGCCTCGGCGCGGTCTACCTCGACACCGGCGAGAGCCGCGGGCTGGTGCCGGACACGCATCCCTCGGTGGTCGGCGCCATGCGCGGCGCCGTGATGGGCGACGCTGACGTCGTGCTCACGGTGGGCCGTCGGCTCGACTTCCAACTCGCTTACGGCTCGCCTGCAGTGTTCGGGGCCGCGCAGTTCGTGCGGATCGGCGACACCGCCGGCGAGCTTCGCGACAACCGGCGCGGAGCCGCCGAAATCTCCGCGACCCCACGCGCCGCCCTGCGCGCGCTGGTCGACGCTGCGGGCAACCGCCCCTCTGCCGTCGACAAGGAGTGGGCGGCCAAGCTGCGCGCCAGCCACGAAAGCCGTGCGGCGAAGCTTCAAAACACGCTGGCGACCGCGGCGCCCGGAAGCGACGGCAAGCTGCATCCCAACCGGGTCATCGGCGCGCTCGGCGAAGCGATGGGGCCCGACGCGATCGTCATCACCGATGGCGGCGACTTCCTCGCCTTCGCGCGGGTGGGTCTGAACGCGCCCACCATGCTCGACCCCGGCCCGTTCGGCTGCATCGGCGTCGGCGTGCCCTACGGCATCGCTGCGGCACTAGCATTCCCGGACCGCCCCGTCCTGGTCGCGACCGGCGACGGCGCGTTCGGCTTCAACGCCATCGAGATCGATACCGCCGTGCGACACAAGGCGCCGGTGCTGTTCGTGGTCGCCAATAACGGCGCATGGCAGATCGAGGTGCACGA
>JBPBQE010000254.1:0-12175 GCA_050954595.1 Janthinobacterium lividum | reverse complement strand
ACCCGATCTGCTACCCGGGCGCCTACCGGACCTCATCGAGGTCGTAGCCGGGCCGGAAGCCGCCGGATCACGGACGGACCGCTTCCTCGCCGATGCCATCGGCGACCTGTCCCGCTCGCGCGTCAAGTCCCTCATCGAGGCCGGCGCGGTCCGGCGGCACGGCGCCCTGGTCCGCAACCCGGCCGAGACTGTCCATGACGGCGACCGCTTCAGCGTGCAGCGTCCCATACCGGTCGCGGCCATCCCGCTGCCGCAAGCGATACCATTCACCATCCTTTACGAAGACTCCGACCTCATCGTTTTGGACAAGCCCGCCGGCCTGGTCGTCCATCCCGCGCCGGGCAACGAGGACGGCACGCTGGTCAATGCGCTCTTGGCCCATTGCGGCGATAGCCTGCCGGGGATCGGTGGCGAGAAGCGACCCGGCATCGTGCATCGGCTGGACAAGGACACCTCCGGCGTAATGGTCGCGGCCAAGACGGAGGTGGCGTTGGCGACGCTGTCGGCCGCCTTCGCCGCGCGTGACCTGGACCGGCACTACACCGCCGTCGCCTGGGGCATACCCGCCCCCGGCAAGGGCGAGATCGAAGGCGCGATCGGGCGCGACCCGAGGGACCGCAAGCGCATGGCGGTCGTCACCTCCGGCGGCAAGGCGGCCCTGACCCATTATGCCATCACGCGGGCCTGGGCGCCGGTGGTGAGCCTGGTTCGCTGCACCTTGGCCACTGGCCGCACTCACCAGATCCGCGTTCACCTGTCGGAGAAGGGTCATCCACTGGTCGGGGACCCCGTTTATCTGCGTCGGGTGCCGGGCGCTGCCAAATTCGCCAGCGCCGGGCTCCGCCAGGCATTGCTGGATTTCCCGCGCCAGGCGCTGCATGCAGCCTCGCTCGCATTTGATCATCCCCGCTCCGGAAAACGTCTCGCTTTCGAGACGCCGCTACCCTCCGATATGCAGGCATTGATCGATACGCTCGATGCTGCACCGCCAAAATCTTGACAGGACTAGAAAGGTCCTGTATCAAACTCGGGAAGCCGCGAGCGTGCGGTTTCAGCCTTCGTGGTGCCTATTCGCCTGTTTCGGGGGTGGTCGCCAGGACGTGATGGGCTTTATCGCGCTTACTTATTTTGCGTCGCAACTACTTGTTCTACACCGCCGTATAGGGGTGGAAGATCAATCCGTCCGACGCTGAGGGGCCACACATGGCTGCTGCACTCGTTAATGTCGCCCCAGAGGGCAACCTATCGCGGTATCTCCAGGAGATCCGCAAATTTCCCATGCTTGCGCCCGATGAGGAGCTCGCGCTCTCCAAGCGGTGGCGCGACGAAGAACATCAGGAATCAGCTCACAAGCTGGTCACCTCCCACCTCCGCCTCGTTGCCAAGATCGCCATGGGCTATCGCGGTTACGGCTTGCCGGTCGGTGAGCTGATCAGCGAAGGCAACGTCGGCATGATGCAAGCGGTCAAGCGCTTCGACCCGGAGCGCGGCTTCCGTCTGGCGACCTACGCCATGTGGTGGATCCGTGCGGCCATCCAGGAATACATCCTGCACAGCTGGTCGCTCGTGAAGATGGGCACCACGGCAGCGCAGAAAAAGCTGTTCTTCAACCTGCGCCGGCTCAAGGGCCAGATGCAGGCGATCGAGGACGGTGACCTGCATCCCGAGCAGGTGGCCAAGATCGCCCGTATGCTCGACGTGCCGGAGCAGGATGTTGTCAGCATGAACCGTCGCCTAGCGGCGCCTGACAACAGCTTGAACGCTCCGGTGCGCGCCGACAGCGAAGGCGAATGGCAGGATTGGCTGATCGACGACAGCGAGAACCAGGAAGTCGTGCTGGCGGATCGTGAGGAGCTGACCGGTCGCCGCGCCCTTCTCGATGTGGCGTTGAAGACCCTGAATGAACGTGAGCGCCACATCCTGATCGAGCGTCGCTTGAAGGATAACCCGACCACGCTCGAGGAATTGTCTCAGCAGTACAACATCTCCCGCGAGCGCGTGCGCCAAATCGAGGTGCGGGCGTTCGAGAAACTGCAGAAGTCGATGCGCAACCAGGTGGCCGAGCGCCGCCAGGCCGTGGCGCAAGCCGCCTAGTCGCTGGTCTCGCCGGGCTCAGAAGCCCGGCGAATCCACTTAAACTCATGCCGCACAATCATTCCCACGACCATGATCACTCTAGCGGTGGTCATGGACACGTTCACGCGCCAGCCTCGTTCGGCCGCGCATTCGCGATCGGAATCTCGCTCAACGTCGCTTATGTGGTGATCGAAGCCGTTTTCGGCTTCATGTCGGATTCACTCGCACTCCTGGCCGACGCCGGCCACAACCTTTCCGACGTGTTCGGCCTATTGCTAGCCTGGGGAGCGAGTTACCTCGCCCAGCGCGGCCCAACCAGTCGTCGTACCTATGGCTACAAATCCACCTCGACCTTGGCAGCCATGGCCAATGGCGTGTTGCTGCTTCTGGCAACTGGCGCCATCGGCTGGGAGTCGTTCGTCCGCCTGTTGCACCCCGAACCTGTCCAGACCACCACCATGTTATGGGTGGCAGCGGCAGGCGTTCTGGTGAACGGTGGCACCGCGCTCCTGTTCATGTCGGGACGTAAAGGCGACATCAACATCCGC
This sequence comes from Janthinobacterium lividum, assembly GCA_050954595.1. Taxonomy (GTDB): domain Bacteria; phylum Pseudomonadota; class Alphaproteobacteria; order Acetobacterales; family Acetobacteraceae; genus JAVVHH01. The sequence continues at coordinate 9,551 of JBPBQE010000254.1, read as the reverse complement.
GGTGCCTTTCTTCACATGGCAGCAGATGCACTAGTCACCGTGGGTGTCATCGGTGCAGCTTTGCTGATCATGGCGACCGGATGGCTCTGGCTCGACCCGGCCGTCGGCCTGGCCATCGGCGTAGTAATCCTGCTCGGCACCTGGTCGCTACTGCGAGACTCCGTCAACCTGGCGCTGGACGCCGTTCCCGAGGGTATCGACCCCGATGCCGTGCGCCTCTGGCTCGGGAGCCTACCCGGCGTCGTCGAAGTGCATGACCTCCATGTCTGGGCGATTGGCACGACGGATACCGCGCTGACCGCTCACCTCGTGCGTGACGATGTCCAGCAGGACCGTCGTTTGCTGCACGACGTGCAGGACGGTGCCCGCAGCCGGTTCGGCATTTCCCACGCCACCGTCCAACTCGAGACGACCGATGCGGCCGATCGTTCGATCGCCAACGCGCCGGAGTGACACCTCCCCGCCAATTGCAGTCGCCAGCGCGTGTGCGACTGACAAGCCCTCCCCGGCCGACGGCGTCATGCCGCACCCCCAGCCATCGTCCACCACCGTCAGCACCAGCCCGGCGTCCATCGTCGCGATCGACACCTCGATTCGCCCGAGCAAACGCATGTGCATTCCATGCTTGACCGCATTGGCCACGAACTCATGCGCCACGCGCAGCACCGTTTCGGCCATCGCCACCGGCGGTTCTGCCGAAACGCAGCACGACACCGTGACATACTGATCCGTCTCGCTCGCCAGCCCGACTACCCCGTCGCACAACGAGCCGAGCCGCTGCGCGAACGGACCGGGTGCACGCGTCAATCCGAACAACGCATCGGATATCTGCGCCGTCAGCAGGATACGCCGCTCGACATCGGCCGCCGTGCGCCGACACGCCTCTGGCGAGGTCATCCCGGCGGAAACCTGTGCGAGTATGCTCGTGAGCGCGTTTTTGGTCTGATGTCGAAGTTGCCGGAAGTCGACCGTTGTCACGTTATCGACCGGTTGCGAGGCAGCCATCACCGCGAATACTCCAGTTTCAACCTGCTCTGTTTACGTGGGTGATTTTCCCACATCAAGAGCGATAGTGCCGTTCGATCCATTTCGTGATTTCCCCGACCCACGGGTCAGTATACGGCCGCCGCGAAGCGAACCCCCACGTCGGTCGATAAAGATCGTGATGGCAGTGCACGAAAGATGCTGTGCGATGGCGCGCCCTGAGGGATTCGAACCCCCGACATGCGGATTAGAAGGCCGCCGCTCTATCCAACTGAGCTAAGGGCGCACAGGCCCGACTATACCTGTGCAACTCGCGTCAGGCTACCGCACGCACATGCGCGTGTAGCAACACCTCGACCCGGCGCATGCCGACGATCTGGCGCAGGTTGCCCTCAATGAGATGCACCATCTCCGCCGGCGCGGCGTCGAGCACGACGGTGATCTGCATCGTGTCGCCGAACCGCCGTGCCTTGAGTTGATCAACGGCGAGATCGCGCCGCGCAAATGGCACCAGGACCCGCGGCAACAGGCCAGCATCGACATCGGCGACGAGGCCGAACGTAACGGATTGCAACATGGGAAACAGCTTTCGTAATGGGTGAACGGCGACAACAATCCGGAGGCCTGGCCGCGCTTGAGCGCGGCGTTCTAGGCGACCGGGATGCTAATTCGCGATGTCATCCAACGAGGCATGCCGAAGCCTAACCGTCCCCGCGCACGCCTGCAACCCGTCAATCGAACCGAATGGCCTGACACACTAAGCAGATGGTGCCACTCTCGCGGCCGGGCTCCTCGGTCCAGGCATGACCCATGACGATACATTCCGGCTGGGTCGACCGTCGTCCGGGCCGTCGCTTCAACGCAGTCTCGCGCTCGCGAGACGCGGCATGGTGCGTCAGTCTGATGCTGGCGTATTCCGTGGGGTCCGGGTCGCTGGTCATGGCCAAGCAATACTATGTGGCGGCAGTGTGGGGCCAAGTACTCCCGTGTCACAGTTCCGCGGGTTGGCACGATCCCCGCACTGCGGCACGGTCGCCTCGATAGACCAAGGCGCCTGTAGCCCGATCGATCTCCGTGCGCCCACCTGACCGTGGCGACGCGAAGTCGAACACGACGCGCTTGGCATCAAAGGTAACCAGCCGGCCATTGCCGACGAATTGTGGCGCGTTCCCCCGCAAGCCGTCGGAGATGCCGACGATGCCACGATCGGGAAACACTTCGAGATGACGCACGAACTGGCCGATCCCAAGATCGCCGGACTGCGTCAGGTAGCAATTCAACACCAGCTCAGCGGGCGGCAGCGGCGCGGCGGCGGCGACCAGGAGCGCGCCGACCAACGCCAGCTTCAGCCTCATCGCGTCGTGTCCAAATCGTCGAGCGAGCGTAGCACCGATGCCCATCCCGCATGACCCGGCCGAGCATCCACCTGCAGTGCAGCCTGCAACGTCGCATTCGAACCATGGCGGGCGATCAGCGCGGTGCTGGACGGCGCCGAGCTCGACTGAGCGAGAGATGACTCTTGCCGCTCGAGTGCCGGTCGCAGCACGATCATCGCCGCGCCGATGCTCGGAAATGTGCCCAGCGGCGCCATGTCGTCGTCCTGCAGCGTCGCGACGTCGACGGCGCCGGTCCGGCCTGCAACGACATATGAGGCGGCGGTGTCATCGGCCGGCGTGACCAGCAGCGACAGGTAACCGTCGTAGTCGTCGTGCTCCTGCACCGTGTAGCCGGTCGCCGCAGCGCGGACGGTGGAACGGACGGCATCCGCATCCCGCCGGGTCAGGCTGCGGAAAGCCCGGATGGCGATGTCCGCCGATGCGCCTTGGAGTGGGAAGTGTCGCACCATTTTGAGCCAACCTCCTTCGGTTGTGTGCCTGTTCCGAGACGGTAGTGGCTCGGCATGAAATGGAAACTGCACTTTTTTCCTTACCAAAAGGTTAACGCCGACAAAACCGCTTTACGCGTCTTCAATGGCTTACGCCCCGCTCATGATCTGACGCGAAAAGAATTGGTTTCCGAGAGGTAAAAACCACAGCTTTTCCGGCCGATAGATCACTTGCGTGAGAGATCACAAACGCGTTTTAATACACGTAATAGTTGTGCTGGAGCCAGAGATGGAGATGCTTACGGTTGCAGGCAAGCAGGCCCGCTTGGTGCAATGGCAGTCGTTGGTCTTGGACCTCGACAGGTGCACGGTTCGCGCCAGCGGCGTCCTTCTCGGAGCCAGCCCCGCAGAATTCGCCCTCCTCCGCCTGCTGATCGCCCGTCGCGGCGTTCCCTTGGCGCGTGAATTCATCATGGAGTCGCTGTTCGGATCGGAGCACGGTCGCGATGTGCGCCAAGCCGACATTCTCATCGCCCGGCTGCGCCGTCTGTTGACACCCTCCGGCCTGGGCAACGCGATCTGCACCGTCGCTGGACGCGGATACGCCCTGGTTGCCGATTCGCGCATCGTGGACTCTCCCGCCGACAGTTTCGCCCGAGTGGCCGCATAGATTTACCTGTCACCACCTAAACGGCCTGCCGCGCTGCCGTAAAGCCTGGTGACCAATACCTCCATCCGCACTTGCGCCCGGCTGGAGAGCTACGCACAAGCGCAGCAATGAACCGATATCCTATCTGGGCCGCGACGCTCGTCGCGTGTGCCCTGCTGGCGTCCTGCAGTTCGGCGCCGTTGACCATGGGCATCGTCGATCCGGAGCAAATCACCAGCGGTTCGATCGCCCCGGAGGCGCAGAACTGCACGCTGCAGCGCCGGGCAAGCGTTCCGGTAACGATGGCCGGGCTGCCGCTGGTCTCCGCGACCATCAACGAGCGCCAGGCTCGGCTGATCCTCGATACCGGCGCGGAAAGCTCGATCATCAGCGTGGCTGCAGCCAAGCGTTTGGGCGTGACCACCAAATACGATTTCGCCCGCTCGATGCACGGAATCGGCGAAGCGGTGCAGACCGGTGACGCGCGGCTGGATGGCATGATGCTGGGCGGCGCGACGCTGAACTTCCCGCGCGTGCTGGTGGGCCCGATCGCGCTGAACCTTGGCAGTGTCGCGCCGGACGGCCTGCTCGGCGCATCCCTGTTGGCCGACTTCGATCTGGACCTCGACCTGCCGAACCGCCGGCTCGACCTTTACGAACGCATGGACTGCCCGAGTTTCACCCCGCCCTGGAGCGGCCATTTCAGCACGCTGGAAACCACTCGCTCGCTGAGTTCGCATCCTTTCTTCCCGATCCAGCTGAACGGACGGACCCTGAGCGCCTCGCTGGACACCGGCGCGCAGCGAACCGTGCTGTCGGCCGCAGCGGCCAAGCGCGCTGGCATCGGCGCGGCGTCGCGCCTGCCCGGCGCCGAGATCCGCGCCCAGGGCGCAGCGGGCGAGACGCTACGGGCCGAGATGCACGCACTCCGGCTTACCGTGGGGGATATTTCCGGTGCGATGGCGGTGATGGTCACGCCGCTGGCGCTGCCGAACGATATCGATGCCCTGCTCGGCGCCGACTTTCTGCAGACACACCGGGTTTGGCTGTCGTACGGCTCCCGCCGGCTGTTCGTCGCTAACTAGAAGATCGGCGCATTGTAGAGCCGGGTCACGTCGGCACCGACCGAGACCTGCGGCTGCGATGGCTGAGTGACATGCAGCTCACGCTCCTGCGCCGTCACCGTGGCGCGCGTGGCGGCGACGACGTCGCGCAGGCTGATGCCGGGCCGGGCCAGTGCTTGGAGCAGCGCGTCGCCGAACACGGTGTGCTCGGCCCCGGCCTGACAGCCAAACGACGTCCGGTCCGCGCGCGCTGCCGTGAAGACGATCCGGTGGGCCTCCTGCAGCGGCGGGATGAACGACCCGGCGAAACACGCCGACAGCAGCAGCACGGTGTCCTGGCCATAAAGCGGAGCCAGCCAGCGCTTCAACTCCGCCGTCTCGATCGGTTCCAACTCCTGACCGCCGGCTGCACGGCCGAGCAGCCCGGGCGCACCATGCGTGCTGGCATAGATCATGACGATGTCGCCGGGAGCCATCGCGGCCGCAACGTCGGCAATAGTCCTCCCGATGACGGCAGGCTCGGTCGTCTCGTTCAGCACGATCGGCACGACACGGAAGCCGACCGCACCCTGCATCAGCTCGGCGGGCAGTTGGGTAACGTCGTTTTGCGACCAACTCTCGCCGAACAGGCCGAGCCCGACATACCACAGCCGCGGTCGGAGATCGGGAGCCTGTACGGCAACGGGGGCCGCAACAGGTGCCGGAGCAGGCGGCGCCATGACCGGCGCGGCGCATCCCGCCACGAGCAGGCCAAGTCCGATCAGGGCGCCGCGCACGAGCCTAGTATCCCCGCTGGATGTCGAAGCGGTTCGGCAACGGCGCACCGTCGCGATGCGCCCGCAAATTCTCGAACAGGATGTCCAGGCTACGGCTATTATAGGTGTTGGGGTCGTCGGCCGAATTGTGCGGCGTGATGATCACGTTCTTCGTCGTCCAGAACCGATGACCCGGCGGCAGCGGCTCTGGGTCGAACACGTCCAGCACCGCCCCGCCGAGTTGCCCGGAATCCAGCGCATCCATCACCGCCTCCTGATCGACCAAGCCGCCGCGCCCGATGTTCACGATCCCCGCCCCCTTCGGCAGCATGGCGATCCGCTCACGGCTGAGCAGCCCCTTCGTTGCCGGCGTCAGCGGCGTCGCCAGGAACACGATCTCCGCCTGCGGCAGCACGCGATCCAGCGCGTCAATGGTGATCGTCTCGTGACACGCCGGATGCGGCGTCGCGCTGTTGCGCACCCCGGTGACGTGCATCCCGAAGGCGTGCGCATGCGCGGCCGTGCTGCCGCCCAGCGAGCCGAGCCCCACGATGACGACGCGATGCCCCGCCAACACGGTGCCATGCATCATTTTCCAAACGCCCTCGCGCTGGTTGGAAAGCTGCGCCGGCATCCGGTTGATCAGCATCAATAGCGCCATCAAGCCGTATTCGCCCGCCTTGGCCGCATGGGTGCCGCGGTTGTTGAGCAGCGCCACGCCCTCGGGCAGCCAGTCAAACGGCGCCAGTTTATCCAGCCCGGCCGAGGTCACGTAGATCATCTTGAGCTTCGGTGAGGCCGGCAGCCCTTCGACGACCGCAGCCGTGTGGGCGACCAGGATTTCGGCGTCCTGCATCCCAGCCGCGAACGCGTCCGGGGTCTCGCCGAACGAGAGCGTATGCCCCGCCGAGATGTCGGGTGCCCGTGCGGCGGCACCGTCCCACGTTTCCTGGGTGAGGGAAAAGTTGGTGGCGCTGGGCTTGCTCTGCAGATGGATGCGCACGGGAACCTCTATCGCGATAATTCGTGCAGCAGGATGGCTGCGGTTTGGGCAACGTTCAAACTCTGCACCGGCCCGAGCGATGCGATGCGGATCCGCCGCCGGCACGCCGCCTCGACCTCGGGCAGCAGCCCGAACTCCTCGTTGCCGAGCACCAGCATGATCGGCCGGTCCCGCGGCAGCGACTGCAGCGGCACGGCATCCAGCGCTAGCGTGGTCGCCGCCGTGCGATAGAACGGCTCGACCGCCTTCAGCATCGCCGGCAGGTCGGAGGTCATGAACAGGTCGAGCTGCTCGAGCCCGCCCTCGGCCACCCGATACGCGGCATCGGACGGGAATGCCTGATCGGCGGTGTCGTGCAGGATCAGCGCGGGAATGCCGAAGAAGGCGGCGCTGCGAGCGATGGCGCCGAGGTTGTGCGGGTTGCCGATTCCGTCCAGCGCGAGCAGCAACTTGTGCCGCGGCGGGTTGGCCGGGTCGAAGCGGGCGATCTTGCGCGGATTGGCTAGGGCGACGATGCCGCCATGATGCGTAGTGCCGGCCACCCGCTCGAGCTCGTCTGCCGGCAGCAGGCGGTATGGCAGGCGGCGCTTGGCCATGGCGGCGCAGAACGGGCCGGCATTGGCTTTGACGGCATCGCCGTAGAAGAGCCGGTTCACGTCGTCGAGGCGGCGAGTGAACAGGGCGGCGACGGCGTTGAGGCCGCAAATCCGGTCGTCGGGCATCCCCGTGCTTCCGCTCCGGGGCGGGGCGTGTCAACTGCTGGCGCGTGATGGAGCCCCCCGCTTTACAATTACCGCCGATCCTGTTTCGCAGCGAAGGCCTGGTCGTGCTCGACAAGCCGGCCGGGCTGCCGGTGCATGCGGGGCCGCGCGGCGGTGCCAGCGTCGAGGACTGGTTCGGCCAGTTGTCGCGCCGTCGCACCGGGCCGTGGCTGGCGCATCGGCTGGATGCGGACACGTCGGGCTGCCTGGTTATCGCGCTACGGCGGGCGGCGTTGATCGAGGCGCAAGCGCTGTTCGCGGCGGGCCGGGTCCGGAAGACCTATTGGGCCATCGTGGAGGGCGACCCTCCCGGCGAGTCCGGCGTGATCGATGCACCCTTGGCCAAGCGCAGCCGGCCGGGCTCCTGGCACATGGCAGTCGACCCGGCGGGACAGCCGGCCCGCACCGCCTGGCGCGTGCTGGGCCGCGCCGCCGGACGGACATGGCTGGAACTGATGCCGCAAACGGGCCGCACGCATCAGATCAGGATCCATTGTGCCCATATCGGCTGCCCACTGGTCGGCGACCCCGTCTATGGGGTCCAGGGCGACGAAAAGCTGCAACTTCTCGCGCGCGCGATCACGCTGCCGATGGCCGAGCCGGTAAGCGCCACCGCGCCGCCAGCGCCGCACATGGAAGCGGGTTTACGAAAATTAGGCTGGACCGCCTAACCGCGCAGGAACCAGAGCCGGAACAAGGCTGTTTCCAGCGCCGTCTGCCGATGCAGCCCCGGCAGCGAGAGCACGCGCAAGCGGGCGACGGCGCCCCCGCGCAGGGCAGCGTTCAGCGCGTTGACGGTGCGACGCGCCTCCGGGGTCAGCACCGGCACGTTCTTCAGGGCCGCGACATTGGCCCGCAGCATGGCGATGTAGGCCTTAGGGCCCCGACGCAGCGCAGCCAGCGCGCGACGCCGCTGCGAGGCTGGCGCCCCGATCAAGTTGGCCGCGTGCTGGCGGTAGAACATGGTCGGCTCCGGATCGACGATCACCCGCCCCCCTGCCCCGGTGACGAGCAGATAGCTCCACCAATCGTGCAACGGCCCCTTTGGCGGGATGCTGGCGGCCACCAGCGACGCCGCGGCGGCATCGAGCACGACCGTGCAGCCGGTGGCGATGTTCTGGGTCAGCGCGGCCGCGAAACTCGGTGGCCTCGTCACCGGGGCACTCACCCCGATCGGAACGAGTTCGTCATCGACGAGCATCTGCCGGCTGCAATACATCACCGGCCCGGGCTCCGTGCCCAGTGCGGACAGGGCACGCGCGAGCTTCTCGGGCAGCCAAACATCGTCCTGGTCGGAGAAGGCGACCGGCGACTTCAGCTTTTGCGCGGCTGCGATGAGGGCATAGAAATTGCCCGCGACGCCGAGACGACCGGGAGTGTCGACCCGGCGGCACCGGTCGGAGCCGACGTCGGCCGCGAACGCCTCCATGATGCCGAGGGTTTCGTCAGTCGAGCCGTCGTCGCGCCACAGCAGCACCCAATCGCGCTCGGTCTGCGCAAGAAAACTCCCGAGCTGCTCGGGCAGAAAGCGAGCACCGTTGAAGGTCGAAAGGAGGATCGCGATACGAGGTGTCGGTGTCGTCAAGCGCCCCCTTCTGCGGGGGTCATGAGGCGATCGACCACCTGGGCCAGGCTCGCTTGCCACGCTGGTTGCCGGAGCCCGAACACGCGCTCGAGCTTGCTGCAGTCGAGCCGGCTGTCGGCGGGGCGCTTGGCCGGCGTCGGGAACTCCGCCGTGGTGATCGGCTCCACCCTCGGCGCGGTCGCGCCATGCCGGGCCGCTTCGGCGAATATGGCTTCGGCAAAGCCATGCCAACTGGTCTCGCCGGTGCCGCAGCTATGGAACACGCCGGCATACTCGTCGCGCCACTCGGCTGTCGCGGCACGGGCGATGCCGAGCACGATGTCGGCCAGGTCGGCCGCCGCCGTCGGGCAGCCCCGTTGATCAGCCACGACCCGCAGGTGATCGCGCGTCTTGCCGAGCGTCAGCATGGTGCGGACGAAGTTCTTACCGGTCGCCGAATACACCCAGGCGGTCCGCACCACGATCGCCCGCGGGCACGCCGCCAACACGGCCGCCTCGCCGGCCAGCTTGGTCGCGCCGTAGACCCCGGTGGGGCCGGTCGGGTCGGTCTCAACATAGGGCGCGCCCTTGTCGCCATCGAACACATAGTCGGTCGAGACATGGATCAGCGGAATGCCGGCCTCGGCGCACAGGCGCGCCAACCGGGCCGGGCCGTCGCGGTTGGCGCGGGCGGCGCCCTCGGGATCGGTCTCGGCCGCGTCCACGGCGGTCCAGGCGGCGGCATTGATCACGCAGCTCGGCTCCGCGGCGGCGAAGGCGGCGTCAATCGTCTCCGGCCGGTCGAAATCGAACTCGGGCCGGCCAACGACTTTTACCTTGGCATGCATGGCCAGCGCGCTGGCGAGCTGGCCATGCCCGCCGGTGACCAAAATCACGCGAACAGCTCCGGCAGGTCCGCCCAGCTCGGCAGCACCAGATCCTTGTC
>JBPBQE010000341.1:0-12245 GCA_050954595.1 Janthinobacterium lividum | reverse complement strand
CACGGCCAGCGCGGCGACTGCCTGGCCGGCGAGTGCCCCCCGACGCGGCCGCGGCCGCGGCGGTGGGCGACTGCTCAGCGGAAGGGCAGGGTGTAGACGAGCCCGCCATCCTTCCAGAGCTTGTTCTGCCCGCGGGCCAGATCCAGCGCCTTAGGGCCGAAGAACTCGTCGTAGATCTCGCCGTAATTGCCGGTCGCTTTGATCGCGCGATAGCTCCAGGACGGGTCGAGGCCCATCATCTCGCCGAAGCCACCCTCGACGCCAAGCAGCCGCTTGATCATCGGGTCGGTGCCGGCTTTCTTTTCGTCGACGTTGGCCTTGGTCACCCCGAGTTCCTCGGCGGTCTTCAACGCGGTATCGACCCAATACAGGATGTTGACCCAGTTGATGTCGGATGCACGGGCATGGATGCCGAGCGGCTCCTTGCTGATGACGCCCTCCAGCACGACCCAATCGGCCGGGGTCTTCAGCGTCGAGCGCACGGCGGCCAGGCTGCCGGTATCGTCGGTGTAGCCGTCGCAGCGGCCAGCTTCCATGGCGGCGATCGCCTCGTCGGATTTCTCGAACAGCAGCGTGCCGATCTTGGTGCCGTGAGCCCTGGCGAAATCGGCGATGTTCAGCTCGAGCGTCGCGCCGGTCAGCGTGCAGATGGTCGCGCCATCGAGCTCCTCGATCTTGCTGACGCCGAGCTTCTTGGACACCAGAAAGCCCTGGCCGGCATAGAAGTTGATGGCGACCTCGGCCAGGTGAAGCTGCAGGCTGCGGGTCATGGTCAGCGTGCTGTCGCGGACGAGCAGGTCGATCTCGCCGGATTGTAGGATGGTGAACCGCGCCGGGGTCGTGGTCGGCACGTAGCGCACCTTGCTGGCGTCACCGAGGACGGCGGCGGCGATGGCGCGGCAGTAATCGACGTCGAAGCCATGCCAGGCACCGGCGCTATCCTGGAAGGCGAAGCCGGGAATACCCGTGTCGACGCCGCAGGCGAGCTGACCGCGCTTCTTGATCGTCTCGACGGTCGGACCCGGAATCGGGATGCTCTGTGCCCGAACGGCGCCCGCACTCCACAAGCCCGGCAGCAACACCATCGACGCCACCGCGCCGATCCAACCTGCTCGTCTCCGCATCCGGGCTCTCCAAATCGTTATTTGGGAGTGTCGGGGTGCCTCGCCGTCGCGGTCAAGCGGCGTGTCACAAATTCGGGATCAGTTCGTGTTTTGCCGCGAGACGACCAGAACGATGAACACGCCGATCAGGCCAGACAATGCGGTGATGACGAATATCATCAGCCGGGTGCGGGCGCCGACGCCGGCCGTATCTTCCTCCGCATCGGCGATGATGGCGGCACGCGCCCGGGCGGTGCGCGTCGGCAGATCGCCAGGGCCGGACAGGACATCGTCGGCTGATTTGCCGAGCGCGGTCTGCAGCGCCGCGGCATCGGGCGTGCCGGAGGCGACGGCGCGATCGACCGCCTCGATCCGGTGCAGCGCACGTTGAAGCGGGATGGCGGGGCCATAGCTGGCGAACAAGCCGACCATTCCGGTCAGCACGAAGCACACGAGCAGGAAGGCGATCCAGACCGGGCGGTTGGATCGAACGATGGCGGGGTCGATGGGAATGGGAGAGGACACGGAGGGGAGATGCGCCGAGGACTCCGGCGGGTCAAATCTTGACACGTCACGGGACCCTCGTTAATGGCGCCGGTTCCATTTCCGGTCCCTCCCTGCTCGGCCGTACGAGCCCCTCAAGGTTGTCATGAAGATTCGCAATAGCCTGAAATCGGCCAAGCTCCGCGACAAGAACTGCCGCGTCGTTCGTCGCCATGGACGCGTCTACGTCATCAACAAGAAAAACCCGCGCATGAAGGCTCGCCAGGGCTAACCCGTCTTCTTGCTCTTCCGGCATGCCGCGCCCACTGTTGAGGGAACGGAATATGCGGGAAGAGCGGGAATGATCGAGCAGCTTGAGCCTAAAGCGGGCATCCTTGCGCGCAAGGATGTCATCGTGGCCGGGCTGCGGCGTCTCCTGCCGGACAACGCCGTCATCAGCGAGAGCGTAAGGCTCAAGCCATACGAGACGGACGGCCTGCCCGCGTTCAGGCAGGTGCCGCTTGCTGTCGCATTGCCTTCGACCACCGAGGAAGTCGCAGCAGTTCTGGCGTTTTTGCATCGCGAAGGCGTGCGGGTGATTCCGCGCGGCGCCGGCACTAGTCTGTCTGGCGGTGCTCTGCCCATGGCTGACAGTGTCGTGGTCGGTATGATGCGCATGAACAGCATCGTCGAAATTAACTACGCCGACCGAGTCGCGACGGTGCAGGCCGGCGTCACAAACATCGGCATCACCCAGGCCGTTGCCGCTGACGGTTTCTTCTACGCCCCCGATCCGTCCAGCCAGCTGGCCTGCATGATCGGCGGCAATGTCGGTATGAACTCCGGTGGCGCGCACTGCCTGAAATACGGCGTCACCGCCAACAACCTGCTCGGCCTCCGGATCGTCACCATCGAGGGCGAGATCATCGACATCGGCGGCGAGTATCTCGACGCTGCCGGGTTCGATTGGCTCGGCCTGCTCACCGGCAGCGAGGGAATGCTGGCGATGGTCACCGAGGTGACCGTCCGCATCCTGCGCGCGCCGGAAGGGCAGCGCGCGATGCTGGTCGCCTTCTCATCCAACGAGATCGCCGGCACTGCGGTAGACGCCATCATCGGCTCCGGCATCATTCCCGTGGCGCTCGAGTTCATGGACAAGCCGGCGATCCATGCCTGCGAAGCGTTTGCCCATGCTGGCTATCCGCTGGACGCGGAAGCACTGCTGATCATCGAAGTCGAGGGCTGCGTCGCCGAGCAGGATGATCTGCTGGCCAAGATCGCCGCGCTCTGCCAACCGTTTGATCCGATCAGCCTGCGGGTCAGTCAATCCGCGGCCGAGAGCCTAGCCATCTGGAAAGGCCGCAAGGGGGCGTTCGGCGCCGTCGGGCGGATCAGCCCGGATTACCTGTGCATGGATGGCACCATCCCGACCAGCCAACTGCCGTTCGTGCTGCGCCGCATCGGCGAGATGAGCGTGGAGTATGGCCTGGGTGTCGCCAACATCTTCCATGCTGGCGACGGCAACCTGCATCCGTTGATCATGTTCGACGCCAACGAGCCCGGCTGCTTCGAGCGCGCGGAGAAGTTCGGCGCCGACATCCTTACCCTTTGCGTCGAAGTCGGTGGGTGCCTGACCGGCGAGCACGGCGTCGGTGTCGAGAAGCGCGAGTTGATGAAAGTGCAGTTCACCCCCGTCGAGCTGGATCAGCAACGCCGGATCAAGTCTGCCTGGGATCCGGAGTGGCTGCTGAACCCGAGCAAGGTGTTTCCGCTGCCGGATGCCGTGTCGCCAAAAGCCGCGATCCTCGAAGCGGCATGATTGAGGCGCCCGAGGACGAGGCGGGGATTGTCTCGGCCGTTCGTGCTGCCGCCGATGCTGGCGAGCCCATACTGGTGCAGGGCCGCGGGACCAAATTGGGCATGCTGCGGCCGGTTCAGGCAGCTCGGAACCTCTCAACCCGGAACCTGACCGGGGTCACGCTGTATTCGCCCAAGGAGCTCATCGTCTCGGCACGGGCCGGCACGACGATTGCCGATCTGGAGGCCACGCTGGCCACTGGTGGTCAGCACCTCATCGCCGAGCCGCCCGATCTTTCCGCCCTGCTCGGACCCGGCGAGCAGACCATCGGTGGTGTGGTGGCGGCCAATCTGTCGGGGCCGCGCCGGGTCGCCTGGGGCGCGATGCGCGATCACGTCATGGGCGTGCGCGCGATCAACGGCAGCGGTGAGACCATCCGCTCCGGTGGACGCGTGCTGAAGAACGTCACCGGGCTCGACCTGTGCAAGCTGCTCGGCGGCAGCCACGGCACGCTGGCGATCCTGACCGAAATCACCTTAAAGGTTTTGCCGGCGCCCGAGCTGACGGGATCGCTGATGTTCGCCGTGCAGGGTGCGGAGGAAGCGGTGCGGCTGCTATCGGCCGGGCTGTGCTCGCCCTATGGCGTGTCGGGCGCGGCTTACCTGCCGGCCGAGGCGTCCGATCGGATCGCCTGGCTCAAGGGGCAGGGGGCCGTGGCCATCATCCGCATTGAGGATTTCGCGCCCAGTGTCGAATATCGGCTCGGACGGCTTGCAGCCGAACTCGGCGGGGCACTGCTGGACGACGAGACCAGCCGGGCTGTGTGGCGCGCCATTCGCGACGTGCTCCCGCTCCGCACCGAGCCTGGCGACGCCATTTGGCGCGTGTCGGTGCGCCCATCCAATGGCCCTCGTGCGCTGATGGCGGTCACGCTGGCCGGTGGACGCGGCTATCTCGACTGGGGTGGCGGTCTGCTGTGGGCGGCGGGGCCACCCGGGATCCATGATGCCGTGCGCCAAGCCGCGATCGACGGCAAAGGCACCTGGACCGTGGTGCGCGCGCCTGACGGCATGCGCGCGGCGGTTGACGTGCTGCCGCCGGAGCCGGCGCCGTTGCAGCGCATCACACGCCGGGTCAAGGCAGCCATGGACCCCGGGGGGATCCTGAACCCTGGTCGCATGTACGCAGGATTATAGCCATGCAAACGATGTTCACCACCGAGCAGCTTGCCGATCCGGACGTCAAGTCGAGCAACCAGATCCTCAGAAGCTGCGTGCATTGCGGCATGTGCACCGCGACCTGTCCGACATTCGTGCTCCTGGGCGACGAGTTGGATTCGCCGCGGGGGCGCATCTACCTGATCAAGGACATGCTCGAGAGCGGGCGCCCGGCGACGGAGGAGGTGGTCCGCCACGTCGATCGTTGCCTGTCGTGCCTGTCCTGCATGACGACCTGCCCCTCCGGCGTGAACTACATGCACTTGGTCGACCACGCGCGGACCTATATCGAAAAGACCTACGAACGGCCGGCCGATCAGCGATGGCTGCGGGACTTGTTGTCGCGCGTGCTGCCGAGGCCGCGCGTGCTCCGCGCTGCATTGAAGGGCGCGCAGACGGCCAAGCGGTTCCGCTTCCTGTTGCCGCGACGCACGCGGATCGGCAAGCAGCTCAATGCCATGCTCGACCTCGCGCCCGCGAAGCTGCCGCCCGTGAGCCCGATGCAGCGGCCACAGGTTCACCCGGCGCAAGGAGTGCGGAAGGGCAGGGTGGCATTGCTCGTCGGCTGTGCACAAACCGTGCTCGACCCGGCCATCAACGAAGCCACTATTCGTTTGCTGACGCGCATGGGGATCGAAGTGGTCGTCCCGCGCCAGGTTGGCTGCTGCGGCGCCCTGACGCATCACATGGGCAAGCATGAACGGGCGATGGCGAGCGCACGCACCAACATCGGCGGCTGGATGCGCGAGATCGACGGCGACGGTCTCGACGCAATCGTGATCAACACCTCCGGCTGCGGCACGACGGTCAAGAATTACGGCTTCATGTTCCGGGACGAGCCCGATCGCGAAGCCGCCGAACGCGTCTCGGCGCTCGCCAAGGACGTCTCGGAATACCTGCTCGACATCGGTTACGCACCGACCGCGGCGGCATCTGCGTTGCGCGTGACCTATCACTCGGCCTGTAGCCTGCAACACGGGCAAGGGGTCACGGAGGCGCCGAAGGCACTCTTGCGCACCGCCGGCTTTGCGGTTGCCGAGGCGGCTGAAGGTCATCTCTGCTGTGGCTCGGCCGGCACCTATAACCTCCTGCAGCCGGAGATTGCCGGGCAGCTGCGTGAGCGAAAGCTGGGCAACATCGCGCGTACCACTCCGGATGTGATCGCCGCCGGCAACATCGGCTGCATGACGCAACTCTCCGGCACTACTCCGGTGGTGCATACGGTTCAGCTATTGGATTGGATGGCCGGCGGTCCGAAGCCGCCAGCGCTAGCATGAAGCGCGTCGCCTTGCTGTTGCTGCTGGCCGGTTCGGCTGCCGCACAAGGGACCGATAATTTGGCCGCGGCCCTGAAGGCCGCACCCAACGAAGCCGCTGCCGTCGCACTGGAGGCGCAGATCCGCGACGTATGGGCGCGTGCGGGCACGCCGGCCGTCAAACTGCTACTGGCCCGCGGCGCACGCGAGATGTCCGAGGGCGCAGCCGGGGAGGCACTGGACAGTTTCGATGCTGCGCTCGACCTTGCGCCGGACCTTCCCGATGGCTGGCGCGGCCGTGCATCGGCACGGCGCTCGCTGGGCGACTACACGGGGGCAGTGCGTGACCTGCAGGAGTTGCTGCGGCGCGAGCCGAACAGCTTTATCGCGTTCCAGGACCTGTCACGGCTGGCCGAGGCACGCGGCGACTGGAAGGGCGCGCTGGTGGCCTGGCAGAAGCTGCTCGAACTGGACCCTCGAACTCCCGGGGGGCAGACCCGCTTGCACGATCTGAAACGACGTGCGTTGGGTGAGCAGTCTTAAGGAGCCTAGTGTGAGCGAAAATATGGTGCCGCCAGGGTGGCAGGTGCGACCCGGCAAGAATTTCAACAGTTTCGTTGGTCCGTTCTACGAGCCCGAGAACAGCGACTCTATGCGGGCCGGTTTCGTCACCGACGAGCGGCATGGCAACAAGCGCGGCGTAACCCATGGCGGGATGATCGCCACGGCATTCGACGTGTCGCTCGGCAATGCTGCCTGGTCGGCCGCGGCCGGCGAGCGCTGTGCCACGGTGCAGTTGACGATCCAGTATGTCGGCGCACTGAAGCTGCACGAATTTGCCGAAGTCAGCGTCGAGGTGATCCGCGCCACGCGTAGCCTGGTCTTCCTGCGCGGGATCATGGTCGCCAGTGGCCGCACGATCGCCACTGCGGACGGGGTATGGAAAATCCTGAAATGGCGCTCCGACGAAACCGCTGCGCCGGAGTGAGTTTCTAGACTCTCCTCCGCTAGCTGGATTCATTTCTAAACACAAGATGTCCCCATATTTGTCCACAAGATTTTGTGGTATGGGTCCAGAATGCCGCTAGCGCTAGCGTGTAGCTGGTGAGTAGGTTGGGCCATAGTTATGGAGGCCCGCCATGGAGTGGAACGACGAAGCGATCGCCCGTATCCGCGCGCTGTGGAGCGAAGGCCACTCGACGGCCGAGATCGGTCGGCGCATGGGCATCAGCAAAAACGCCGTGGTCGGCAAGGCGCATCGCCTGAATCTGCCGGCACGACCCTCGCCGATTCGGCGGGGTTCGGGCGAGAAACGCGCTACGACACGCGCGACCATTCGCCGGGTAACTGGGCCGACTCTGCCAGCATTGGAATCGTTGCCGCGGGCCGTCGAGCCGGCCCCGGTTATCCCGAGCGTTGCCGTATCAGTGCCGACATCGACAGTGGTCGAGTTGCCACCCACCAAGGCGCCGGTGATGCTGCGCAGCGTGACGTCGGCTCATCGTCCGACCGGGCGGGTTTCGTCGTGCTGCTGGCCGCTCGGCGACCCCGGCACGCAGCAGTTTCGTTTCTGCGGCGATCCGACGATGCCGTCCAAACCGTATTGTCACGACCATGCGGCACTGGCGTACGTGAAAGTGCGTGACCGTCGCGAAGATGCCGCATGACGAACGGCGGCTTGCGCAGGTAAGGTGCCGGGGCTAGTTGCAGGGTCCATGTCATCAACTCGTAACGCCGTCATTCGAGAACCGCAGCATTCGCTAGATGCCGATGCGGTTCGCGCTGCTTATCGCCGGTGGGCACGCGTGTATGACACCGTGTTCGGCGGCATCTCGGCCGCTGGCCGCCGCCGGGCTGTGGCGGCGGTGAACGCGCTGCCGGGTCGGCATGTGTTGGAGGTTGGGGTCGGCACCGGGCTGGCCTTGCCACATTATCTTCCGTCGAAGCGGATTACTGGAATCGACCTATCGGCCGACATGCTGGCCTTGGCGCGCAAGAAGGTCGCGGAGTCGCAACTCGACAACGTCGAAGCGTTGCACGAGATGGACGCCGAGAAGACGGAGTTCGAGGACGGGCGCTTCGACATCGCGGTGGCGATGTTCGTGGCCTCAGTGGTGCCCAATCCGACCATGCTGTTCGCTGAGATGCGCCGCGTCGTGCGGCCCGGCGGCTATCTGCTGTTCGTCAACCACTTTGCGGCCGAACGCGGCCCACGGTGGTGGATGGAGCGGGCAATGGCGCCGGCATCGCGCAAGCTCGGCTGGCACCCGGACTTCGCGTTTGACGCGCTACTGAGCCCGGAAGACCACGCTCGAGCCGAATTTCTGCCGGTGTGGCCGCTGGGTCTATTCACTTTGGTGTCCCTCCCCAACTAAGTGGTCCGTGGCGCTTGCAGCGCTTCGACTTGATCTAGGGATGGGGGTTCGATACTCCCTGCGATACGGCTCAGGCCGGACGCGAACGATAGGAATGGCGGATGCAGGTTCATAGGCGGCTTACGGCCGCTCTTTGGGGCGGACTCGGAACGGTCGTAGCGATGCCGGCGATGGCGCAAACGCCTCAGCCATGGCAGCTCGGTTTTCAGCCGCCACAGAGTGCGGTGATGCATGGCATTGAAGGTCTGCACTCACTAGTATTGTGGCTGATGACGATGGTGACGATCTTCGTCGCCGCGTTGCTTATTTATTGCATGTGGCGCTTCCGGGCGTCGCGCAACCCGACCCCGAGCCGCATCAGCCACCACACGGCGCTCGAGGTTGCCTGGACGCTGTTGCCGGTTCTCATCCTGGTGCTGATCGCGATCCCCTCGTTCCGCCTCGTCTACTTCGAGGATCGCACCAGCGATCCGGGCATCACCATCAAGGTGACGGGCCATCAGTGGAACTGGGAATACGGCTACCCGGATAACGGCGGCTTTTCCTACATCAGCAACATGATCCAGGACGAAGATCTCAAGCCAGGTGATCTGCGGCACCTTGCGGTCGACAACAAGATGGTCGTGCCAGCCGGCACCAACGTCCGCATTCTCACCACCAGCGGTGACGTGATCCACAGCTTCTTTATTCCGTCGCTCGGTGTGCAGCGCTATGCGATCCCTGGCCGGACCATCGAGACCTGGGTCCGCGTCGACAAGCCCGGCATTTATTATGGCGAGTGCAACCAAATCTGTGGCACCAATCACTCAGTGATGCCGATCGCGATCGAGGCTTTGGCTACCGACGATTTCGCCAAATGGGCCGCCGAAGCGAAGACCAAATATGCCAGCGCAACGCCAGCTACGCGTGAGATCGGTCAGCAGGAACTCGCCTCGGTTGTAGAGCCGGCGCGTTGACCCACATCGAGCGAGACAGGAGAGAATAGATGTCCGCGACGACGAAAGACGTCCACGCGCACGGCGATGACCACGGGCACCATCCCGGCTTCGTTAGGCGGTGGCTATTCAGTACCAACCACAAAGATATTGGCTCGCTTTACCTGATCTTCGCCGTTTGCGCGGGGATCATCGGTGTTGCCCTGTCCGTCTGGATGCGGATGGAGTTGATGAACCCGGGGCTGCAGTATTTTAAGGACGGCCAGTCCTGGAATGCGACCGTCACAGCTCACGGCCTCATAATGATCTTCTTCATGGTTATGCC
This sequence comes from Janthinobacterium lividum, assembly GCA_050954595.1. Classification (GTDB taxonomy): domain Bacteria; phylum Pseudomonadota; class Alphaproteobacteria; order Acetobacterales; family Acetobacteraceae; genus JAVVHH01. Next base: position 2,754 of record JBPBQE010000341.1, on the reverse strand, counting down.
GGCAATGATCGGCGGCTTCGGCAACTGGTTCGTGCCGATCATGATCGGCGCGCCGGACATGGCATTCCCGCGCTTGAACAACATCAGCTTCTGGCTGCTGGTTCCCGCCTTCATCTTGATCATGTTGGGCTTGTTCACCGGTGACGGTGCTGGCTCCGGCTGGACACTCTATCCGCCGTTGTCCTCGGGCACGTATCAGTCGGGTCCGGCGATGGACTACACGCTGTTCGCCCTGCACTTGGCAGGTGCGTCGTCCCTCCTCGGCGCGATCAACTTTATCACCACCATCTTCAACATGCGTGCGCCGGGGATGACCCTGCACAAGATGCCGTTGTTCGTGTGGTCGATGCTGGTCACGGCATTCTTGCTGCTGCTGTCGGTTCCGGTTCTGGCCGGTGCCATCACCATGCTGATCACCGACCGTAACTTCGGCACTGCCTTCTTCGATCCGCAGGGCGGTGGCGACCCGGTGCTGTTCCAGCATCTGTTCTGGTTCTTCGGGCATCCTGAAGTTTACATCATGATCCTGCCGGGCTTCGGCATGGTCAGCCATGTGATCTCGACCTTCAGCCGCAAGCCAATCTTCGGCTACCTCGGCATGGCCTACGCCATGATAGCCATCGGCGTGGTCGGGTTCGTCGTGTGGGCTCACCACATGTTCGTCTCCGGCATCAGCGTCGACACCCGTGCCTACTTCATGGCGGCGACGATGATTATCGCGGTGCCGACCGGCATCAAGATCTTCTCGTGGATCGCGACGATGTGGGGTGGTTCGATCGAACTGAAGACACCGATGCTGTTCGCCATCGGCTTCATCTTCCTGTTCACCCTCGGTGGTGTCACCGGCATCGTGTTGTCGAACGCCAGCATCGACCAAATTATCCACAACACATACTACGTGGTCGCGCACTTCCACTACGTGCTCAGCCTGGGTGCGGTGTTCTCGATCTTCGCCGGCTTCTACTACTGGATCGGCAAGATGTCCGGTCATCCCTACCCGGAGTTCTGGGGCAAGGTGCACTTCTGGATGACGTTCGTTGGCGTCAACCTGACGTTCTTCCCGATGCACTTCCTAGGTCTGGCCGGCATGCCGCGCCGTTACCCGGACTATCCTGACGCATTTCATGGCTGGAACTACGTAGCCTCGATCGGCTCCTACATTTCGGCCGCGTCGGTGTTCGTGTTCCTCTACGTGGTTTACCGGACGTTCACGTCTAAGGAGAAGCTCGCGGATAACTACTGGGGTGAGGGTGCCACGACACTGGAGTGGACCGTCAGCTCGCCGCCGCCGTTCCACACCTTCGAGGAACTGCCGCGTATCCGCTAATGAGTGAAATCACGACGCCTTTGCCGGGTGAGAACTCGGCAGAACTTCGCGACTGGTTCGTGCTGTTAAAGCCACGGGTCATCAGCTTAGTCGTGTTTACCGGCGCGATCGGGTTGATCGTCGCGCCGGTTCATATCCATCCCGTGTTGGCATTTGCCGCGGTGCTCTGCATCGCGGTAGCTGCGGGTGCCGCTGGTGCGCTGAACATGTGGTTTGATCGCGATATCGACGCGATCATGCGGCGCACTGCCGCTCGCCCAATTCCAGGCGGCCGGATCGAAGCGGCTGACGGCCTCGGCTATGGCATCGTGTTGGCGCTAGCCTCGGTCATTCTCATGTACCTGGCCACCAACACGGCCGCTGCCTTGTGGCTCGCGGCATCGATCCTGTTCTATGTCGTCATTTATACGATGTGGCTGAAGCGGCGTACGCCACAGAACATCGTCATCGGCGGTGCTGCTGGAGCGTTTCCGCCGATCATTGGCTGGGTCGCGGCAACTGGATCGCTGGACGTGTTGCCCGTTCTGATGTTCGCGATCGTCTTCTTCTGGACGCCACCACATTTCTGGGCGCTATCGCTCTACGCGTCAGCAGATTATGAGCGGGCCGGGGTGCCGATGCTCCCCGTCGTTGCCGGTGCTCGTTCGACCCGGTGGCACGTGTTGGCCTACACCATCATCCTGGTTGCGGCATCGCTGTCGCCTTATCTGCTGGGCTACACCGGCCTGCTTTATGGCGCGGCAGCGGCGGTCCTTGGTGCTGTGTTCATGTATGGTGCGATTTGGACGCTGCTAGATAAGCAAGACGAGCTTGGACGCAGCCTGACCAAGGACCGTCCAGCCAAGTGGACGTTCAAGTATTCGTTGCTTTATCTGTTTCTGTTGTTCTTTGCCCTAGCGATCGATCACCTGGTCTACTGATACATGGCGAACATCTCGAGATTGACCGACGTTGAAATTAAGCGTCGGCAGCGTGTCCGAAATTTAGCGTTGCTAATCGTGCTACTGTCGTTGGCGGCGCTGTTTTACGCGATCTCCATCGTGAAATTTAAGGTGTCCTGATGCGTCGTAACTCGATGGTCGGTGCCGGACTGGCTGCGACGATCGCCGGCATGGTCGGTCTGTCGTTTGCCTCCGTGCCCCTGTATCGCCTGTTCTGTGCCGCGACCGGCTATGCCGGAACACCGCAAATTGGTGGTGCCGCCGGTCCGGGCGGGGAGGGTGGTATGATCACCGTCCGCTTCGATGCCAACACCAGTCCGAGCCTGCCCTGGAAATTCTCCCCCGAGCAGCGTTCGCTGACGGTCAAGATGGGTGACGAGACCCTGGCCCAGTATGTCGGGCGCAATGACTCCGGCAAAACGGTCACCGGAGTAGCGACCTACAACGTGACACCGGAAAAGGTCGGTCACTACTTCCACAAGACGT
>JBPBQE010000318.1:0-12254 GCA_050954595.1 Janthinobacterium lividum | reverse complement strand
TCCTGTAGCCGGGCGCGGAGATTTTCCGAGACGCCCGACATGTGCCTGGAGCCGACGACCTCGCAACGCGCCTGCTCCAGCGCGTCGTAGACATCCTTGGCTTCACGGCGCGCCGGGCTGCGAGCAGCGTGTACGACGTCGTCGTGATGCCGCAAGCGCAAGGCGACGCTGTCGGCAGCGCCGCGCAGCTTCGCCATTTCGTTGGCCGGCAGCGCCCGAGTCGGCAGCGGCAGACGGGCGCGCTTACCAACCAGGCCCGACGGGCCCGGCTGGAACGCGACCTGCACTTCAGGCGTCTTGGCGATCGCCCGAAGAGTTCCTGCGGTTGCCCGCTTGAAGTCCTCCGTGCGCGCGTTGTCCTTGTTCGATCCAGACATCAGATGCCTTTGCGCGTCCCCAGCAGCCCGGTCGGCAGTTCCTCGTTGAAGCAGCGCTGATAGTATTCAGCCACCGTGCTGCGCTCGGCCTCGTCGCACTTGTTGAGGAAGGTGAGCCGGAAGGCGAAGCCGATATCGTTGAAGATGCGGGCATTCTCAGCCCAGGTCATCACCGTGCGCGGCGACATGACGGTGGAGATGTCCCCGTTGATGAAGCCGGCGCGGGTCAGGTCGGCCAGTGCGACCATGCTCTCGACCTGCTTCTTCTTGGCCTTGTCGTCGGCCGAGTAGCCGGACTTGGCCATCACGATCGCCGTCTCCTGCGCATGCGGCAGGTAGTTCAGCGTGGCGACGATGTTCCAACGGTCCATCTGGCCTTGGTTGATCTGCTGCGTGCCGTGATACAGGCCGGTGGTGTCGCCGAGGCCGACCGTGTTGGCAGTGGCGAATAGGCGGAAGCTCGGGTGCGGACGGATGACCTTGTTCTGGTCGAGCAGCGTGAGCCGGCCTTCGACCTCGAGCACGCGCTGGATCACGAACATCACGTCCGGACGGCCGGCGTCATACTCGTCGAACACCAGGGCGCACGGGTGCTGCAGCGCCCAAGGCAGGATGCCCTCGCGGAACTCGGTGATCTGCTTGCCATCCTTGAGGACGATGGCGTCCTTGCCGATCAGGTCGATACGGCTGATGTGGCTGTCGAGGTTGACGCGGATGCACGGCCAGTTGAGGCGCGAGGCAACCTGCTCGATGTGGGTCGATTTACCGGTGCCGTGATAGCCCTGAATCATGACCCGGCGGTTGAACGCGAACCCGGCCACGATCGCCAGTGTGGTTTCCCGGTCGAACTTGTAGGCCGGGTCGGCCTCCGGCACGTGCTCGGTCGCGGTCGAGAACGCCGGGACCTGCATGTCCGAGTCGATCCCGAACGCTTCGCGCGCCGAGACGGTGGTATCGGGCGCGTTGATCGCCGATGTCGGGGTGGAGCGCGCGTCAGCGAGGGCTGCGATATTGTTCATCTAGACAAGTGTCCCATACCATTCGGAGGAGGAGCCGACCGCAAGACGGTCAGAGTAGCCCCCTCATTGTCGCGACGGAAGCTCAGCCGGCCGCCGCCATCCTCGGTTCCGTGGTCAAATAATGACGAACAGCCGCATATGCGAGGTTGATCGTCTTCAGACGCTCTTCCGCCGCGCGATCGCCGCCATTCGCATCGGGGTGATGCCGCTTGGCCAATTCCTTGTAGCGCGCCTTCAGCACGTCCAGCGAGAACGGCCATTCCAGGCCCAACGCCTGGATCGGCTCGCGCATCTCGGCCGGTAGGCGGGCTTCCTGGGACTTCTGCGCGCGCTTGATCTTGCCTTTCTGCAGCAGATTGAGCGGGTCGCGCAGGTCGGTCTCGTCGAAGCTTCGCGCGCTGTTGGTGCCGAGCGGCCAGGTCGGGCGCTGCCACGAGGTGTCGTAGCGGGTTTGTTGCTCGATCTGGCCCGGCGTCATGCCTTTGTAGAAATCCCAACCCGCATTGTAGGCGCGAACGTGCTCCAGGCAGAACCAATGGTAATCGCTGAGCGTGTCGCGCGATTTCGGCGCGCGATACGCGCCGGGTTCGGGGCATCCGGGAGAGTCGCACGCCCGGCCTGGCGCGTCCGGATCGGGCGCGTAGGCCCGGGGACGCGAGGAAGGGCGACGGGTCATCTTCCAACTATGTGCGTTCGGGGTAGCGCCCGGCAAGACCCGGCGTTAGATGAGGCGCATGTCGAATCGCGTTGCCAGAATTGAAGCCGCATTGCGCGCCCACTTTGCGCCAACGATCCTGCAGGTTCAGGACGACAGTGCCATGCATGCCGGCCATTCCGGCGCGCGCGCGGAAGGCGAGACGCATTACAACGTGCTGGTGGTGTCGGAGCGTTTCAGCGGCTTGAACCGCGTCGCGCGGCATCGGCTGATCAATGCCGCGTTGAGCGACGAGTTCACGGCCGGGCTGCATGCGCTGTCACTGACGTTGCGGGCGCCGGGCGAAGCCTAGTCCTTCGCGGCATCCTGCAGCGCGTAATACTCCGGCCAGGTCCGGCGCGCGATCTCGCCGCCATCAGCATAGGCCATGCAGGTATCCAGCTGCGCCGGCCGGGTTACCGTAGTGGCGGCGGCCTTTACCCGCATGCGGACCACGGTCTGCAGCGCCACGGTGCCCATCTGACCCAGTAGCTCGCGCAAGTGAGTGCAGCCCTTGATGCCGCCGATGCGCTCGTTGGCTGCGCGGATGAAGCCGCGGCCGATGGTCAGGCCGGCGAGGTCGGCGAAATTATACGCGGCGGCTGGGCAGGCAAAATAGGGGCCGAATTCGGTGACCGACTCGAAGCGGTGAATCAGCATCGCGCTGTCGTAGGTCATGCGCGACAACATGCCGTGCAGCGGCACCCCCGGCGTGATCTCGCCGCGGTCGCTGTTGCTGAACACGTAGGTCTTGGTGTCGGTCAGGCTGGCCTCGACCTCGAACAGGCCATCCTCGCGCTCGTAGCCGCACAGCTCGATGGCGCGCGTGTGCAGTTTGCGGCGGGGGGCTGGGGTGCTCAGGGGCATGGATTCGGCTCTGTTGGGGGCTCGACGAAACGCGCCATACGGACGGCGGTATGGCCGCGGCTGGCGCGCAGACTCGGCATGACCAGCAGCGCGTCGTCGTGCGGCGTGCGAATCTCGTTGGTGCCGTCGAGGGCGACCAGGGTGTTGCGCTCGGGGATCACGTCGCCGCCGCGGTAGGATTGCACAAACGTGAAGCCGCTGGTCGCCGCGGTGACCACGAGGGTGACCTCGGCGCAGCGCGGCGTGGGCCGGGGCGCCGGCACGGGAGCCATGCCGGCGCGGCCGAGCATCGCCTCCACGCAGCTGCGCATTACGTCGACCGTCTCGTGCCGCCAGTGCTGCCCTGCCTCGACCAGGCACGCGGCGGCCGTGCCGTCGCCGGTGAAGCGGGGATAGTCGATCAGGCGGGGCCCGGTGGCATGGCCGCGGTCGGCGACGACGAGAGCGGGCACGCCGAGCGACATGCCGAGGGCGCGGCCGGCCTGGCCGGAGCCGCAGAGCAGCAAGGGATCACTGGGCCAAAGCATGGAATGGAGGTCGAGCAGCAGGTCGGCGCGGTCGATCATGGGGCGGATGGCCCGGGCGCGGTCCAGTTCGCAGCTACGGCGGGGTCCGTCGAGCACCGCGGGGTCCCAGACCCGGTTGAGGTCCTCGTCGATGAAGCGGGAGGCGGTTGGCTGTTCGGGGTCGAAGCGGGCATAGGCGGCGAGGTTGGCCAAGATGATGGTCAGCGTGCCGCACGTGGGCTCGAAGCGCTCGCGCAGGAGTTGTTCGAGCACGATGCCGCCCGCGATCTCGTTGCCATGCAGCAGCCCGAGGATCACCACATTCGGTCCGGGCGCCGGGCCGAAGCGCCGGGTCACGCCGGGGATGCCGACATTGCCCACCATCCAGGACTCGAGGTTGGGCGGGCTCAGCTCAACCGGGAATTGCGGCACGACGCCGGAAGGGAGGGTAGTGGAACCCATGCAGTCCGACACTCTACAGAACTGCTCGGCGGCGGCAAACTCCACGCGTGGAGAGCACGCGCAAACGAGGTCTAGTCCGGAAAGCGGGGCAGGCGGTCGTCGCCGGGTGGCGCATAACGGCAGGCATTCATCTGCATGGCGAGAAAGCCGTAATAGCCGCTGATACCGACGAGATCGACGACGGCCGGCTTGCCGAAGCGTTGCTCGGCCCGCGCCCAGGTGGCATCCGACACGCGCTTGAAGTGCTGCAGTTCGATCGTGAAGTCATAGACCAACGCTTCGTCGTCGCTCATCGCCTCCGGGCGGCGGCCGTCGCGGATGGCGGCAATGATCTCTGGCGCGATGCCGACGTTGGCAGCGATCGGTGCGTGGGCATACCACTCGAAATCCTGCGACCAGTGCCGCGCCACGACCAGGATCACAAGTTCGGACAGCGTGGTGCCGATGCCCGAGTGATAACGAAGGTATTCGCCCACCGATTGCGCGAGGATCATCAGCCGCGGCGAGTGCATCAGCGCTTCGTAGGGACCGAACGGGTCGATGCCGCGAAGGTCGCGGAATGCGGCGGCGGCCTCGCGCTGGCCGTCGTCATATGTGGCCGGCGGGATGGTGGGCAGACGCGGGGAACTCATGGCTAGAAGATGCTGCTGAGGATACCGGCGCGGCGGCGCTGGATGATCGGCGTGTCGCCGCTATCGGTGGCTTGGCCGAGGGCGGCATTCTGGCGGAGGCGCTGGGCTTCGCGGGTCGGGTCCACGGCGGTGCCGGCGGGCGGGGTGGCGCGCCAGAACATCAGGCGATCGGCGAAGCTCCGGTTCGGAGTGTCGATCGCGGCCTCGCTGTTGACCTCGGCGCGGATGTTCGCTGGCGCAGGGCGGCCAGCGGCGGCAACCAGGGCCTGCTGTCCGGGGCTGGAAGCGCGCGGCGCCTGGGCGTTGATGGAGTCCGGCACCAGGGCGGCTTCGGCCTGCTGCGCGCCGCTCAGCTCCTGCGGGCGGGAAGCGCCGGGGCGCGGCGGACGCAGTGAGAAGTCCGGCGGCATGGATAGCGGCGCGCGCGTCGTCACCTGGAACTCGTCCGGCGCGTCACGCGTCAGGCCGAAGGTGCGGGTCAGTTCATCGCCACTGCAGGCGCCGAGGCCGAGCACGCCGGCGAGCGCCACCACACGAAATTGTTTCCTCATGCGGCGGTTATTACTGCGGGACGCCCGGCGCCTGCAAGCGCGACCGCTGCGGCAGCAGGCCATCCAGGATCAGCACGGCGACACCGCAGACGATTGCCGCGTCGGCGACGTTGAACACGTACCAGGAGTAACCGAACGCATGGGCGTGGATGAAGTCCACCACGCGGCCGAAGCGCAACCGGTCCAGCACGTTGCCAACGGCCCCGCCGGCCACCGCGCCGAGTGCCACCGCAAGCATCACACGCTCGGCCCGCGCCATCCACGCCAGCAGGAAGCACACCACCAGCATGGAAACGCCGGCCAGCACGTAAGTGCCGGTGACGCTGCCCTGCCGCAGGAGGCCGAAGGTGACGCCCTGGTTCCACACCATGGTCAGGTTGAGCCAGGACAACAGCTCGACCGAGCCGAGCGACGGCAGGTCGAGCACGTTGACGATCCAATATTTGCTGGCCTGGTCCGCCGCGAGCACGATTGCGGCGGCGAGCAGCCCCCAGCCGAGCATGGCGGGACGCTTCATTCCGCGGCCGCCTTGCGACCTGGCAGTGCCTCGACCACGGCCTCGCACCGCATGCACACCGGCGCCTGGCTCGGACCCCCACCCACTTCCGGCAACACCCGCCAGCAACGGGCGCATTTCTCACCCGGTGCGCGGAGCACGAGGAGCGAACCGCTTGGTTGCACGGCGGAGACGATGGCGATCTCGGCCCAGGTCTCGGCATCGAGCTGGTCCAGGAAGTCGAGCGGCACTTCCAGCACGGCCTGTAATGAGGAGCCGATCAATTTCTCGGCCCGGGCCTGCTCCAGCGCTGTGGTGGCTTGGCTGCGCATGGCGCGCAGTGCGGTCCAACGCTCGCCGAGTGCCGGGTCATGCCAGGCAGCCGGGATCGCGGGAAAGGATTGCAGATGGATGCTGCCATCGTCGGAGGGGAAGCGGGCGAGCCAGGCTTCCTCCGCGGTGAAGCAGAGCACCGGCGCCAGCCACGCGGTCAGGCAGCGGTGCAGGTGATCCAGCACCGTCCGCACGGCCCGGCGGCGCAGACTATCCGGCGCGTCGCAGTAGAGCGCATCCTTGCGGACGTCGAAGTAGAAGGCGGACAGGTCGGCCGAGCAAAACGCGTGCAGTTCCGGGTAAACCCCGGTCCAGTCGTGGTCAGTCAGTGCCGTGCGCAGCCGTCGGTCGAACTCGGCGAGGCGGTGCAGCACCCAGCGTTCCAGCTCGGGCAGCTCGGCCTCCGGCAGGCGCTCGGCGTCGTCAAAGCCATCGAGCCCGCCGAGCAGCCAGCGCAGCGTGTTGCGCAGGCGGCGGTAGAGTTCGGCTTGCTGCTTGAGGATTTCCGAGCCGATACGGAGGTCTTCGTTGACGTCCGAGTTCATTGTCCACAGGCGCAGGATGTCGGCGCCCATTTTTTCGGTGACTTCCTGCGGCGCGGTCACGTTGCCGAGCGATTTGCTCATCTTGCGTCCGTTCTCGTCCAGCACGAATCCATGGGTCAGCACGGCCTTATACGGCGCGCGGCCGCGGGTCCCCACGGCTTCGAGCAGGCTCGACTGGAACCAGCCACGATGCTGGTCGCTGCCTTCGAGGTAAAGGTCGGCGGGCCAGCCATCGCCGATGGCTTCCATGGCAAAGGCATGGGTGCTGCCGCTCTCGAACCAGACGTCGACGATGTCCATGACCTGCTCGTAGTCGGCGGGGTCGCGGCCTTCGCCGAGGAAGCGCGCCGCCGGGCTGTTGTACCAAGCGTCGGCGCCCTCGATCTTGAAGGCTTCGACGATACGGTCGAGCACGGCCGGGTCGCGCAGGGGCTCGCCGGAGCGGCGCTCCACGAAAACGGGGATCGGCACGCCCCAGGCGCGCTGACGGCTGATGCACCAATCGGGGCGGCCGGCGACCATGGAGGCGAGGCGGGTGCGGCCGGCTTCGGGGATGAAGCGCGTCTCGTCGATGGCGGCCAGCGCCTTGGTGCGGATCTGGCCTTCGCCGTCGAGCGCGATGAACCATTGCGGGGTGGCGCGGTAGATGACCGGGGCCTTGCTGCGCCAGCTATGCGGGTAGGAGTGGTTCAGGGTGCCGCGCGCGAGCAACCCGCCGGCGGCTTCGACCGCGTCGGCGACCGGCTTGGACGCCTTGAAGACGTGGGTGCCGGCGAAGAGCGGGACCCAGGCGGAGTAGGTGCCGTCGCCTTGGACGGTTTCAGGAACCTCGAGGCCGAACTCCCGGCCCAGCACGAAGTCCTCGACGCCGTGCGACGGGGCCGTGTGGACGAGGCCGGTGCCCTGGTCGGTGGTGACGTAGTCGGCTGGCAGCAGGCGAACGTCGTGGTCGTAGCCCTGGCCGCGGAGCGGATGACGGGCGACGGCGCCCTCGAGTTGGGTGCCGGCGAAGACGTGCTCGACATGATGGGTGGCGATGCCGGCGGACTTGGCCAGATCGGGCAACAGACCGAGGGCGACGAGAATGCGCTCGCCGGGTTGGGCGAGGGAGCCGTCGGCAACGCTGTCAATGCGGACCAGGGCGTAGTCGATCTCCGGACCGTACGCGATGGCGCGGTTGCCCGGCAGCGTCCAGGTGGTCGTGGTCCAGATCACCGCCGAAGCGCCCTCGAGGCGAGGGTCGGGCGTGCTGATCAGCGGAAAGCGGACAAAGACCGTGTCGCTGGTGCGGTCGTGATACTCGATCTCGGCTTCCGCCAGCGCGGTCTTCTCGACCGGGCTCCACATCACCGGGCGCAGGCCGCGGTAGAGCGCGCCGTTGAGCAGGAACTTGCCAATCTCGGCGGCGATGGCGGCTTCGGAGGTGAAGTCGAAGGTGGCGTAGCGCCGGGTCCAGTCGCCCTCGACGCCGAGGCGCTTGAATTCGGCCGTCTGCACGTCGAGCCAGTGCTGGCTGTAGCGGCGGCACTCGTCGCGGAAGTCGAGGACGGGAACAGCGTCCTTGTCGCGGCCGGTCTTGCGATACTCCTCTTCAACCTTCCACTCGATCGGCAGGCCATGCGTGTCCCAGCCGGGGATGTAGGGCACGTCCTCGCCGGCCAGGCGATGGGCGCGCATGATGACATCCTTGAGGATGCGGTTCAACGCGTGGCCGATATGGAGGTTGCCGTTGGAGTAGATCGGCCCGTCGTGCAGCACGAAGGGGGGGCGGCCCTCCATGGCGGCGATCGTGCGCTGCCAAAGGTCGATCTTGGCCCAGCGGTCGAGCCAGGCGGGCTCGCGGGTGGGCAGGTCGCCGCGCATGGGGAAGGTGGTGGTCGGGAGGAAGACGGTGGATTTGTAGTCGGTGGGTGCGGAAACGGTCATTCGGGCTCAATCCTGGACGGCTGTGGCGCGCAGCTCGGGTCGGCCTCGTTTTACGAAGCCGAGGCGATAATTCGCGCAGAGCCGGAGCGGACCATGGCGCGCATATGCGGATGCGGCGCGCGTGGGGTCAAGCGGAGGTGGCGGTCAGTGCAGCTTCACCCGCGTCACCGGCCTGCTGCTGAACACGCCGGCCAGCGTGCGCAGGGCGACGTTGCCGGTGCCATGGAGCGCCGCCTGGTGCATCTTGTAGAGCGAGCGATACATGATGCGGGCGAACATGCCCTCCACGAACATCGAACGACCGACGTTGAAGCCCATCAGGCTGCCGACCGTGCTGTAGCGGCCCAACGACACCAGCGACCCGAAATCGCGATACACGAACGGCGTCAACGGTTTGTCGGCCAGGCGCGCGGTGAGCTGGGCCACCATGTGCGACGCCATCTGGTGCGCTGCCTGGGCTCGCGGCGGGATCGGCTTGCCGGTACGCGGATCGACGCACGAGGCGCAGTCCCCAATCGCGAACACGTCGGGATCCCGCGTCGTCTGCAACGTGGGCTCCACGACGAGTTGGTTGACCTTGGTGGTCTCCAATCCGCCGAAATCCTTCAGCACCTCGGGCGCCTTCACCCCGGCTGCCCACACCACCAACTCGGCCGCGATCACTTCGCCACCCTCGAGCACGACGCCATCGGCGCGGACTTCGGCCACCTTCGCGCTCGTCCGCACCACGACGTCGAGCTTGCCGAGCAGCGCCATCGTGGCGTTGGAGATGCGTTCGGGCAACGCCGGCAGGATGCGCGGGGCCGCCTCGATCAGGATGATGCGGATGTCGCGCTCCGGGGCGATCTTATCGAGCCCGTAGGCCACGATGGCGCGCACGGTCCGATGCAGCTCGGCGGCGAGTTCCGTGCCCGTCGCGCCAGCGCCGATGATCGCGACATGAAGCTGACCCGGCCGGATCGGCGCATCCTGCCCGTTGGCGCGCAGACAGGCATTGATGAGCCGGCGGTTGAACCGGTTCGCCTGCTCGGCGGTCTCCAGCGGAACGGCGAATTTGGCCGCACCCTCCGTGCCGAAATCGTTGGTGATGCTGCCGATCGACATCACCAACGTGTCGTAGGGCAGCGAAACGGCCGAGGTGATCTGTCGGCCCTCGTCGTCGATGGTCGGGCCGAGCAACAGCTTCTTGTTGTCGCGGTCGAGACCGACGACCTCGCCGAAGCGATACGTGAAGTTGTGCCAGTGCGCCTGAGCCAGGTAGTTCAGCTCGTGCTCCGAGCGGGCGAGGCTGCCCGCGGCGAGCGAATGCAGCAGCGGCTTCCAAATATGGGCGCGGTTGCGCTCGACCAGCGTGATCTGCGCGAGGCCCTTGCGGGCGAACTTGTTGCCGAGCTTGGTCACCAACTCCAGCCCGGCGGCTCCACCCCCGGCGACGACAATATGATGCACGCTGACCTCCGCACTTTGCGGTGACTATGTCACAGGCCGGCTCTGCCTGATAGAAAAGCGCGTGCCTGGGCAGCGTCCGTTGCAATCTGGGCGCGTAATTCGTCGAAAGATCCGAATTTCTGCTCTGCCCGGAGGAAGGCATGCAACGCCACCGCGATCTCCTGGCCATAGAGATCGCCCTGCCAGTCAAACAGATTGGCTTCGACCCGGCTTTGCAGCCCTTCGTCCACGGTCGGGCGACGGCCGATGTTGGCGACGCCGTCGACCACCGTGCCATCGGGCAGCCGGGCGGTGATCGCATACACGCCGCGGGTCGGCTCGATATGGCGGCCCAGCGGCACGTTAGCGGTCGGGAAGCCGATGGTGCGGCCGCGCTTGTCACCATGCGCGACGATGCCTCGCAGCGCCCAGGGGCGGCCCAGATCGGCGGCGGCCCGCTCGGGATAACCGTCCTGTAGCAGGCGGCGAATACGGGTCGAGCTGATCGGCCCCTGCGCATCGGTCAGTTGCGGGACGACCGAGAGGCCCATGCCGAGCGCCTCCGCCCGGGCGGCGAGGAAGCCGACATCGCCGCCGCGACGATGCCCGAAAGCAAAATCCGCCCCGCAGGCGAGATGGGCTGCGCCGATGCCATCGTGCAGTACGTCGCTGACGAAGGCCTCGGCGGACAGCCAGGAGAAATCGCGGTCGAACGGGATCTCGTAAAGGATCTGCACTCCGAGCGCGGCCAGCAGATCCGCCCGCTCCGAGTCGAGGGTGAGGCGGAAGGGCGGGTCCTCGGGGCGGAACAGCTCGCGCGGGTGCGGCTCGAAGGTGAGGACGGCGAGCTTGGCGCCGGGTCGCGCGGCGTGGGCGGCGCGGAGCAAGTGGGCGTGACCGCGATGGATGCCGTCGAAATTGCCGAGCGCGACAGTGGCGCCACGGAACGCCTCGGGCAAATCGCGCCAGGTGCGGAGGATATCCAACTCAGAAGACCTCGACGTATTTGCCTCTAACAGCAACGGGCGCGATGCTGCGGTCAAGCATTTGCGCCCCGAGCCCCAAGGACGTTCCACCTGCCATGACATCGTATGATGACGCCGCCACACTGTTCCTGACCGCTCGCCGCGGCGCATCGCCCCGGCTCGACGAATTGCCGGAAGCGATGCGCCCCGCGACGGAGGCCGACGCCTACGGCATCCAGCATGCCGTCAGCGCGGCGATGGGCGGGATCGACGGCTGGAAAGTCGGCTCTCCCAACCCGGCGGCCACCCATTTCACCTGCGCACCGCTGCCGTCCGGCACGGTGTCGGACGGGCCGCTCACGGTGCGGGGCAGCGACCGCGGCGTGGAGGCGGAGATCGCGGTTCGCCTCGGTCGCGACCTGCCGCCCCGGGAGACGCCCTACAGCATCGCCGAGGTGCGCGACGCGATCGCGTCGGCGCATCCGGCCATCGAGGTTTTGGAAAGCCGGTTCGTCGACTCGGCCGCAGCGGGCGCGATGTCGGCGCTGGCCGATAGCCTGTCCAACCACAGCCTGGTGCTCGGGCCGGCAATCGAGAGGTGGGATTCTGTCGACCTGACGAGCGAGACGGTGCGGCTGTTGGCCGACGGGGTCGAGATCAAGACGGGCAGAGCGAACCCCGGCGGCGAGATGCTGCGGCTGGTGGCCTGGCTGGCCAATGAAGGGACGCACTGGGCGGGCGGATTGCGCAGGGGGCAGGTGGTGACGACCGGGTCGTGGACGGGGAAGGACTACGTGGCGCCGGGCACCGAGGTGGCGGCGCAGTTCGCCCGGTGTGGAACGGTGACGCTCCGCTTCGCCTCATGACCGCACCCGCGGGAGCCCAGACGCGCGATAGGTACGATCCCGTTGCCAAAACGCTGCATTGGGTGATCGTTGGGCTGGTCGCGGCGCAGTTCTTCACCAAGCTGGTCACGCCGGAGGTTTTCGCCGGCGTGACGGAAGACGGGCTCAATGCCTGGCATCTCGCGATCGGACCGACGGTGCTGCTGCTGATGGTGTTCCGCTTCGGGTGGCGGCTGACGCATCGGCCGCCCCCGGCACCGGCCGACATCGCACCGCCGCTACAGCTTCTGTCGCGGCTGACGCACTGGGCATTCTATGCGCTGTTGATCGCGATCCCCGTGCTGGGCTGGATTTCGGCCTCCGGCTTCGGGGCTAGGCCGACGCTGATGTTCCTGACCAAGCTTCCGCTGATCGCGCCAGCCAACGAGCGCAGCGCCGAATGGTGGGGCGGGATCCACGGGTGGTTGGCCTGGGGGCTGCTGGCGATCATCGGGCTGCACGTGGCGGCGGCATGCTGGCACGGGCTGGCGCGCGACGACGGCGTGTTCGCGCGCATGATGCCTGGGAAGTGACGAACGCGCTGCGTTATACTAAACGAGGCGCGGGCC